>CAIYOD010000188.1 GCA_903927755.1 uncultured Thermoleophilia bacterium | reverse complement strand
GTCGGCCCATGATACCCGAGCGCGCGGGGGCGCGGAGCCCTGCGGCGCCGCGCCCCGTCCCGCGCGAGAGTCAGGTCAGAGGATCAGACCTTGTCCTTGAACTTCCTCTTGTACTTGCGCCACGTGAAGGCCCACTGCTCCGGGTCCTCCATGGCCTCGGTGCGCCGCATCTGGTCGATGGGCTGGACGTGCGGCGAGTCGAGCACGAACTGCGGGTCCGCGTAGGCCTCGTCGACGCCCTTCTTGATGACCGCGGCCCACTCGTCCAGGTCGGCCTTGCTGTAGGTCTCGCAAGGCTCGGGCGTGAACGGCTCGGGCACCACCCACGGGTGGTGGCTCATCCAGTAGCTCTGGATGCCGAAGTCGACCATGCGGTCGCGCAGCGCCTCGGTGCCGACGCCGGTGTCTTCCTTGAGCTTCTCCAGGCTGTAGCGCACCTGGTCGAGCCGGCGGTGGCCTTCGGCGTACGGCCGGCTGACGCCCGGGATGGCCATCAGCAGGTTGTCGAGGTAGTTGTTGTTGAGCACCGAGATCTCGGCGACCTCCTTGAGGCCCTCGGGGCCCAGGTTGCGGATCCAGGCGTAGGCGCGGATGACGCCCATCCAGTTGCCGAGGAACCCGCGCACGCGGCCGATGCTCTCCGGCCGGTCGTAGTCGAGGTGGTACCTGTCGCCGTCCTTCACCACGACCGGGACCGGCAGGTACGGCGCCAGCTCGTCGGTGCACATGTAGGCGCCCGTCGCCGGCCCCTCACAGCCGTGCGGGCTGGAGAACGTCTTGTGCAGGTTGAAGTGGCAGGCGTCGAAGCCGGCGTCGCGCGCCCGCGCGAAGCCGAGGATGCCGTTGGCGTTGGCCTGGTCGGTGAACGCCAAGGCGCCGGCGTCGTGCAGGATCTCGACGTACTTGTCGATCTGCGGGTTGTAGATGCCGGTGTCCTCGGGGTTGGTGATCATGCAGCCGACGGTCTTCTCGCTGACGGCGGCGCGGAAGGCCTCGAGGTCCGGGTAGCCGTTCTCGTCGGGCATGACGGTGATGACCTTGAAACCGGCCACCATGGGCGTCGCCGCGTCGCACGGGTGCGAGAAGATCGTCGTGATCATCTCGCTCCGCTGGCCCAGCTCGCCCCTGGCCTCGAAGTACCTGCGCATCACGCACGCGTTGGTGTACACCGCATGAGAACCGCCGCCGGGCTGCAGCGTGAAGGCGTCCATGCCGCTGATCGACTTCAGGTACTGCCCGGTCTCGTAGACGATCTGGAGGAGCCCCTGCATGGTGTCCTCGTCCTGCCACGGGTGCACGTCTGCGGCCCTGTGGCCGCGGACGAGCTCCTCGTGCATCTTGGGCGAGTACTTCATCGTGCAGGTGCCCTCGCTGATGTCGCTGCCGAGGTCCATACCCAGCGTCATCTGCGCATACCGCAGGTAGTGGCGCATGACCTGGTACTGGGCCATCTCGGGCAGCTCAGGGGCGGCGGCGCGGGCCATCCCCTCCGGGATGTAGTCCGCCGCCGATCCGACCTCAGCGGTGACGCCGTCCTCGGCGAGCGGCACGAGGATGCCGCGCTCGCCGGGCATCCCCTGCTCCATGATGAACGGCTCGTCCCAGCGGGGAGCGCGGTAGTCGTGCAGCGCGCCGCCATCACGGCGGAGTCTGGCGAGGCCGGCGAGCTTCTCGGCCGCGGCGTTCTTCATCGCGTCGCTCATGCCGTCACCTCCTTGACCGCCGACACCAACGCGTCGATGTCCGCCTGGTCGTAGTACTCGGTGACGCAGAAGAGCGCGCTCTGGCCGAGCTCCGGGAACTCGGCCGAGACGTCCTTGCCGCCGAAGATCTGGTGGCCGAGCAGGGC
Source organism: uncultured Thermoleophilia bacterium (assembly GCA_903927755.1). Classification (GTDB taxonomy): domain Bacteria; phylum Actinomycetota; class Thermoleophilia; order UBA2241; family UBA2241; genus CAIXSE01. The sequence continues at coordinate 9,562 of CAIYOD010000188.1, read as the reverse complement.
CTTGTTGACCTCGGCCACGCTCTTGCCCGTGCCGTCGAAGTTGACGACGAACTCCTTGAAGAAGCTCGGGGAGAGCTTGATCTCCACGCCCGGCAGCTCGCCGAGCTTCTTGGCCGCGTAGTGCGAGCGGGCGATGCAGGTCTCGCCGACCTCCCTGAAGCCCTGCGGGCCCATGAGCGCCATGTAGACGGCGGCGGCGATGGTCCACAGACCCGACGCCGTACCGACCCAGTCCTTGCCCTGGTCGCGCATGCCGTAGCTGGTGCGCTCGGCCATGGCCTCGCCCACCGAGTACTGGCCGGGGGTCGCGGTCTCCATGACCGTGTAGAGCTCGAGCGGGCACTCCTGGGCGAACACGGGGTCGTCGTCCTTGAAGGCGATGAAGCCGGAACAGCCGCCGCCGGCGTGCATGTGCATGCCGAGCGGCTGGATGTCGCCGCAGGCGATGTCGGCGCCGATCGCGCCGGGCGGCGCGAGCACGCCGAGCGTGATCGGGTCGACGCCGTTGATGGCGAGCGCGCCGACGGAGTGCGCGAGCTTCACGATCTCGGGGCCGTTGGCCTCGATGGTCCCAAGATAGCCGGGGCTCTCCCAGTACACGGCGGCGCAGGAGTCGTCGAGCTTGGCCTTGAGGTCATCCAGGTCGACCATGCCGGTCTCCCGGTCCCACTCGTAGAAGCGGATCTTGGTGCTGTTCGCCATCGACTCAGGCTGGCACAGGGTGCGAGCTTCCATGAGCCGCATCGGGCTCATGTGCGCGGGCACCAGCACCTTGTCGCGCCCGGCGATGCGCCGGGCCATGCGGAACGAGCGCCCGGCGACGTCGCCCCAGTCGTAGATGGGGTTGGCGACGGCGTCGTAGTCGAGCAGCTCGCCCATCATGCTGTTGAACTCGTAGCGCGTGAGGTACTTGCCCAGGTCGCTGTAGTCGCCGCCGCAGTAGGCGCTCAGGAACTCGGCGCGGTTGATGATCTCGTCGACGACGGCCGGCACGTGGTGCTGCCAGCAGCCGGCGCCGCAGAAGTTCATGAAGTCGACGGACGAGGAGTTCTTGTCGAGCAGGCCCTGCACGTGCTTGCGCAGCGCCCGCTCGGAGAGGATCGCCGGCGGGATGTCCAGCGTCCCCTTGAAGCGCAGGCGGCCGGGGATCTCGGCGTAGATCTCCTCCACACTGCTCAGCCCGAGCTCATCGAGCATCGCCTGCTTGGTCTCAGGCACCGAGTTCGGGATGTAGGGGTGGACGAACGGTTTCTCAGCCATGGTCTGCGAAGTGCTCCTTCCCTTGATGGAGTGGGGTCATTGCGCGAGGCCGTACTGCTTGAGCTTGGCGACGACGAGCCGCGAGAGCCGCCGCTGGTACTTGGCGCGTCCCGGCTCGACGAGATGAGAGACGTCGACGAAGTCGCTGCTGACGAGGCCGGCGCGGGCGACGAAGTCCGCGTACGGGATGCCGTAGGCCGCGGCTGCCGCACGCGCCCCGCGGCGGTAGCGCGCCCGCGGCGCGTCCCACGCGTGTCCCACGATGCGGAGGTTGAGCGGAAGCTCCACGAGGACGGGGTAGAAGCCCCTCTCCTGGCACAGGGCGATGAGCTCGCGCAGCACGGCGGCGTCGCCGGCGTAGCGCCGGCGAAAGCGCGGGTACTTGACGCGCATCCAGGTGGACACGATGCCGCGCTTGGCGGCGTCGGAGAGCTGGTCTCCGACGTGGAAGCGGTGCGGGTCGTAGACCGACCCGGTGCGCGTGAACGGAGCCGCCGATCGCGTGACGTCCCGGGGCGGGATCGACGTGTACCGCCCGACGTTGAGGCCGATGAGGACGATCGACGGTACGGCCGGGGCGGCCCGGACGATCGTCAGGCCGTGCTTGAAGGCCTGGCTCGACGAGCCGAAGTCGAGGGCGCGCACGCGGCCGCCGCCCAGAGCGGCGATCTGCGCGCTCCAGTTCCGCTCCGTCGTGATGCACTCGCGTGCGGCCGAGCCGCCGAGCAGGTAGACGACCGGCGTGCGCGGCGGGCGCCGGCCGAGCGCCTTGAGCGTCGTCTCGATGTGCCGCCAGTCGTCGCCGGGCCGGTAGATCGCGCCGGCCGGCCCGGCGAGCGCCAGAAGGGCGAGCGCGATCAGCAGGACGGCCGCGGGCGCCGCGAGACGGGCCGGCAGGAGCCGGCCCCGGCGCGGCGCCCCACTGCCGCAGGCGCTGTCGGCACGCCGCGTCATCAGCTGTAGCCGTAGCCCGCCGAGGTGCCGAAGTCGATGGAGATGTTGGCGCCGGTGATCGGCGTCGCCGGCGGCGAGGCGAGGAAGAAGACGAGCTCGGCGACCTCCTCGGGCGTGATGAAGCGAGCCTTGTCACCCTGGAAGTAGCTCGCGAGCAACCGCTTGAAGTAACCCTCGGGGTCGCCTTCGCCGTACTTGTCCGCCTGATACTGCAGCATGGGCGTCATGATGTCGGCGGGGCACACGGCGTTGACGCGCACGAGGTCCGGCGCCAGCTCGATCGCCAGCGCCTTGGTCATGACGCTGACGCCGCCCTTGGACGCCGTGTAGACGGCCGTCTCCGGCGTGCCCACCAGCCCGGCGTCGGAGCTCAGATTGACGATGCAGCCCTGCGTCTTCTTGAGCTCGGGGATCGCGCGGCTGCAGGCGAAGAACGTGCCCCTGAGGTTCACGTTCACGACGCGGTCCCAGTCGTCCTCGGTCATGGACTCGGTCGGGCCCTCGACCCACAGGCCGGCAGTGTTGACGAGCACGTCGATGCGCCCCGTCGCCTCCACGGCCTCGGCCATGAGGTTCTCGATGTCGGCGACACTGGTGACGTCGCAGGTCACGCCGTGGACGTCACTGATCGCCGCCAGCCGGCCGCACAGGTCCTCCAGGGCGACGGCGTTGAGGTCGCCGAGGACCAACGTCGCGCCGGCCTCCGCAAACCGCCGCGCGACCGCCGCACCGACGCCGCCCGCGGCTCCCGTCACGACCACCGTCTTGCCGCTCATGTCGGACGTCATACGCCTCCCCCTCTGGCGAATACTGAATGCCCGTTCACTCTCCGGCAAAGCATACCGCGAGAGGCCGTCGGCTGACCATGCGCCTCAGTAGTAGAGGTCGCTCGGGCCCTTGTACTCCTGGATCGTGTTGCCGCCGTCCACCACGACCAGCTGGCCGGTGATGTAGCTGGCGTCGTCGCTGCCGAGGAAGCAGACCAGCTTGGCGACCTCCACGGGGAACGCGGAGCGACCCATCGGCGTGTTGAGGCCGCCGACGTCCTCACCGTCGGCCTGGGAGCCGGTGGCGATCCAGCCGGGGCCCACGGCGTTCACGGTGATGCCGTGCTTGGCCACGTCCAGGGCGAGCCCGCGCGTCAGGCCGAGCACGCCGGCCTTGGCGGCGCAATACGCCGCCTCGTCCGGGTTCGCGACCACCGGTCCCGTCACCGAGCTCATGTTGACGATGCGGCCATAGCCGCGGGCGATCATGCCCGGGACGACGCAGCGCGTGACGTTGAACTGCGTCTTGAGATTGATGGCGATGCCGAAGTCCCACTCGTCCTCGCTCAGATCCTGGAAGGCCTTGAAGTCTTCGTCCTGGCCAAAGACGACCATGCCGGCGTTGTTGACCAATACATCGATGCGGCCGTAGCACTCGACGACCTCGGCCACCATCGCCTTGACCTGGTCCATCTTCGTGAGGTCGGCGGTGTGCGAGCTCACCGTCGCGCCCACCTCGCGCAGCTTCTCGGCGCAGCCGTGGACGGCGTCGGCGATGTCGCAGATCGCGAGCAGCGCGCCCTCCTCTGCCAGGACTTCTGCCGTGGCGAAGCCGATGCTGTCCTGCTTCGCGACGCCCGTGACGAGGGCGACCTTGCCCTCAACCCTGCCTTTGCGTGCCATGCTGTTCCGCTCCCTTGGCGTGGTCTGCACACGGCGGTGACCGCCGGTGATGGTCGGGAGGAATGCTATGCCGGACGCGGGAGAGAGCCAAGGCCGGCGCCGGCGCGCGCCTTTGGAGCGCGCCGACCCACAGAGAAGCTATCCTGCCGAACCTCCCCCAAACGGTGTGAAACATGGGAGTTTTGGTCAAGCTTGCTCTGCACGTTGCCGATGATTGCAGGACCAGCGGGCGCTGCGAGGGGGACGATTGGCCAGTGTGAGTGAGAGGCCGGAGGCTGTGTGGCTCCGCGTCGGAGACGTGGCGGGTCTGCTCGGAGTGAGCCCCAACACGGTGCGCCGCTGGACGGACGTGGGCCGCATCGCCGCCCATCGCAGCCCCGGCGGTCACCGCCGCTATCTCGCCGAGGACGTCCGCGCGCTGGCGCCGCAGGACGACACCGAGGGAGCTGCCCCCGGGGACTTCGCGCACCTCCGTCGACAGACTCAGGACCTGCGCTCCACCCTGCAGGCCGGACTTGACCTCATGTCGCTGCTGGCCGAGGACCCACATGCGGTCCCCGCCGAGGCGGCTCGCATCATGTGCGCCATCACCGGAGCGCCACGCTGCGAGATCTTCTTCACCGACGGCGACCGCCTGCGGCTCGCCGTGTCGATCGAGAGTGGCGAGAGCGACCCCGCCCGCATCGGCTCGACCTGGGCCACCGCCGACTGGACGCCCGCCGACGGTGACCCCGCTGCCGCAGGCGTCACCTGCTTTCGAGTCACAGACAAAGGGCTGAGCCGGCGCGCCCGGCTGGCGATGCAGCGGCGCGGCTGCCATTCCCTCGCCTGGGCGCCGCTCGTGCTGAGCGGCGAGTTCATCGGCGCCATCGAGCTCAGCGATGCCGGGGACCGCGACTACTCGCAGCACATCGACGTGCTCGGGGGCCTCGCGCGCGTGTGCGCCGAAGCGGTCGCGATCAGGCGGACGGTCGACGAGCTCGCGCATCGGGACAAGAGCGTGCGCGAACTCGTGGACTTCTCGCTCGAAGTCGCGCAGACGCACGACTTCGACCGGTTCGTCCTGCACTTCGCACAGCGGCTGCTGACGGCGGCGAACGCCGACTGTGTCGACGTGTGGCGCGCCGACGGCGGCGTCATCCGCCTGGTCGTCAGCTGCACGCGTGAAGGCGCCGACCCTGAGATGCGCGACAACATCCTCGACACGAGCCGCTACCCGTCGCTCGAGCGCACACTGCTCGACCACACGCCGCTGGCCATCGCCGACCTCGGAGACCCGCGTCTGGGCCCGGGGGAGGCCGAGGTCATGCGCGCCTGGGGATTCGCCAGTTCGGTCACCATGCCCCTGGTCGCGGGCGGGGAGCTCGTCGGCCTGGTGGACCTCTACGACAACGCGGCACGGGACTGGAGCGGCGACCTCGAGTTCCTCACCAGCGTGTGTCAGCTGGTCGCCGGGGTGTTCGACAGTACGGCCCTCCTTGACGAGGCGCGGGGCATCGCCCTGCTGCGCGAGGAGCTCATCGAGCTCGGCGCCGACCTCGCCGCGGCTGATGAGGCCGTGGATATCGCGGAGCGCGCCGCAACACGGCTGAAGGCCGCCCTGGACTGCAGCGACTGCGACATCTGGTGGCTCGAGGAAGGCTACCTGCGCTGCCTCGCCAGCGTGGACGGCGACGGCGTCGACGAGAATGCGCGCGGCAACATCCTCGTCATCGACCACTATCCGTCCACGAAGCAGGCGCTGGAAGACCGCGAGATGCTGCTGATCACTTCGCTCGACGACGAGCGCCTCACCGACAAGGAACGCGGGGACTTCACCCAGTACGACTTCCGCAGCAACCTGTCGCTGCCGCTCGTCAGCAACGACCAGGTCGTGGGCCTCATCGACGTCTTCGACGCGCGCGAGCGCGACTACAACGAGGTGCGCTGGTTCCTCCCCGAGGCGGGGCGCACCGTGGCCGACGCGCTGCGCAACGCCGATCTGCTCGCCGGACTGCGCCGCGGCAACGCGGCGCTTCGCGAGCTCGTGGAGCTCGGCGACCGGCTCAACGAGGCGGGCACGCTCGAGGAGCTGGCCAGAGCAGTGGCGGAGCGGCTCCGCACCGTCCTGGCGGCCGAGGACTGCGACATCTGGCAGGTCGACGGCGGCGTCCTCCGCTGCCTGGCGAGCGTGGACAGCCGGGGCTGGGACGCCGACGAGGTCGGGTCGGAACGACCACTGGTCGAGTACGAGGCCACCGTCGCCGCGCTGGCCGCCGACGAGCCGATGGTCGTCGGCGACCTCGACAGCACTCAGCTCAGCGCGGTCGAGATGGAGGCGTACCGGCGCTGGGGCTTCCACAGCATGGTGTCGCTGCCGCTCGTGGTGGATGGGCGCCCCATCGGACTGATCGACATCTTCGACACCCGGGTGAGGGACTACACGGTGCATCTCGACCTCATCCGCAACGTCGGGAGGCTGCTCGCCGGATCGTTCGAGAAGGCCATGCTGGTCGAGCGACTCGAGGGCGGCAACCGCCGCATGGCGCTTATCAGCGAGTCCTCGCTGGAGCTGGCCAGTAGTCTCGACCTGCAGGCGACGCTCCTCGCGACCGCGCGGCACCTCTGCCTCGGCGTCGGCGTGAACGAGTGCGAGATCACCATCATCGAGGGTGACGAACTCCACACCCTGATGCGCGTCAGCGAGGGCGAGGTCGACGAAGTATGGCTGGGGCAGCGACTGGCCCTCGCCGACGCCGCCGTCACGCGCGAGGTGATCGAGACGAAGCGGCCGGTGGTGGTCGGGTCGCTGCGCGATCCGCGGCTCACGCCGGCCGTGCACGAGATCAACAAGGACTTCGAGCGCAAGAGCTGGGCGACCCTCCCGCTGATCGTCAAGGACCGGGTGATCGGCACGGTGGAGCTGGTCGAGAGCGGCGCGGAGCGGACGTTCACGCAGGCCGAGCTGGACACGGCGGCGGCCATCTGCCACGCCGCCGCCCTCGCCATCGACAACGCGGCGCTCTTCGCGCGCGAGCAGCAGACGACGCGCGAGACGCAACTCCTCAACGATATCGCGGCGCGGACGGCCGCCAGCCTCGACCTCGAAGAGGTCGTGAAGGCGGCCGTCGACGAGCTCGGCGCGCTGATGACGTTCGAGGAGTACGGACTGCTCCTCCTCGACGGGGTGAAGGTGGGGCAGGTGATCGGCTCGAGACCTGCCGCCGACGCGCTGGTCGGCGTCTCGCTCGACGACTTCGAGCCCGGGTTCATCGAGCGCATCGCCAGCGAGGGGGTGCTCGTCGTGCGCCTTCCCGAGGACCTCCCGCCGCTGGCGGGGTCGCCGGCGATCGAGGGTCTCGCCTCGGGAGTCATCATCGCCCTGCCGTCCGACGCCGGCCTCCTCGGCGTCCTCGACCTGAGCAGCGCCGAGCCCGATGCCTTCGCGACCGTCGACCGGCACCTGCTCCAGCGCGTCGGCACGCAGCTCTCCCTGGCGATCAAGAACGCCCAGCTGTACGACGAGATCAAGCGCATGCACCTCGGCAACCTGAAGGCGCTGAGCTCGGCGCTGAACGCCAAGGACTACTACACCCTCGGCCACGCCGCCCGGGTCGCGGCCTACACGGTGATGCTTGGTCACGAGCTGGGATGGAAGGAGGACGTCCTTGCGCCGCTCGAGGAGGCGGCGTACCTCCACGACATCGGGAAGATCAGCATCTCTGACCGGGTGCTGCTCAAGCCCGGCCGCCTGAACCAGCAGGAGTGGGACGAGATGCGCGAACACCCCGTCGTGAGCGCCGACATCATCCGCCCCCTCTTCCCCAAGGACCTCGTACTCGCCGTGCGGCACCATCACGAGCGCTACGACGGCAACGGCTACCCCGACGGCCTTGCCGGCGACGCCATCCCGACCATGGCCCGCGCCATGGCTGTGGTCGACGCCTACGACGCGATGTCGTGCCGCCGCCCCTACAAGAAGGCGCTCACCTACTCCGAGTGCCTGGCGGAACTGCAGGACTGCCGCGGCAGCCAGTTCGATCCCGAGATGGTCGACGCGTTCCTCTACGTCCTCGGGGATGTGGCGCGTCGGCGCGCGACCGCGGACGAGATCGCCGCGGAAGCTGCCTCCCGCATCCGTGGCGAGACGCACGCCGCGCTGCTCGCCCTCGACGACGAACAGTCCAACGCGTACGGCGAGATCGAGCGGATCCTGCGCGAGGTCCGCGACGCGAACCCTCCGACCCGCTTCCTGACCACGCACGCGCAGGTGGACAAGCGCTTCGTCATCGGAGTGGACCCCGAGGAGGACGAGAACGAGAAGTCCCACCTCGGCGACGAGATCTTCGCCGACGACGAGCTGCCGCAGGTGCTCGCCGGCGAGCGCCCGGAGGTCAACGCCGTGTTCGCCGACGAGTTCGGCGTGTGGATCACGGGGCTGGCCCCGATCCGCGACGCCTCGGGGCGGATCGTCGCGGCCGTCGCGGCCGACCTGCCAGCCCTCTCCGCCTCCGAGAGCGAGACCCTGCGCGGCGACGGCCGGCAGACCTTCGCCGCGATGCTGCAGACGGCCGCGGTGCGGCTCAGCCGCGCCGAGATCGACGCGATCACCGACGCCCTCACCGGCCTCTACAACCACCGCTACCTGCACGAGCGCCTGAGCGAGGAACTCCACCGCGCCCGGGATCTGCAGCGGCCGCTGAGCGTGCTCTTCTGCGACCTCGACCACTTCAAGGGCTACAACGACAGCAACGGGCACAGCGCCGGCGATGCGGTCCTCCGCGAGGTCGCGCAGGTCATCGAGCAGTCGGTGCGCAACATCGACGTCGCCGGCCGCTACGGCGGCGAGGAGTTCGTGGTGCTGCTCGTCGAGACGGAGCGTGAGACCGCACTCGTGGTCGCGGAGCGCATCCGCGAGCGCATCCGTGCCGCCGGCTTCACCGCCAACGGCGTACCGCTGACGGTGAGCATCGGAGTCGCCGGCTACCCGGACGACGCCGATCGTCGCGAGGACCTGCTCAACAAGGCGGACTGGGCGATGTACCTCGCCAAGCGCCGCGGCCGCGACCAGGTGGCGAGCTTCGGCGAAGGGTGACGGTGCGAGAGGCGGAGCGGCGGCGCCCCGCCGGGCCGGGCGTCAGGAACGGCGGCGGCGAGCAACGCGGACGTCACCGCGCCGCAGGGTCAGGCCCTCACGGTCGAAGTACTCGAGGAGGGCCTGTGCGTTGCGGCGTCCGCACCCCGCGGCGTCGCGGAAGCCGGCCAGCGTCACTTCGCCCGAGTCTTCCAGCTGCGCGAGCAGCACGGCGCGGGATCTGTCCACCGCCGCGCCCCCGAACCACAGGTCCTTGTCGACGCGGACGACCTCGCCGCGACGCGCGAGCACGTCCAAGATCTGGCCGAGCTCGCGCGTCGGGCGAAGCAGCTCGTCGGCGAGCGTCGCCAGCGTCGGCGGCGCCATAGGCTCGGCGCCGAGACGCTCGAGGATGACTGCGGCCAGGGCCGCCTGCTCGTCACCGAGCACGCCCGCGCCGGCGGGCGCGTAGCCACCTTCGCCGGCGACGAGCTCGCCGGCCTCGACCATGCCCTGGAGCAGGAGGCCGGCGTCCGCGGCCGGCAGGGCCGGCACGAGCGCGGCCAACTCGGCCGCGCCGCTGAACGGCCGCTCCGGCCGCGCGGCGGCGCGCTCCGCGGCGCCG
>CAIYOD010000187.1 GCA_903927755.1 uncultured Thermoleophilia bacterium | reverse complement strand
GGTCCGCCTGCTCACGATCCACAAGGCCAAGGGGCTCGAGTTCCCCATCGTCGTCGTCTACGGCGGCGCCCGGGGCGGTGGCGCGGGCGGTGGCGAGCCCATCGTCGACCGCTTGCGGCAGAGCGTCGCCGTCCGTCTCAAGGTCGAGCTGCCGGGATCCCCGGCGCAGACACTGGAGCCGCCCGCGTACACGGCCCTCGCCGAGCGAGAGAAGCTCATGGCCGAGAGCGAGCTGCGGCGTCTCCTGTACGTGGCGACCACGCGGGCCAGGGACCACCTGGTCATCAGCTTCTTCGGCAGCCCCGTCACCAAGAAGGGCGAACCGGCCAAGGGAGCGCTTCTCGGACCTGTCGCGGGTGTCCTGCCCGAGCCGGCGCCGCTCGACGCCGAGTACGAGGACGGCGGCGTGCTCGTGCTGCCGCCGTCCGCGCCGCCGCCGCGGGACGACCGCGACGAGATGCCCGAGGTCGAGCGGTTGCTGCTCGACCGCGCGGCGTGGCGGGAGCAGCGGGGACGGCAGCTCGCGTCTGCGGGGGCCCCGGCACCGGCGACGAGTCCGAGCGGCCTGGAGCACGTCGACGAGGCAGCGACGACCGGGGGCCCGGGGGCGCCGCCCGGACGGGCAAAGGCCCTGGCGCTCGGCTCTGCCGTGCACCGGATCATGGAGCTCTGTGATCTGGCGGACCCGTCGTCCGTGCCGGCCGTCGCGGCTGCAGTCACCGCCGAGCTGGAGCGCTCCGACTTGGCCGGAGAGGCGGCCGAGCTGGCGCTCGCCTGCTGGGAGGCTGAGCCGGTCCGTGCCGCCGCCGTTGCGGCGATCCAGCCGGAGGGGGTATATCGCGAACTCTCGGTCGGATTCGTCGTGGACGGGGTCATCGTGTCCGGCGCCGTCGATCTGCTCTACCGCGACGGCGACGCCTGGGTCGTCGTCGACTACAAGACCGACAGAGCTGCGGAGCCTGAAGTGCTGCTGCACCGGTACCGGCCGCAAGGAGCCGCCTATGCTCTCGCCGCCGAGGCAGTGCTCGGAGAGGGCAGCGTGCGGGAGGTCTGCTTCGTCGCGGCTCGCGCCGCCGGCCGCGTCGTCTCCGTGCAGGTGGACGACGAGCTGCGCGCCGAGGCGCGCCGTGAGATCGGAGCGGCTGCAGTGGCCGGCCGCGCGATCCGCCCCGACGAGCTCGCCGACGGGGACCAGACACCCGCTTCGCTCGGGTAGAGCGGCTCGCACGGGCTCCGGCTTCATTGCGGGCCCGGGCGGTAGGCGCCTTGCGCGGCTGAGTCCCGGCGCGCGGTGGAACAACGGGGGAGACACACATCCCGGCGCGCCGGCCCGGACTCCGTGCGCCTGCCCCGCGTCGTTCACGAGGAGGTCCTTCATGGCAGTGACGGCCCAGAAGGTCACGCCGATGCTCTGGTTCGACGGCCAGGCCGAGGAAGCGGCCGAGTTCTACGTCTCCGTCTTCGAGGACGCGGAGATCGGCCACGTCAGCCGCATGCCCGACGGCAAGCCGCTCGTCGTGGAGTTCCGGCTGGCCGGCCAGCGCTTCACGGCGCTCAACGGCGGGCCCGAGTTCTCGTTCACGCCGGCCGTCTCGTTCGTGGTGGACTGCGGCACGCAGGAAGAGGTCGACCACTACTGGGATACGCTCTCCGCGGGCGGCGCGCCCGAAGCGCAGCAGTGCGGCTGGCTCAAGGACAGATTCGGGGTCTCGTGGCAGATCGTCCCGCGCCAGCTCTCCGAGTATATGAGCGACCCCGATCCGGAGAAGGCGGCGCGCACGATGCAGGCGATGCTGCAGATGAAGAAGCTGGACATCGCCGGGCTGAAGCGCGCGCACGACGGCGCGGAGTGACCCTGTCGGCGTGACGCCGGTGGGGAGTGAGAGTGGCGGGCGCCGTCCCGCACGGCGGGCCGGCTTGACGCGCCGCCCCGGCGGCGGCAACGTCTCCGGTGTGAGCCGCACGAGAGACACCCACCCCGAAGACCTGTCCGCCGGTGCATTCGGAGCGTGGCTGGAGCAGATGAGGGCGGCGCTCAGGCACGAGGCGGACGCCGACGTACCCTGCGGAGACTGCAGCGCCTGCTGCTCCACCTCGCACTTCGTGCACGTCGGCCCGGACGATCGGGACGCGCTGGCGCACATCCCGCGTGCGCTGCTCTTCCCGGCCCCGGGCATGCCCGCCGGTCACTTCGTGCTCGGCTACGACGACCGCGGCCGCTGCCCACTGCTGGACGGCGCCGGCCGGTGCGAGATCTACGCCCACCGGCCACGCACCTGCCGTACCTACGACTGCCGCGTCTTCGCCGCGGCCGGGATCGGGGCGGACCGCGACGAGATCGCTCTGAGGGCACGGCGCTGGCGCTTCGACGATCTCGCGCCGCGCGATCGTGACGAGCGCGCGGCCGTCCGCGCGGCCGCGCGCTTCGTGCGCGACAACGCGGCCGCGTTCCCCGGCGCCGCCGTGCCCGACGACCCGGCGCAGCTTGCCGTGCTCGCGGTCAAGGTCGCCTCCGTGTTCCTGCCTGGAGGGCTCGCGCACCGAGGCGCGGATGCGGCCACCATCGCCGCGGCGGTCGTCCTCGTTTCCCGCGACGGCGCCGGCGAGGCCGAGGGAGACGGGAGCCCCGGGACATGAGCGACGAGCTGCCGGCGACGCCCTTCGCGGTCTGGCTGCGGGCGACGCTCGCGACGCTGCTGAAGGACGAGCCCGCCGACGTGCCGTGCGCGAGCTGCAACGCCTGCTGCCGCACCTTCCACCAGATCCATCTGCGCCCGGGGGAGAAGCGGGCGCGCAAGCGGCTGCCGAATGAGCACCTCTCCGTGGCGCCGGGCCTGCCACCGGGCTACCTGCTGTTGGGCTACACCGAGAGCGGAGCCTGCCCGGTGCTGATCGACGGCCGGTGCACGATCTACGAGGACCGGCCGCTGGTCTGCCGCACGTACGACTGCCGCATGTACGCCGCGACCGGCGTCGAGCCCGACAGGGCCGAGATCGCGGCGCAGGTGCGGCGCTGGCGCTTCAGCTATCCGGCGGCCGAGGACCGCGAGCTGCACGAGGCCGTCCTGCTGGCGGTTCGCTTCATCCGCGAGCAGCCTGCGTGCCTGCCCGGCGAGGCGGCGCGGCGGCAGCCGATCCGCGTCGCCACGCTGGCCGTCGCGGCCCACGCGAAGTTCCTGCCGGGCGCCACGGTGGGCGCCCGCCGGCGACCGGTGAGGGATCAGGACCGCATCCACGCCGTCGCCGACGCCAACGAGGAACTCTTCGGCGACGGTTGACGCCCCTCGGCCGCGCCGCATACCCTGTGGGCAGTCGCCGGCGCTCGCCGGCACGAGCCGACCGAAAGGGGCGTGATGGGCAAAGAGCTCTCCATCCTCGCGCACGACACGGTCGATCAGCCTCCTCCAGCCACCGGCATCTGAGCGCCGGCTGAGCGTCCCTCCGGGACGCGGCTCCGGCGCCTCCCCGCCCGCAGCTTCGGGGCGGACCACTCCATGCACGGGCGCGCGCCACGCGTGCCGTACGGCAGTCCTTCCACTGCTCGCCTGAGCGCCCGTGACCCTTGCGTCAGTCGCATGGTAGAGTCCCGCCCAACGCTGCATATTCCGTATGCATGACTGAGAACCAGCGCCGAGAGGCGTCAATCCCTTGAAGAGGAGCGAGACATGATCAAGGTCGCTGAGTGGGGCACAGGCATGATGGGTCAGGGTCTTCTGGGGTTCATCCTCGACCGTCCAAAGGACATCGACCTCGTCGGCGTCATCGTCACCAACCCCGCCAAGGAGGGGAAGAGCGTCGGCGAGCTGCTCGGCCGCCCGTGCGACGTCAAGATGACCACCGACTTCGAGGCTGTGCTCGCCACGAAGCCGGACGTGGTGTGCATCAACACCCAGTCCAACCTCGACGAGGTCGAGCCGCAGATCCTCCCGGCGCTCAAGGCCGGCTGCAACGTCATCTGCATCGCCGAGAAGATCAGCTACCCATGGGCGAGCGACCCCGAGCGCGCCGACCTCTTCGACCGCGTGGCCAAGGAGAACGGCGTCAGCATCCTCGGCACGGGCATCAACCCCGGCTTCGTGCTCGACGCCCTCATCGTCATGTGGAGCTCCATCTGCCTGCGCGTCGACAGCATCGAGGCCTCGCGCGTCAACGACCTCTCTCCGTTCGGCCCGACCGTCATGGTGGGCCAGGGCGTCGGCACCACCGTCGAGCAGTTCGAGAAGGGCGTCGCCGACGGCAGCATCGTCGGCCACATCGGCTTCCCCGAGTCCATCGAGCTCATCGCCAAGGCGCTGAACTGGAAGATCGACGAGATCGTCGAGACCCGCGAGCCCATCGTCACCGAGGTCGAGCGCTCCACCCCGCACGTCAACGTCCCGGCGGGCTGGGTCGCGGGCTGCAAGCAGGTCGGCAAGGGCTACAGCAACGGCGAGCTCAAGATCCACCTGATCCACCCGCAGCAGATCCATCCGGAGATGGCCAACCAGGGCACCGGCGACTACATCAAGATCGTCGGCGACCCCAACGTGAACATGGTCAACTCCCCCGAGATCCCGGGTGGCAAGGGCACGTACGCCAGCACCGGCAACTACATCCCGCTCATGAAGGACGCGAAGCCCGGCATGCTCACCGTGGTCGACATGCCGCTGCCGCGCTTCTGGACGCCGACGGACTGAGGGGAGTGGGCGCTATGACGGACGAGATGCACGCCCGCGAGGGCGACTGGGTCGAGGTCGAGTGCAAGCTGCTCGACCCGGCCGACCGCAGCAAGAACCTCCCGCCGGAGACGGCGGAGAAGCCGCTGATGATGTGGGTCAAGGGGTTCGCCCTGGGCGAAGCCGCCAAGGGCGAGGAGCTCACCATCGAGACGATCACCGGGCGCAAGGTCACCGGTGCGCTCTCGGCGGTGAATCCCGGCTACTACATCACCTACGGTGACCCGATCCCGGAGCTGACGCACGTGGGCCGCGACCTGCGCGCCCAGCTCGCGGCCTACCACGCTTCCGAAGGCGGTGAGCGCTGATGGCCACCAAGTTCGACGCCATCATGGCCCGCCGCGGCGAGATCATGCGCAAGGCGCTGGGCATGGACTACAGCGAGTTCGAGCTGAGCCCCATCGCCTTCGACTACGAGCGCATGATGACCTCCGGCGGCTATAGCCTCGACGAGATCGTCGCCATCCAGGGCCGCGCCGGCGTGGGCAGCACGCCGCTGCTGGAACTGCGCAACATCACCGATCTCGTACGCAGCGTGAGCGAGCCCGGCAAGGGCGCGCGCATCTTCGTCAAGGACGAGGCCGCCAACCTCGCCGGCGCCTTCAAGGACCGCCGCGCGAGCGTCAGCATCCACGTGGCGAAGGAGAAGGGCTACGAGGGCGTGATCGCGGCCACGTCGGGCAACTACGGCGCCGCCGTCGCCAGCCAGGCGGCGCGCAACGGCCTCAAGTGCATCATCGTCCAGGAGACCTACGACAGCCGCAAGGTCGGCCAGCCGGAGATCGTCGAGAAGGGCCGCATCTGCGAGTCCTACGGAGCCGAAGTCCTGCAGCTGACCGTCGGGCCGGAGCTCTTCTTCCACATGGTCGAGTTGCTCGACGTGACCGGCTACTTCGCCGCGTCGCTGTACAGCAGCTTCGGCGTCAGCGGCATCGAGACCCTCGGTCTCGAGATCGCCCGCGAGATGGAGGCGCTCACCGGGGCGCCGCCGACGCACGTGATCTGCACCCACGCCGGCGGCGGCAACACCACCGGCACGGCCCGAGGCCTGGAGCGTGCCGGGGCCACGGAGACGCAGATCATCAGTGCTTCCGTCGACCTCAGCGGCCTGCACATGGCCAGCGACGACGACTTCAATCGCAAGAGCTTCACCACCGGCCACACCGGCTTCGGCGTTCCGTTCGCCACGTGGCCGGACCGCGCCGACGTGCCGCGGAACGCCGCCCGGCCGCTGCGCTACATCGACCGCTACCTGACGGTGACGCAGGGCGAGGTGTTCTACATCACCGAAGCGATGGCCAAGCTCGAGGGTCTGGAGCGTGGCCCGGCCGGCAACACCGCGATGACGGCGGCCGTGAGTCTGGCTCGCGATCTGCCGCGAGACGCGACGGTCGTCGTGCAGGAGACGGAGTACACCGGCGCCGGCAAGCATCACTGGAGCCAGCTCAACTTCGCCAAGGAGATGGGCGTCGGTGTGTGCTCGGGCGACCCCAAGAACAACGTCCCCGGCAAGGTCATCGTGATCCCTGAACGTGTAGAGCAGATCCGCGCCAAGGACTTCGACGTGGCGCGCATGCGCAAGAGCTACATCCGCAACGCCCTCAAGAATGCCCCCGAGGGGTATGCGCCCACGTCCGACGACATCGAGTTCCTGGCCGCGGATACGAAGTCCGACCCGGAGACGGTGCAAGCGACGCTGACCGAGCTGGCGGAGGCCTGAGATGGCCCGCGAGGACACGTACCTTCAGATCCGCGGGCCCCTCGCCAAGCTCACTGACGAGCAGTTGGAGGCGCGCTTCTGGGAGCTCGCGCAACGGGTCGTCGACCCGATGGTCGAGCTCGCCCGCACGCACACCTCGCCGAGCATCGAGCGCTCGGTGCTGATGCGCATGGGCGTCGATTCGCCGACCTGCATGGCGGTGGTCGGCGAGTGCGAGAAGCGGGGCCTCCTGGGGCATGGCGCCGGGCACGTGGTGCTGCACTGCATGACCACGTGGGACTGCACCGCGCCCGAGGCCGCGGGCAGGCTCGCCGACGGCGAGGGCTGGGACGTCGTGGAGCAGAAGTGGGGAGGGGCGCGATGAGGGACACGGACCCGCGCCCCGGCATGCCACCGCTCGATCCCAACGAGAAGCTCGACGTCGAGGCCCTGCTGCAGGATCTCGAGAGCTATCGCCCGCGGCGTAAGGGCTGGCACTGGCGCGAGCAGGTGCCGGACCAGAAGCTGCACAAGTTCGTCTACAAGGAGACGTCGAAAGGCCTCGAGCGCAGCATCCCGCTGCCCGCGGCGCACTACTTCGGCGACATCGACCCGCAGCCCGACTGCGTCGTGACCACCGAGATCGCCTCCGGGCGCTTCGAGGACGACCTCCGCCGCATGCGCATGGCGGCCTGGCACGGCGCCGACCACATGATGGTCATCCGCACCGCCGGCCAGAGCCACATGGACGGGCTCCTCGAGGGCACGCCCGAAGGCGTCGGCGGCATCGCCGTCACGCGCAAGCAGGTGCGCGCCACGCGGAAAGCGCTCGACCTCATCGAAGACGAGGTGGGCCGGCCGATCAACTTCCACAGCTACGTCAGCGGCGTGGCCGGCCCCGAGATGGCCGTCATGTTCTCCGAGGAGGGCGTGAACGGGGCCCACCAGGATCCGCAGTACAACGTGCTCTACCGCAACATCAACATGTACCGCAGCTTCGTCGATGCTGCGGTGGCCAAGCACGTGATGGCCAGCGTGCGCATGGCGCAGATCGACGGCGCCCACAACGCCAACGCCACTGCCGTCGAGGCCTGGAACGTGATGCCGGAACTGCTGGTGCAGCACGCCATCAACTCGGCCTATTCGGTCTCGGTGGGGATGCCCAAAGAGGACATCTGCCTCAGCACGGTGCCTCCGGACGCGGCGCCGGCCCCGTGCATGCGCATGGACCTGCCGTACGCGGTCGCCCTGCGCGACTTCTTCGGCGAGTACAAGATGCGCGCCCAGGAGAACACGCGCTACATGGAGGCCGACGGCCGCGACGCCACCGTCAGTCACGTCATGAACCTCGTGATCAGCCGGCTCACCAGCGCCGACATCCAGAGCACCATCACGCCCGACGAGGGCCGCAACGTGCCCTGGCACTACAACAACGTCGCCGCGGTGAACACGGCCAAGCAGAGCCTGGTGGGCATGGACGGCCTGCGCGAGATGGTCAAGCTCGACCGCGACGCGCCGGAGCTGAACCAGAAGGTGCGCGAGATCAAGGAGCGCGCCGTCCTCTTCCTCGAGGCGATGCTCGAGGACGGTGGCTACTTCGGCGCCGTGGAGCAGGCGTACTTCGTCGACTCCGGCATCTACCCCGAGACGCACGACGACGGCATCGCGCGCAAGAGCGACGGCGGGGTGGCGGCGGGCACGATCGTGCCTCGCGCCGCCGACTACCTCGCTCCCGTCTGCCACCACTTCGGCGAGAACCACCTGCCGGAGGGCTACGACGCCGAGGGCGGCGAGCACGTGCCGTCCGGCGCCACCAAGCCGTGCGACCTCATCGGCGGCTGCACACTGTGCGACGCCGACAAGGTGCCGTTCATCGACGAACTGGACCCCGAGGACAACGTCAACGCCCGGCTCGCACAGACGGCCGAGTTGCGCGAGAAGCACCTCATCAAGCCGGAGGTGGAGTGGGCGGCCGACGGCTGGGTCGTCGTGAGTCTGTTCCTGCCGGCGGCGCCGCGCGTCGCGGAGTTCGCGGCGCTCGAGTTCGGCAAGGCGATGAACCTGCAGGACTGCGAGGTCATCAACAAGCAGGTGATGCACCCGGCCGAAGGCACGTACATCGAGCTGAAGGGCCGGCTGGACGTGGTCGTCGACCCGGCCCGGCTCGTGATCCCGCCCGAGCCCGTCGTGATGAAGGACGCGGAGATCAAGGCGTTCGTCACCGAGAAGGGCATCAAGTGCGTCGCCGCCACTGTCGGCGAGGACGAACACTCCGTCGGCATGCGCGAGATCATCGACATCAAGCACGGCGGCCTCGAGAAGTGGGGCTTCTCGTGCGAGTACCTGGGGACCAGCGTCCCGGTCGAGAAGGTGCTGGACGCGGCGATTGAGCACGCGGCGCAGGTCGTCCTCATCAGCACGATCATCACGCACGGCGACATGCACCGGAACAACATGGAGAAGCTCGCCGACCTGGCGGTGGAGAAGGGCGTGCGCGACAGGTTGCTGCTCATCTCCGGCGGTACCCAGGTCACCGACGAGCTGGCAAAGAGCTGGGGCATGGACGCCGGGTTCGGACGCGGGACCAAGGGCATCGGGGTCGCCTCATTCGTGGTCGAGACGATGCGCGAACGCGGGATGTGAGGACGCCGTGACGGCGACGGCCGCAGGGCGCGGGGCGGGGGAGACCCGGGGGGGAGCTTCTCTCCCCGTGGACGCGCTCGTCGCCGAGATCGGCTCGACGACCACGGTGGTCTCGGCGTTCGCCGGGCTCCGTGGGTACCCGGCGACGACGCCATCTCTCCTGGGGCAGGGCGTCGCCGCCACGTCGGTCGCCGAGGGCGACGTCACCATCGGCGTGAACGCCGCCCGGGAGGAGCTGGAGGCGGCGCTCGGCGCTGCGGTCGAGGCCGAGCTCACGCTGGCGACCAGCTCGGCCGCCGGCGGCCTGCGCATGACCGTCCACGGCCTCACGCAGCGTATGACGGCGATGGCCGCGCGGGAGGCCGCGCTCGGGGCCGGCGCGGTCGTCAAGTACCAGACCGCCGGCCGTCTGCGGGCGCACGACCTGCGGGAGATCGACGCCGTACGCCCGAACCTCATCCTCCTTGCCGGCGGCGTCGAGGGCGGCGACTGCGACACGGTGCTCTTCAACGCCGAGCAGATGGCGCAGCTCGAGGCGCGGCCTATCGTTGTCTACGCAGGCAACAGTGCCGTCGGCAGCGACGCGCAGGAGCTCCTCGAGCGGGCCGGCTTCCGGGTCAAGCTCACCAACAACGTGTATCCGGCCGTGGACGAGCTCGACATCGTGCCGGCCCGGAACGTCATCCACGACGCCTTCGAGGAGCACATCACGCACGCGCCGGGCATGGAGCGCATCGGAGAGCTGGTGAACGGCAAGATCTTGCCGACGCCGGGCGCGGTGCTCATCGCCGCCGAGCGTCTCGCCGAGGACGTCGGCGACCTCGTCGTCATCGACGTCGGCGGCGCCACCACCGACGTGCACTCGATCACCGACGGCAGCCCGGAGATCGCGGCCCTGATGATCGAGCCGCAGCCACACAGCAAGCGCACCGTCGAGGGCGACCTCGGCACCTACGTCAGCGCCAGGCACGTGGTGGAGATGCTGGCGGAGCAGGAGCGGCCCGTGCACCTGCCGCCGCCGCTGCCGACGACGCGGGAGGAGATCGCGGCGGCGCTGACGCTCACGCACTTCGCCGCCGTCACCGGCGTACAGCGTCACGCCGGTCAGCTGGCGCACCTCTACACGCCGACCGGCCGGCAGACGGTCGCGCGTGGGCGCGACCTCACTGCCTGCCGGCTCGTCATCGGCACGGGCGGGGCGCTCACGCGCCTGCCCGGCGGCGCAGCCGTGCTTGCGGACACGCGCGCGAAGAGCGGCGGCGGGGAGCGGCTTCTGCCGCCGCCGGACGCGCGCGTCGCCCTCGACCGTGACTACATCTTCGCCTGCTGCGGTGCCCTCTTCGCGCACTTCGCGCCGGAGGCGGTCGTAGCCCTCATGCGCGGCAGCGCCGGCGTCTGACGAGGCCCGAGGTCGGCGGTGCATCTCCACCTTCCATTCGCTCGTAGGCTGGCTATACTCAAAGAATAGGGAGCCAGCCGCATGCGTACCGCCGCGCGACGTCCACCGTGGCCCGCGCGGGAGGGCGCGTCCCCCGGCGGCCGGTCCAGGGGAAGACCGCAGACGGGAGGGCACCATGCACGCACCGTATCGAAGGACGATCCCGTGGCTCGCGCTGGTCGCGGCCCTCTTCGCCCTGATCCTGGCCGCGCCGCTCGCGGCGAGCGCGGGCCCTGTGCTGCGTGCGGCCCCGCACAGCGCTGAGTTCCAGCGCTACCAGGCCGACCTGAAGCTGCGACAGACCCTCGGGCTGGACAGGGTCCCAGGCTTCCGGCCGGGTGTCGTGCCCGCGCCGATGGACCCATCGGCGGCCGGGAGCGCGCGCCTGGACGCCGCGCGCGGCGCCTATCCCTCCTCCTACGACCTGCGCGCCTACGGGAAGCTCTCGCCCGTGAGGGACCAATATCCGTGGGGGACCTGTTGGACCTTCGCCACCTTCGGGTCGCTCGAGTCCTGCCTGCTGCCGGGTGAACCACGCGACTTCTCTGAGGACAACGTCGCGTTGAACTCCGGGTTCGACACCGGGAGCACGCCGGCTCTGAAGTACGACCACGGCGGCAACTACTACATGTCGACGGCGTATCTCATCCGCTGGAGCGGCCCGGTCGACGAGAGCGACGACGCCTACGGTGACTCGATAACGCCATCCGGGCTGACGGCCAAGAAGCACGTCCAGGAGGTCTTGTACATCCCCGGCGGCGAGTACGCGACGGACACCGCCAACATCAAGTACGCGCTGACCACCTTCGGGGCCGTGGCGACGTCGATCCGCTGGGAGGACTGGTACTACAACACCGCCACCGCCAGCTTCTATGACTGGGGCAGCTCCGCCATCAATCACGCGGTGACCATCGTCGGCTGGGACGACGGCTACGCAGCCGCCAACTTCGCCGCCACACCGCCGGGCCCGGGCGCCTGGCTCGTGCGGAACAGTTGGGGAACCTCCGAGCACCAGAGCGGGTACTTCTGGGTCTCGTACTACGACCGGTTCTGCGGGACGTCCGCCGTCTTCAACGCCGTCTACACGGGCGTTGAGTCGACCACCAACTACACCGGCATGTACTCATACGACCCGCTCGGCCAGTCGGACACCGTCGGCTACGGCTCGGAGACGGCGTGGGGGGCGAACGTGTTCACCGCGACCAAGGGCGCGGCGATCACCGCGGTCGGCTTCTTCACACACGTCCCGAACACGACGTACACGCTCTACTCGGGAGCGACGTTCGACACACTGAGGCCAAGGGGTACGGGCACGATCAGTATCCCCGGCTTCCACACGCTCGAGCTCTCCCCGCTGATGACGCTCAGAAGCGGCATGAAGTTCGTTGTCGCGATGCGCCTGACGTCGCCCGGTAACGGATACCCCATCGCGGTCGAGAAGGCCGTGACCGGCTTCAGCTCGAGCGCGACGGCCTCTCCCGGCCAGAGCTTCGTCAGCAGCGACGGGTCCAGCTGGGTCGATCTCACTGGCTGGGACAGCACCGCCAACGTCAGCCTCAAGGCCTACTCGTCCACCTACACTGACAACGTTGGCCCCAGGTGCGCCGCGCAGGGTGTCACCGTCAGGCGCAACCGGAAGTGCACGTTCAGGATCCGGGTCTACGACGCCGTGAGCGAGCAGGTGACGAAGCACCTCGTCGTGAAGACGCGATCCGGCAAGATCAAGGTGCGCTTCTCGACGGAGTACGGTGAGAACTACGACGGCTGGTGGAAGGTCACCGGATGGAAGTGCCGTCTGGCCAAGGGCGCCTATCGCATCCTCGTCACCGGTGAAGACCACGCCGGAAACAAGGCCAGCGTGATAGGGAAAGCCACCCTCAAGGTGAAATAGGACGCGAACGAGGGCGGGCGGGGAGGAGCATGCGGCCTCCCCGCCCGCCCGTTTGGGTGCGGCCGCTGGAGCCTATGAGTACCACCTGCCGGCTCGCGTGCTCGACCCGCGCGGGCAGAGAGGAGCGACGGCTTCGTGCACCCGTATCTGTTCCACCTCGGCGGGTTCACTCTCACCAGCTTCAGCGTGCTGGTGGCGCTCTCGGTCATCGCGCCGGCGCTGCTCGTGTGCCCTCCGCTGATGCGCAGGCACCTGGTGCCGCTGCGCGTCCTGCCCTGGATGATGATCGGCGCGTTTCTGGGAGGAGCCCTGGGCGCTCGGCTGTGGAACGTGGTCGAGCAGTGGCCGCCGCCGGCAGGCGAGTGGTGGAGCGGCGGCCTCACCTGGTACGGCGCTGCGCTCGGCTACTCGATCGGACGCGTCGGCTGAGCTGCCCGCCGGCGGCTCCCCGGCCCGCGTGGCTCAGGCGTCCCTGTGGTACTTGAACGAGACCTTCACCTTGGCGCGGTACGCGGCGACCTTGTTGTCGACCATGTGCATGTCGAGCTGGACGATCTCGGCGACGCGCAAGTCCTCCAGATGGCTCGCCGCCTCCTCGACGGCCATCTTGGCCGCCTCTTCCCAGGACTTGTCGCTGGTGCCGATGACCTCGATGACCTTGTAGACGCTCCCTGCCATGGCTCCTCCCTCCGAGGACTGAACGATGCCGTCCAATCCTCCCGCCTCCGGCCCTGTCTGTGGAGCGTTTGCCCCCTCGTCCCGCCGCGGCGAGGCGCCGGCCTCAAGCTCGCCCTGCCGCCGGCCGATAGGCCGGATGACGACGGGAGGAGGAGACGTGTCGACCATCATCGTGATCCTCGCCGCTCTGGCTGTGGCGACGGTGCACCTGTTCGTGAGCAAAAAGCCGCGCACCGGGCGGAGGATCGCCGAGCTCTACCTGTTGTACGCCTTGGTGGTGGGGGTCGGCGTCGGCGGGCTGTTCGGCGCCATGGGGCACCTCTTCGCCGCCGACAAGGTGGCGGAACAGCTCGGGTGGGCCACGGGCAGTCCCTTCCAGACCGAGGTCGGGCTGTTCGACCTGGCCTTCGGCGTGCTGGGCATCTGCTGCATCTGGTTCCGCGGGCAGTGGTGGTACGCGGTCACGCTCGGCTGGGCGATCTTCGCCGTCGGCGCCGCAGGCGTGCACCTGCACGAGATGTCCGGCTCCGCGAACAACGGGGCGCTGAATGCCGGGTCGGTGCTCCCCGACCTGATCGTGCCGGTGCTTCTCGTCGTCCTCTTGATCGTCCGGCACAGGCTGGGTGGCGGCGCGCCCGACGAGGTCGGGGCCGAAGCCGAAGGCTGAGCCTGAGGAGACCGATCCCGGGCGGAGCCCAAGCGTGACGCCGGGATAGACTCCCAGAGACGCGATCCGTCCTGCCGCCGTGTGATGCTAGGCTCGCCCTGGGGCATCCACAGCGCATGACCACACCAGACGTACATCCCGCGCTCGCGCCGTTCACGCCGCAGGTCCGCGAGTGGTTCGCGCGGGCTTTCGCGGAGCCCACGCCCGCGCAGGTCCAGGCGTGGCCGGCGATATCCGCCGGCGCCCATGCGCTCGTCTCGGCGCCCACCGGCTCCGGCAAGACCCTTGCCGCCTTCCTGTGGGCGCTGGACCGCTTCGTCGCCGAGCCGCCGCCCGCCGACGCCCGTGAGCGCACGATGCGACTCGTGTACGTCTCGCCACTCAAGGCGCTCGGGTACGACGTGGAACGGAACCTGCGGGCTCCGCTTCGGGGCATCGGGGCGGACGTCCGCGTCGGCGTCCGCACCGGCGACACGCCGCAGCGCGAAAGGGCGGCGATGCTGCGCCGCCCGCCCGACATCCTCATCACCACGCCCGAGTCGCTCTATCTCATGCTGACCTCGCAGGCCCGCGAGCTCTTCAACGGTACGGAGTGGGTCATCGTCGACGAGATCCACGCGGTGGCGCAGACCAAACGCGGCGCGCACCTGGCGCTGACGCTCGAGCGGCTCGCTGTGCAGGCCGGTCGCGACGTGCAGCGCATCGGTCTCTCGGCCACCCAGCATCCGCTGGACGAGGTGGCGCGCTTCCTCGTGGGCCCCGGCCGCGACTGCACGGTGGTCGACGCCGGGGTGCGCAAGCCGCTCGACCTGTGCATCCACGTGCCCGTGGAGTCCATGGTCGAGCCAGACGCGCCCCTGGATCTCGAGTCCATCCCCGGCGGCGAGGCGACGCGGCGCAGCATCTGGCCGGCCATCTATCCGGAGTTGCTGCGCCTTGTCCGCGAGCACCGCTCCACGCTCGTCTTCGTGAACAACCGGCGCGCCGCGGAGCGCATTGCCCTGCGGCTGAACGACCTGGCGAGGCAGGAGGCTGGGGAGGGCGGGGAAGAGGTGACCGACATCGCGCGTGCCCACCACGGCTCGCTGGCACGGGAGGAGCGCGTCGTCATCGAGGACCTGCTGAAAGCGGGCACGCTGCCGTGCCTGGTCGCGACGTCGTCGCTCGAGCTCGGCATCGACATGGGCGCCGTCGACCTGGTCGTGCAGGTGGAGTCGCCCAAGTCGGTGACCCGGGGCCTGCAGCGGATCGGCCGCGCCGGCCACGGCGTGGGCGAGGTGTCGCGCGGACGGATCTTCCCCAAGTTCCGCGCCGATCTTCTCGAGTGCGCCGTCGTGGCGCGGCGTATGCGCGAGGGACTCATCGAGACGACCGTCGTCCCGCGCAACCCGCTCGACGTGCTCGCGCAGCAGATCGTGGCGATCGCCGCCACGGCAGGGGACGAGGGCGTGGCGGTCGACGAGCTCCACGCTCTGGTCAGGCGGACGTGGACCTATGCGGATCTCGAGCTTCGCCAGCTCGAGAACGTGCTCGACATGCTGGACGGCCGCTACCCCTCGCAGGAGTTCGGGGAGCTGCGTCCCCGGATCGTCTGGGACCGCGTCGCCGGCACGATCAGGGCGCGTTCCGGCGCTCGCGCGCTCGCCGTGGCCAACGCGGGCACCATCCCCGACCGCGGCCTCTTCAGCGTGAACCTGCCCGACGGCCGCCGCGTGGGCGAGCTGGACGAAGAGATGGTGTATGAAGCTCGCGCCGGTCAGGCGTTCCTGCTCGGCGCCACCTCCTGGCGCATCGAACAGATCACCCGCGACCGGGTGGTGGTCACGCCGGCGCCCGGCGCGCCGGGCGCCGTGCCCTTCTGGCACGGGGAGAGCATCGGACGTCCTCGAGAACTGGGCGAAGCCATCGGAGCGTTCGCGCGGGTGGCCGTCCACGAAGACGAGGAGACGCTGCGGCGCGACTACGACCTCGACCGGCGCGCCGCCTCCAACCTGCTCGCCTTCCTGGGCGAGCAGGAGGCGGCGACGGGCGTCGTCCCCTCGGACCGGACGCTGGTCGTCGAGCGCTTCCGCGACGAGATCGGCGACTGGCGGCTGTGCGTCCTCTCACCCTACGGAGGTCGCGTGCACGCCGCGTGGGCGCTGGCGCTCACGGCCCGCATCCGCGACCGCTTCGGGCTGGAGGCGGACGCGATCTGGTCGGACGACGGCATCATCGTCCATCTGCCGGACGCCGACGATCCGCCGGGGGCCGAGCTCGTACTCGTCGACCCCGAGGAGGCTGAGGACCTCGTGGTGGCCGAGCTCGGCGCGAGCGCCCTGTTCGGCGCGCGCTTCCGGGAGAACGCGGCGCGCGCGCTGCTCATCCCGCGGGCCTACCCCGGGCGCCGCACCCCCCTGTGGCAGCAGCGGCTCAAGGCACAGTCGCTGCTCGAGGTGGCGAGGCGCTACCCCCAGTTCCCCGTGATCCTCGAGACGTACCGCGAGTGTCTGCGCGACGTGCTCGACGTCCCGGGGCTGCAGGATCTGCTGCGCGCGATCGACACTCGCACGATCGGCATCGTGGAGGTAGAGACGCAGACGGCGTCGCCGTTCGCCTCGTCGCTGCTCTTCGACTACGTCGCGGCCTACATGTACGAGGGGGACACGCCGGCGGCGGAGCGGCGTGCGGTCGCCCTCTCCCTGGATCGCGAGCTGCTGCGCGAGCTGCTGGGGCAGGAGGAGCTCCGGGACCTCATCGACCCGGGCGCGCTGGAGCAAGTCGAGGACGACCTGCAGCACCGCTCGGAGCACCTGCGGGCGCGGGACGCGGACGCGCTCCACGACGTGCTGCGGCGCGTCGGCGACCTGTCGGCGGGGGAGGCCGCGGAGCGCGCGGAGCCGCCGTCCGAAGCTCACACGTGGATGACGCGCCTCGACGACGAGCGCCGCGCAGTGCGCGTCCGGCTCGGCGGCGAAGAGCGCTGGATCGCCGCCGAAGACGCAGGACTGTATCGCGACGCCCTTGGCGTCGAGCCGCCCGGCGGCCTGCCGGAGGCGTTCCTCGAGGACGCACCCGAGGCGATGCTCGGTCTGGTGCGTCGCTTCGCGCGCACGCACGGCCCCTTCGAGTCCGGCGACGTACAGGTTCGCTACGGGGTCGACGCCGGCCCGGCGCTCGCGGCGCTCGAGCGGGCCGGTGCTCTCATCCAGGGTGAGCTCCGCCCGCTCGGCACCCAGCGTGAGTGGTGCGACCCCGACGTCTTGCGCCGCCTGCGCCGGGCGTCGCTGGCCGTGCTCCGCAAGGGGATCGAGCCGGTCGCCCAGACGACGCTGGCACGCTTCGCGCCGGCCTGGCAGGGCGTGGACCGCCACGCGCCCGCCGGCGCCGGCGTCGACCGGCTGCGCGACGTGCTCGCGTCGCTCCAGGGCTTGCCGCTGGCGCCCGAGCTGTGGGAGAAGGACGTACTGCCGCGCAGGCTCGGCACGTACTCGCCGTACTGGCTCGACGAGCTGTGCGCCAACGGAGAGGTGGTCTGGGTGGGCGCCGGCCCGCTCGGCGGGCGCTCCGGGCGGGTTGCGCTGTACTTCCGCGACGACGCGCCTCTGCTGGGCCCCCCGCCCGGTGGCGGGGAGCGAGCCGGCGGCGAGGTCCACGACCTCCTGCGCGAGCGGCTGACTCATGGAGCTTCGTTCTTCTCGGACCTCCTCGTCGAGTACCCCGACGTGGGAGCGGACGAGCTGCGCGAGGCGCTGTGGGACCTCGTCTGGGCGGGGGAGGCGACCAACGACGCCTTCGCGCCTCTCCGCCAGCGAGGCGCGAAGACCCCGGGAGCGGGGGCGCGAGCCGGGCGCGCCCCATCGGGCCGTTTCCGCCGTCGCGCGCGCGGGACGCCTCCGCTCCAGGGCCGCTGGTCGGTGGCCGCCGATGTGTTCCGCTCCGGCGCGGCCGACCCGGAGGCGCGCCGGCGCGCCTGGGCGGAGCTGTTGCTCGAGCGGCACGGTGTGCTCACCCGTGAGCTCGTGCGCGCCGAGGGATTCCCGGGCGGCTTCGCCGCGCTCTACCCAGCGCTGTCGGCGCTCGAGACGCTGGGCGTGGCTCGCCGCGGCTACTTTGTCGAGGGCCTGGGCGGCGCCCAGTTCGCGCTGCCGGGCGCCGTCGAGCGGCTGCGCGCGCAGGAGGGTGCGCCGGAGACTCCGCTGGTCATCGCCACCGCCGATCCGGCCCAGCTCTACGGCGCCGGCCTGCGCTGGCCGGACACGGAGGCGCGGCCGCCGTCGCGGCGCGCCGGCGCTCATCTGGTCACGGTCGGTGGACGACCGTCGCTGTCGGTCCACGCGGGCGGCCGCGCGCTGCGGATCGTCGGGCGCGGCGACGATATCCAGCCCGCCCTCGAGGCCCTGGCGGCCGCGGTCCGCGCCGGCCGTCTCCGTAAGCTCTCCCTGAACACCATCGACGGCGAGCCTGCCGTTGGCAGCCCACTCGCCGAGCGTCTCATCGCCCTCGGCTTCCGCCGCGGCCTGCACGACTTCGCGCTGGCTCCCGGCGATGAGAGTCCCGCGAGCACAGGCCACCAGTGATATAGCGGTGCGCCTTGCTTGCGCGAACGAGGCGCCGGCTATACCCTGATGCATAGGTCTTATGCACTGGAGGGTCATGCCGGCGAGAGCCACCGTCACCGTCGATCTGGGCAAGGTGCGCGCGAACGCGCGTGCCGTCGTCGACCAGCTGCCGGGAATCTCCGTCGTCGCCGTCACGAAGGTCACGTGCGGCTCGCCGCAGGTGGGCCGGGCGATGCTGGCCGGCGGCGCGAGGGCTCTGGGCGATTCACGCCTGGAGAACGCCCAGCGCCTCCGCGACGCCGGCCTCACGGCGCCCATCTGGCTGCTGCGCGCGCCGCCGCCGGAGCTGGCCGGCGAGACCGTCCAGCTCACCGACGTCTCGCTCGAGAGCGAGCTCGAGACGGTGGTCGCGCTGGACAACGCCGCCGCTGCGGCGGGGCGGCGTCACGCGATCGTCGCGATGGTGGACCTCGGCGACCTGCGCGAAGGCATGCTGCCGGCTGACCTGCCGGCGTTTCTCGGGCGCGTCAACGTGATGGATCACATCGACATCGCCGGCATCGGCGTGAACCTCACCTGCTACGGCGCCATCGTCCCGGATGAGGACAACCTCGGGCGGCTGGCCGAGCTGGCCGCGCAGAGCGAGAAGCAGCTCGGCCGGCCGCTGCTGGTCTCCGGCGGCAACTCGGGTTCGATCGGCATGGCCACCTCCGGTCGCATGCCCGCCGCCGTGAACAGCCTGCGTATCGGCGAGACCATCCTGCTCGGCGTCGACACGCTGACGCGGGAGCCCACGCTAGGCCTGCATCTCGACGCCGTCACCGTCTCGGCGCCGGTCATCGAGTGCTTCGTCAAGCCGTCGCTGCCGAGTGGCATGAGCGCCCAGGACGCGTTCGGCAACTTCCCGACCTTCACCGACCGCGGCGAGCGGAGGCGCGCGATCTGCGCCCTCGGGCGCCAGGACGCGCCGCCCGACGGCCTCGCGCCGGTCGATCCTCGTGTCGAGGTACTCGGCGCCTCCAGCGACCATCTGATCCTCGACATCGACGCCATGGACCGTCCGCCGGCGCTCGGCGAGAGCGTCACGTTCGTGCCCACCTACGCTGCGACGCTGCAGCTGTTCACGTCACCTTACGTCCACAAAGTGTTCACTCCGCCGGCCTGACACAAGGATCGTGGCGCGGAGGGACCTGCAACCACAGGAGTGAGCATGCCAGAGAGACCCAAAGTCCTCATCATGGGAGCCGCAGGCCGCGACTTCCACAACTTCAACACCTACTTCCGCGAGCGGGGAGAGTACGAGATCGTCGCCTTCACGGCCACGCAGATCCCGTACATCAACGACCGTAAGTACCCGGCCGAGC
>CAIYOD010000186.1 GCA_903927755.1 uncultured Thermoleophilia bacterium | reverse complement strand
GGCATCGCCGCCCCGGCCCTCGGCCGATCAGGTCTTTCGGTGGCTCAGTACGGCCAGTAGTACTCGCCGGACTGGTCCTCCGGATAGGCATAGCCCTCGGAGCCGTCCTGCGGGTACGCGTAGCCGTCCTGGCTCTGCGTCTGCTCCTGCGTCTGCGGTGCGAACGAACCGCTCTGCATCTGCTGCATCACGCTGACGGCGGTGTTGATCGGGACGGCGAAGCCGATGCCCTCGTTGCCGCCGGCCTGCGAGGCGATCTGCTCGTTGATGCCGATGACCTCTCCGTCGGCGTTGAACAGCGGGCCGCCGGAGTTGCCGGGGTTGATCGCGGCGTCGGTCTGGATGCCGCCGGTGATGGTGGCGCCGTTGGGCGACTGCAGCTCGCGGTCCGTGGCCGAGACGACGCCGGAAGAGAGCGAGAAGTCGAGGCCGAGCGGGTTGCCGATCGCGACGACCTCTTCGCCGACGGCGACCTGGGACGAGTCGCCCAGCTTCACCGGGACGAGCTCGGGAGCCTGACTCGGGTCGATCTTGAGGAGAGCCACGTCGGTGGACTCGTCGGAGCCGACGATGGTGGCCGGGATCTGGACGCCGTCGCTGCCCTCGCCCTTGAAGACGACGGTGACGGTGCTCGCGGTGAGTCCGCTCTCGCTGACGACGTGGGCATTGGTGAGGATCTCGCCGTCCGCGGAGACGACGAAGCCGGTGCCGATGCCCTGCTGCTCACCGGTGGACTGGCCCCACATGTCGGTGGTGCCGGGGAACGTCGAGACGATCTCGACGACGCTTCCCACGTTCTGCTCGTAGACCTGCTGTGGGGTCAGACCGGTCGTCTTGAACGAGGCCGGCTCGCCCTTGACGGTGGCCTGGTTCACGGTCGTGCCGCCGACGATGCCGGTGGCGTACGCTCCGCCCAGCAGAAGGGCCGCCCCGAGGAAGCCTGCGACCATGGTGCCGAGGAACTTGTTCATTCTCCGCTGCCTTTCTTGCCTGTGCCCGTCGGACCGGACGGAGCTCACGGATAGTTCACGAACGATGAGGCCGTTCAGTGCGGGGCAGGCCTCGTATCGCTCATAGTTGTACCGGTGTAGTCTGGGAATCTGCTGAGAGTCTGCTGAACGAGCTCTGTGACTCTCGAGAGAGGGGTGACGCCTGAGCGTCTGAGCGAGTGACGCGAGCGCGTATGATGGGGTTCACTTGGCGACCTGAGGAGGATCGTGGGCGGCGCGATCGGCGAGATGCTCCCTCTGGCGATCGGCATCGCCATCAGCCCGCTGGCGATCGTCGCCGTGATCCTGATCCTGACCACGCCCCGCGCGCGGACGAACGGTCCGGCCTTCCTGGGCGGCTGGCTGCTGAGCCTTGCCGTGGTGGGCGGCGTGGCGCTCCTTCTGAGCGACGCCGCCGAGGCGGGCGACTCGAGCGGCCCGCGCACCGCCGTGACCCTTCTGAAGATCGCGCTCGGCGTGCTGCTGCTGTTCCTGGCGTGGCGCAGGTTCCGGGGCCGGCCGAAGCCCGGTGAAGAGGCGCCGCTGCCGAAGTGGATGGCGGCGCTCGACCGCTTCACGCCCGGCCGCTCGCTCGCCATCGGGGCGCTGCTCGGCGGCGTCAAGCCCAAGAACCTCATCCTCGCCGCGACGGCAGCGGCCGGCATCGCCGGGTCAGGTCTCGGCGGCACGCAGCAGGTCGTGGTCCTGCTGCTCCTCATCCTCGTCGCCAGCATCGGGCTCATCGCCCCGGTCGTCGTCTACTTCCTCATGGGCGAGACGAAGGCGGCGCGGGTCCTCGACGGCTGGAAGACGTGGCTGCAGGCCAACAACTCCACGGTGATGATCGTGCTCTTCGTCGTCTTCGGCGTGGTCCTGCTCGGCAAGGGCATCGGCGGGCTCTGACTCGAGCGGGCGCTGGTCGGCCCGAGGTCGCGGCAGGCTCGACGGAGCCATGTGGGCTCGCGCGGCCCGGCGGGGACACTCATCCCAGATGCAGGCGACGATCAGCTGAGGCGATCATGACCAGACCGAGAGTGGATGAAGACCTGTGCATCGGATGCGGCAGGTGCGAAGAGCTGTGCCCGGCGGTGTTCGAGGTCGGGGACGACGGCTTCTCCCACGTGATCGCCCCGGACAAGTGCGTGGAGGCCGGCTGCTGCGAGGACGCGGCCGACGAGTGCCCGGTGGACGCTATCTCACTCGTCGAGGACTGACGGCCGGCCGGCGCCGGCGCCGGCGCCGGATGCCCCGGCCTCACCGGCCTGTCGCCAGGCCGGGAGTGAGAGCAAGGCGGCGAGGAAGAAGCACACGGCGCCCACCAGCGTCCCTCTGTCGGCGATCGTGAGGTCGACCGCCGTCTCTGTCCTGGGCAGCACGAAGGCGCCGATCGCCGACGCCATGAAGGCGATCGACCCGAGCAGGTTGAGCAGGGCCACCCACCAGGCGGCCTCCCGCAGGCGCCAGGTTCGGATCCGACCCAGGGCGAGGATCGCGAAGGTGCTCGAGACGAGGAAGAGGATCGATCCGTAGAAGTCCGGTCGCCACACCACCTGGTCGTACTGGCTGTTCGACATCGCGACGGTCATCGCCCAGAAGGTCGTACCGTTGAAGAAGAGGGTGCCGGGGAACTGCGTGGCGGCCGCGAGCCAGCTCTTGTCGCGCGGCAGCCAGGCCAGGAAGCGCAGGTGCTGCCGCTCGTCGTCGCGCGCCGTCCCCGTGGGGGCCACGGCGGGGCTCTGGCTCTGCACCAGCTGCCAGATCGAGGCGCCGGTGAAGAAGATCGACGCGACGAAGAAGGTGGCGGCGTCGGCCCTCGGGCCCACCGCCGACGCGTAGAACGACAGCGCCCCGAGGGCGAAGCCCGCCGAGCCGATCATGAACAGGGCCGCGATGGCGGTGTTGAGGCGTCGCGGCCTCAGGCGCATCGCGCCTCGGTGGGTCGGCCGGACGCTGGTCGGCCGCGGCTCGTCACTCGGCGGACTCGCCCTGCAGCTCGCCGCGCCAGCCGGCCAGCACGCGGAAGGCCGCCTCGGCGCCGATGATGGGCTCGTCCGGGACCCTGAGCTCCTCCGGGTGCAGCAGGAAGGGCCGCGTCTGCGGGCCACCCATCCCGCCGTGGAACGAGATCAGCTCCTCGAACGCGCAGCCCTCGTCGACCTGCTCGTCGTAGAAGCTGTTCACCATGATGTCGGCGACGTGGGTGAAGCCGTCGGTGCGCAGCAGGTGGGCCGCGGCCGTGGGCGAGAACGGCGCCAGCGGATCCTCGCCCTCCACGCGGCCCTCGCTCAGGAAGTTGGCGCCGCCGGCGCCCAGCGCCACGGCGCCGTGCTCGGCCGAGCGCACCAGCAGCCAGCCGACGTGCTCGTGCGCACGCAGCGCCGGCAGCAGGTCGGGGTGCCGCTCGTCGATCTCCTCCATCGTCATGCGCCGCGACTCCTCCATCAGGTAGATGAGTCCCAGGTTGCCCGACCCCATGACCACGACCTTGCGGTCGCCGACCTGGTGCTTGTCCACATCCTTCTGCTTGCGGCCGGTGGCCTCGCGGACGGCCTTGGATACCGCCGTGTCGTTCTCGTCACCCGACGCCAGATGCTCCACCCCGGCCTCACGCAGGTTGCGCTGGACGAGCTCGTCGAGGCCATAGCCGTTGCGCTGCAGGAAGGTCGCGCCCTGCGTCTGGCCGTGGTCGGAGAGCACGACGATCTCGTAGGGGCGCGCGGCGTACCGGCGGGCGCGCGCGATGCGCCCGAACTGCTGGTCGAGCTTGCGCAGCACCTCCATCGCGTCGCTGCGCTCCAGCCCCGAGTGGTGGGCGACCTCGTCGTAGCCGGCGAAGCACGCGTAGACCGCCGGGACGCCCATCATCATGTCGCTGATGATGCTGTGCACGGTGAAGTCGCGCACGAACACGGAGAGCCCGGCGCGCATGAACGCGTAGCTCACGGAGCGGTGTCCGCGCGGCCGCACGTCGCGCCGGCGCTGGCGCGCCGCGGCGCTGAGCTCGAGAATCACCTCGTAGAAGAAGAGCACGAACGTCCGCGTGACGTTGTAGCCGTCGGCGAGATAGGCCCGGTAGCCGGGGTTAGCCTTCTTCTCGGCCTCCATCCGGCTGACCGTGAGGATCACCTTTCCCGCGTCGCCGGAGAGCAGGTTGCTGCGGCTGGCGCCGCCGCCGGCCAGCAGCCCATGGCCACTGGAGTGCCGCTCCTCGATGAGCGCACAGTCCGCGGGCGCCGAGCAGGTCATGATGCGGCCCGACTCCTTCTCCACCCAGCGGAAGGCGGGGATGTCGTCGTTGGAACCGAGCAGCAGCCCCGCCTGGGAGGCGCCGGTCTGCGACGAGAGGTCGGTCTCCCACTCCGAGAGACGGTGCGAGCCGGAGGCGAGCCAGCGCGCCATCTCGGGAGCGTGCCCATCGCGGACGGCGCGCTGCAGGACCGGCCGCGCCAAGCCGTCGATCTCGAGGTAGATGATGCCGGGGACGTTGGTCACCGCCCTCGCGTGCGAGCGCCGTGCGATGCGCTGCGTGACGCGGAGCGAGTAGGTGTCGTCGTCATTGGTGCCCAGGAGCACCTCGAGCACCACGGTCACGGCGGCCGCCACCAACGAGACGACCAGCGCCGTGAGGAATCCGTCCACCTTGAAGGTGCGGTCGGAGAGGTCGGCCGCGACCAGGACCATCCACGCGTCGAGCAGCAGCACGAGAAGGAACCCGAAGGCGAGCATGTAGGGCAGACGCAGCGCGGCGATCAGCGGGGGCACCAGGGCGTTCAGGACGGCGATCAGGGCCGCGGCGATGAACGCCCCCAGCAGGCCCTCGATCTTGACGCCCGGGACGAGGATCGCGGCGATGTAGAGCGCGAGCGCGCTCGTGACCCACTGGAGCAACAGCCGCCGCGCGCGGAACTTCGGTCGTCCCGGCGACCACTGTGGCCTCGCGCCGTACGGCTTCGCCTCGCCCTTCGCCACCTCGACCCCCTTCTAGATGTCCCGGCCGGCTCCAGTGTAGACCGAAGAAACGAGGGGCGGCCCATCGGGCCGCCCCTCGAGGGTCGGTCGCTTCTCGCGAGACCTCAGTCCTTGTCGTGCTTCTCGGTGCCGAAGGCCTGCTTGAGCTCCTCTTCCTGCTCGTGCGAGAGGTTGGAGCGGACGAGCGTCGCCTCGGTGCCGGCGACGGCGGCCAGGAACTTGTCCTCCGTCATCTGGCCGATGAGCAGGAACCAGCCGGCCTTGCCCGGCGGCACCGCGTCGCCCATCTGCTCGAGCACCTGCTTGTCGATGCCGGTCTTGCCGAGTTTGCCGAACAGCGCACCCATGCCGGCGCCGATCGCGAGCCCGAGGAACGGCATCAGGAAGATGAGGCCGAAGAGCATGCCCCAGAAGGCGCCGCCGAGGGCGCCGGCGCCGACGAGCTTGTTGCCGTGCTTCACGTGCGGCTTGCCGTCAAGGTCGCGCACGACCATGGCGGCGTCCTGCAGCTGCACGATCATGTCCTTCTGCATCTGGCCCAGCGTGACGCCGAACTCCTCTGCAGCGGCTTCGTTCTCGAAGCCCAGCACCATCAATTCACTCATGTACCCTCCTCGATCGTTCAGTCGGGACCGTCCGGCCAAAGCCAGCCGGACGACTCAGTTCGGCCCCGGTTCTACCCCGGACGGCAACCGGCCTCACCTGCATCTCAGGGGACGCCCGGACTCCCTCAGCTCTCACGCTCATCGTGCAGCGCGGGGAAGTAGAGGCGCTCCAGGTCGACCACGACGCGCTCGAACCTGTCTGCGAACTCCTCGTCGCTCATGCCGTCGAGGTCACTGGCCCGCAGGATCCACTCGCGCGCCGCCGACCAGCCGATCAGCATGGCGACGACGGAGGCGATGACGAAGCGCGGATCGGGAGCTTCCGGGTCGCGGGACTCGCCCTCGGCCGCCGCCACCTGCTCGGCGATCTCGACGAGCCGCTCTGTGGCCGCGAACCGGCCGACGGTCTCCTCGTAGGCGAGGCCGTGGAGGGCGGAGTGCGCGATCAGGCGGACGTACTCTCGCTGATTGATGACGGCCTCATGCAGCATGAGCCGCGTGGCCCCGAGCAGGTCTTCTCCGGCCGGCGCCGCGTCGCGGATCGTGGTCTCGCGACGGCTGAGGGTGGCTCGATACACCTGCTCTTTCGAGCCCAGGTACCGGTGTACGAGCGCGTGACTCACACCCGCCTCGGCAGCGATGTCCCGGACGGTGACGGCGGTGAAGCCGCGCTCCGCGAAGAGCCTCTCCGCCGCGTCCAGGATGGTCGCGGTCGTCTGCTCCCTACCGCCTCGCCGCCGCTCGGACTTGTCCTGGGCCATGATCCGTCCTTCTCGTCGCCAGACGATGCCCCCCACTGCACTGGCGGCACCCTATCTCATGCGCCGACCGCTGACAGTACCGAATGGTGACTGGTACCGCGCCACGACCCTTCACCAGGCCTGCCCCTCAGGCAGGCCGCCGACCGCCCGTCACCAGGACGTACACGCTGACCGCCGTCACCCAAGCGGGTAGGAGCAGCACGATCGGCTCGAAGAAACTCACACTGAGGAGCAACACCGCCGCGATCAAGACGCCGCTCCAGGAGATCCAGCGGGACCAGGCGGCGCGCCTGGCGATCGTCGACGTCGCGAGCATGAACACCCCTGCAACCTTGGCTGAGTAGACGAACAGGAACGAGTAGCCGACCGAGCGGGCGAAGCCGACCGTCGCTTCGTCCGTCGGCGTCGCCAGCCCGAAGCGGTTGCCGGCGATGAGCCCGCCGAGCACGGCGCCACCGGCGAACAGCATGGCGACGAAGACCAGGCCGCTGCCGAGGAAGACCGTGGCGAAGAACCTGTCCTCGCGGTCGCCGATACGGTCGCGGATGACGCCGATGAACCACAGGAAGGCGATCCCGGCGAAGGGCAGCATGTAGAGGCCGACCAGGGCAGCATCGGAATTCGAGCCGCTCAGATTCGCCATGACCTGCTCCGTGTCGAGCGAGATGCCCACCACCTTGGCCAGGAGGTAGAGCGAGACGACGAACAGGACGGCGAAGATGATCCCCGCGACGCCGGCGGCGCGGGGGGTCGTCAGGCCCCGCTCAGCCACGCTCTTGACCCGCTTGGGTGGATCGTCCTGTGGTCTCGATGTAATCACGCTTCCTCCTGGACTCCGTCGGCTTCGCGCGCGGCGAGGTCGCCACGCAGGTCCTTCCTCTTGGGGAGGTCGAGCGGCAGCTTCATCTCAGTCGTGCCTCGCGTCCTGACGGAGTCGCTCGAGATCGGCGCCCGTCAGCTGGCGACGGCGCCGCGGTACCGTCGTCGACACTGCCTCGGCCGCCGACGGGTGAGCTTCGGCGTGACCCTCATACCAGCGGTGGTAGGCGTCGACCAGCGGCACCGAGGTCAGGCCGTGAAGGACCACGCTGAGCGCCACCGTGACGATCACGGTGGCAAGCAGGGTCTGTTCTTCCGGCACGCCCCGCTCGAGCACCAGGAGCGCGAACACCACCGAGGCCAGTCCGCGCGGACCGAACCAGCCGATGAACGCCAGCGTGGGCAGGCGAAGGCCCTGGCGGATCATCGCGACCGCGACGGGGAGCATGCGGACCACGGTCAGGCTGAGCAGCGCATAGAGGACCACTCGCCAGGTGATGTGCGGGATGGCCAGGGTCAGCGCCAGCGCCCCGAAGCCGATCCAGGTGAAGGCCGCGAGCAGGCCGCCGGTCTCTTCGGTGAACACCGTGATCGCGGAGCCGCGCTGGCGGGAGACGGCGCCGAACACCAAGCCCCCGACGAAGGCGGCGATGAAGCCGCTGCCGCCGAGCGTGACGGCGGCGGCGTAGGCGAGCAGGGCGATGGCGAGCGGGATGATCTGCCGCCACTCACCGCTGATCCAGCCGCGCCGGTCGGCGGCGCGGAAGAGCAGCCCGCCGGCCAGGCCGGCGGCGAGGCCGGCGCCCAGCCCCCAGCCGAGCTGCTCCGCCGCGTTCTGGACGACCGCCCAGGTGACCCCTGTGGTGAGCTCGGCGTTGGCGAGGTCGAGCGCCACCAGGAAGAAGGGCACGGCGATGCCGTCGTTGAGCCCGCCCTCCACGTCGAGCGCCTGGCGCACGCGGGCCGGCACCGAGGCATCGGTGACGACCCTCTGGCCGAGGGCTGCGTCCGTGGGGCAGAGCATCGTCGAGAGCAGGAACACCGAGGCCAGGGCCATGCCCGGGAACACCAGCACGCCCACACCCGTCCCGGCGAGCAGTGTCAAGGGGAGTCCGATGAGAAGGAGGCGGCTCGGCCAGCCGAGCTCGTGGCGCAGCGCGCCCAGGTCGAGCCGCGTGGCGTCGCTGAAGAGCAGCAGGACCAGCGCCACCTCGGTGACCCGCTGCGCGACCTCGCTCTCGGCCGGGACGTCCAGCAACCCCAGCACCTTGGCGCCGACGAGGAATCCCGCCACTGTGAAGACGATCGCGGAGGTGATCCCGCGCCGGTCGAGCGGCTTTGACAGGACACCCCAGACGAGGATGATTGCCAGGATCGTGGCGAGATCGGTCATACCGCTGCACTCCGAGTCGCTCTCACCATGCCCCTCGCTCCCGTGATGGGATCTCGCCACCCTGCCCGGCGTCCCGGCGCACGCGGACGCCGGTCTCGGTCAGCTGTACCTCCACGGACGCGTCACGAGCATGGAGATGCCCCAGACCACAAGTCCGATGATCGCGAGCCAGATGAAGAACCTGAGGTTCGCGAACAGGATCCCCGCCAGCAGGAAGGCGAGCAGGATCGAGCCGATCACCGTCAGCACTACCAGGATGGGGCGCATTCGGGCCTCCGTTTCGGTCTCCGGAACAAGAGCGGGAGGACGGGTCCCCGCTCTTGGGGGAGCGGCGGGGCCCGCCGGCTTGGCCGGCCCCGCCGCTCCTTGATGGTCTCTTCGGGGACTACTGCCGCGACATGTGCATGCGCAGCTCGGCCTCGGGATCGTGGATCAGGTCGCCGCTCACGTCCACGGTCACCTCGTGCAGGGTGCCGGTGAACTTGAACGGGCTGGGGTAGTCCGGAGTGACCGGAGAGCCCGGGTTGGCGCCGCAAGTCAGGGCGCCGGGGTTGAGCATGAACGGCGTCGTCGTCGGCGCCTCTGCGTTGGCGACCAGAGACCCGTCGACGTAGAGCTGCATCCGGCCCGGAGCGCCCTTGCCGTGCGGCAGATCCGGCTCGCCCGTCGGCTCGAACTCGAAGCGCAGCTCGTGCTTGCCGGCCGGCACGTCAGCCTCCGTCGCCACCGAGTAGAGGGCGCGACCCACCCAGTTGTGCACGTAGTTGAGTTTGCCGTCCTTCATGTACAGCGAGTAGCCGCCCGCCGCGCAGCCTTGGCTGAGCAGCACGCCCTCGGCGCCGTCCTCCGGGATCTCGACGCTCGCGGTGATGCTGTGCGGGCGGTTCTGCACGCGCGGCGCCGCGAAGAAGGGCACCGACTGCGTCCCGACCCGGTAGGTGTAGCTCTCCCGGGGCACGGCCACCAGGGGCTTCTCGCCCATCACGCGCGCCAGGCCACTGCCGTCGACCGGCATGACGTCGTACTTGCCGGCCTCGACGTACCAGGTGGCGATGAGCGCGATCAGCTTCTCGCGGTTCTCCTCGGCCACGTTGTGGTTCTCGGCGAAGTCCTCGTCGATGTGGTAGAGCTCCCAGCCGTGCGCATCGAGCTCCCCGAGCTTCTCCGACGAGATTGGCTGACCGAATCCGACGCCGGCCTCGGTGAACGACGGGCCAGGCCAGGGGCAGACCGCGCGCCAGCCGTCGTGGTAGATGGCGCGGTGGCCGAGCATCTCGAAGTACTGCGTGTGATGCCTGGTCTCGGCCGCGCCGTCGTCCAGCGTGTGCGCGAAGCTCACGCCCTGGATCGGCGCCTGCGTGACGCCCCGGATGGCCGCCGGCGGTTCAAGATCGAGCAGGTCGAGCACGGTCGGCACCATGTCGATGATGTGCGCGTACTGGTTCCGCACCTCGCCCTTGGCCTTGATGCCGGCCGGCCAGGAGACGATGAACGGGTCGCAGGCGCCGCCGCGGTACGTCTCGCGCTTCCAGCGCCGGAACGGCGTGTTGCCGGCGTTGGTCCAGCCCCAAGGGTAGTGGTTGAAGTGCTTGGGGCCGCCGATCTCGTCGATGACCGCGAGGCTCTCCTCGAGCGGCTCCTGGGCGTTGTTGAAGAACTGCGCCTCGTTGGTCGTCCCGGTGGGGCCGCCCTCGGCGCTGGCGCCGTTATCGGAGATCACCATGACGATGGTGTTGTCGAGCAGGCCCTGGGCGCGCAGGTAGTCGAGCAGCCGCCCGAGGTGGTGGTCGGTGTGGCTGAGGAAGCCGGCAAACACCTCCATCATGCGGCTGTAGAGGTTGCGCGCCTCGGCGGACAGAGAGTCCCAGTCGGGCACGTCTGGGTCGTGGCGGGAGAGCTCCGTGCTTGCCGGGACGATCCCCAGCTCCTTCTGGCGCGCGAGGGTCTTCTCGCGATAGGCCTGCCAGCCGTCGTCGAACTTGCCGGCGTACTTGTCGGCCCACTCCTTGGGCACGTGGTGCGGCGCGTGCGTGGCGCCGAAACAGAGGTGCAGGTAGAAGGGCTTGTCGGGGTCGATCTGCCGCGCGTCGGCGATGAACTCGATCGACTTGTCGATGAGGTCCGGGGTGAGGTGGTAGCCCTCCTCGGGAGTAGCCGGCGGCTCGACCTGGTGGTTGTCGTAGACCAGGTCGGGATACCACTGGCTGGTGTCGCCGCCGAGGAAGCCGTAGAAGCGCTCGAAGCCGCGCGCGAGCGGCCAGCGGTCGTAGGGTCCGGCCGCCGTCTCCTGGTTGCTCGGCGTCAGGTGCCACTTGCCGACCATGTAGGTGTTGTAGCCGTGCTCGAGGAGCATCTCGGAGAGCATGCCGTTCTCGAACGGCATGATGCCGTTGTAGCCGGGGTAGCCGGTGGCGAACTCGGTGATGCAGGCCATGCCGTTGCTGTGGTGGTTGCGCCCGGTGACGACGCAGGCGCGGCTCGGCGAGCAGAGCGCCGTGGTGTGCATGTTGTTGAAGCGCAGGCCGTCGGCGGCGAGCGCGTCGAAGTTCGGCGTCTCGATCGGGCTGCCGTAGCAGCCCAGGTTGCCGAAGCCAGTGTCGTCGAGGACGACCCAGAGGACGTTGGGGGTGCCCTTCCTGGCCCGCACCGGCGCCGGCCAGGCCTCGCTCGACTCATCAGTGGTGCGGCCTATGACTCCTGGAAAAGCCGCGCCTTCTGGGTACTCGACTATCGTCACCAT
>CAIYOD010000185.1 GCA_903927755.1 uncultured Thermoleophilia bacterium | reverse complement strand
GGCGGGCCTGCGCGAGCGTATCCTCTCGCGCTTCCTCTGCCTGGCCGCCTGCATCAGCCTCAACCACCGGCTCGGTCGTCCGAGCCGCTCTCTGGTCAGCTACTTCGCCTGAGGCTGCGGGCGTGGAATCAATCATCTAGGGAGTGGGGGCAGCGAATGAGCGATGACATGAGTCGGCCCGCCGGCGAAGTGGGTCCGGACGTCGGCATGGGCAAGGTCGATCCGGAGATGGCGCGTGTGTTCCAGGAGGAGGCCCTCCGCGTCGTCAAGGCCGGGGAGGAGCAGGGCGTGCACCTGCGCGTCATCGGCGCCCTCGCCTTCTGGCACCACTGCCCGGAGTTCGGCTACATCCAGGAGAAGCTGAACCGGGTGTACACGGACATCGACTTCGCCGGCTACGGCAAGCAGGACCAGCAGATCCGCAAGTTCTTCGTCGCGATCGGCTACGACGAGGACATCGAGATCAACGCCTTCCATGCCGAGGGCGGCCGCCTGATCTTCAACAACCCTACGAACCACATCCACGTGGACGTGTTCATGGACAAGCTCGACTTCTGCCATCCCATCCCCTGGAAGGGCCGGCTCGAGGTCGACTCGCCCACGATCCCGCTCGCGGAGTTGCTGCTCGAGAAGATGCAGATCGTCAAGATCAACGAGAAGGACATCATCGACACGATCATGCTGCTGCTCGAGCACGAGATCGACGCCAACGACGAGGACAAGATCAACTCGCAGCGCGTCGCCAAGCTGTGCGCCGGGGAGTGGGGCCTGTGGCGCACCACCACCATGAACCTCGAGAAGGTGCGCGACTACCTGCCGCACCTCGACCTCGACGACGAGCACAAGACGGTCGTCGTCCAGCGCGTCGCCGAGCTCATGAGCGCGATGGACGACTACCCCAAGGGCACACGCTGGAAGCTCCGCGCCAGGGTGGGCGACAAGGTCAAGTGGTACAACGAGATCGACTGAGCGGAGGAACCTGACGCATGGGACTTTTCAGCAAGAAGGGCGGCTCCGCCGGCAAGCGCATCCGAATCTTCTACATGACGGACGTGCACGGGTCGGAGCGCACGTACCGCAAGTTCGTCAACTCGGCCAAGTTCTACAAGGTCGACCACCTGATCATGGGCGGCGACATCGAGGGCAAGTTCCTCGTGCCGATCGTCGACGAGGGCGGCGGGCACTACCGCGTGACGCTGCAGGAGGACCTCTCCCACCTGGACGGCGACGACGAGCTCAAGGCGCTCCAGGAGCGCATCGAGACGCTCGGCTTCTACCACGTCGTGGTGAACGAGGAGGAGATCCGCGCCATGCAGGCCGATCAGAGCCTCGTGGACGCGGCCTTCAAGAAGGAGGCGCATGCGCGGCTCGAGCGCTGGATCGCCCTGGCCGACGATCGCCTGGCCGACTCGGACATCAAGATGTACGTGACCGGCGGCAACGACGACCCGCAGGAGCTCATCGACCTGCTCGAGGCATCGCAGAGCGACCGCGTGATCAACTGCGAGGGCCGCATCGTGATGCTCGACGAGACCTTCCCCATGGCGAACTGCGGGTACAGCAACCCCACGCCGTGGGACACGCCGCGCGAGACGGACGAGGAGACGCTGGAGAAGTACCTGGAGGAGTCGCTCCAGGGGATCGACGACTTCACGAACGCGATCTTCAACTTCCACGTCCCGCCGTACGATTCGACGCTCGACGATTGTCCGAAGCTCGACTGGTCGACGGACCCGCCCGCTCCCATCGTCGTCGCCGGCGTGCCGCAGTCGGCGCCGGCCGGCAGCCACGCGGTCCGCAACGCGGTCGAGCGCCATCAGCCGCTGCTCGTGCTCACGGGGCACATCCACGAGTCGCGTGGTCTCATCAAGATCAAGCGCAGCACCGTGGTGAACCCGGGCAGCGAGTACGGCGAGGGGGTCCTGAGGGGGTGCATCCTGACACTTGAGCCGGGCAAGATCGTCGGTTACCAGATGACGTCGGGGTGACGCCGCCGCCGGCGGCGATGACGCATCTGTCACGA
The DNA here is from genome assembly GCA_903927755.1 of uncultured Thermoleophilia bacterium. Taxonomy (GTDB): domain Bacteria; phylum Actinomycetota; class Thermoleophilia; order UBA2241; family UBA2241; genus CAIXSE01. Next base: position 1,735 of record CAIYOD010000185.1, on the reverse strand, counting down.
GTCCAGAGAGACTGACACAGGGGGAAGAGATGGCCACAACCGCAGCAAAACCGGAGGTCTTCAGTCGCAAGGCCTCGGGGCTGTCCAGGGTGATGTCACCTTGGTCGGCGTTCATGTACAACTTCCTGACCATGGGCGTGATCTTCCCGTGGACGTTCGTGTGGGCGCCGGCGGCGTTCCCGGGCGTCTCCGTGTGGATGGCCTGCCTCGCGGCGATCCTGCTCGAGTTGCCGATCGCCCTCGCCTACGTGTGGATGGCGACCGCCATGCCGCGCTCCGGCGGCGACTACGTGTTCCAGAGCCGCGTGCTCGGCGGCGCCATCGGGTTCCCGGTCGTGATGAGCGGGTTCGTGATCTGGATCCTGCAGTGGGTCGCCCTCGCCGGCTGGCTCCTCGCCACCCTCGGCATGGCGCCGCTCTTCATGGGTCTCGGTGTCTACTACGAGAGCCAATCCCTCATCGACGCGGCCGTCTGGTGCCAGTCGGCGCAGGGCCACGTCATCATCAGCATCGTCGGAGCAGCCCTCATGGCGATCCTGCTGGTCACGGGCTTCAAGAACTACGTGCGCCTGCAGTACCTCATGTTCGCCGCTACCGGCATCCTCGTCGTCATCCTGGTCGTGCAGTTCCTGCGCACCACGCCGGCCGAGTTCGCCATCGCCATGAACCACTTCTCGAACGTCGTCGACGGCCGCGAGAACTACTACGCGTGGCTGATCAAGGACGTCTCCGGCGCCGGCATCGACCTGCTGCCGGCGATCACCATCGGGGCGATCCTGCTCGCCACCCCGATTGTGTGGACGAGCCTGCAGTGGGCCACCTACAGCGTCCAGCAGGGCGGCGAGATCAAGGGCGCCCGCGTGTTCAAGAACCAGGCCTTCATCATCGTCGGTTCGATGATCGCCGTCGGCGTCGTTCTCGCCATCATCGCCTGGGCCGAGGAGCGCGCGGTGGGCACCGAGTTCTTCAACGCCGTGTCGCACTCCTACTACTACCTGGTGAGCGCCTCCGGTGACGGGATCGGCAGCGTCTTGCCCTTCCCGGGCATGTTCGCGATCGTGATCTCGCCGAACCCGATCATCGTCATCCTGGTCTCGGTGAGCTTCATCCTCGCGTCGCTGCAGATCACCTGCAACTGCTACATCGGCATGACCCGCATCATGGTCGGCATGTCGCTCGACCGCACGCTGCCGGCGTGGTTCTCCAAGGTGAACCCGCGGTTCCGTTCGCCGATGAACGCGCACATCATCTACTTCCTGCTCGGCTGCGTCGCGATCTACGGCTACAACTACTGGACGCAGTGGTACACGATGACCCTGGGCGTCACGTTCGCCTGCGGCTACGTGTTCACCATCAGCTGTCTGGCTGCCGCGCTGCTTCCGTACCGCGCCAAGGCGCTGTACGAAGCATCTCCGGGCGCCAAGTACACGCTCGGCGGGTTCCCGCTGGTCACCGTCTTCGGTGTGATCGGGTTCATCTTCGGCCTGGCCGCCCTCATCGCGTTCCTCACCAACGCGAACTACGGCCTCAAGGGCACGACCCCGTACATCGTCGTGGGCGGCATCTTCATCGCCTGCCTGGTCGGCTACTGGATCGGCCGCGCCATCAACAAGGGCAAGGGCATCGACGTCAACTACGCCTTCCTCGAGGTGCCGCCGGAGTGAGCCGAGGGCCTTCGGGGCTCGGCTCTTTGGCCAGCCTACGGCGGCAATCGAGCCGGTAGTACACGAGAGGC
>CAIYOD010000184.1 GCA_903927755.1 uncultured Thermoleophilia bacterium | reverse complement strand
GGGACGATGTCCCGGCCGGCCCTCTGCGCCGCTTCAGAGCCCGGTCCGCCCCTTTCGGGCAGCCGGGCGGGTGCAGCTCAGGCGGCCTGCGGCCGCGGCGGCTGCATGAACCCGGCGACGATGCGAAACACGCCGAGCACCACCAGGTAGATGCCGACCACCCAGAGGAGCGTGAGGATGCCGCTCACCGGGTGGACGAAGAAGTAGATGCCGACGCCGATGCCGATGAGGCCCAGGAGGACCAGCCAGACGCGCCGGCCGCCGCTGATGCCGCCGGCGAACGCGCCGATGATGTCGGCGACACCGCTGATGATCGCCCACGCCGCGATGATGTAGAGGACGGCGAGGCTCGTCGCGGCAGGCCATGCCAGCACGACGATGCCCATGATGACGGCGAGGACGCCGCCGGCGATGGCCCAGCCGCCGCCGTCGTGGCGGCCCACGATGCCGGCGATGACGAGGAACAGGCCGTAGACGATCGCGAAGATCCCGACCAGCCAGATGATGCTGGCCAGGCTCAGGCCGGGCTGGGCGAGAAACAGGCCGCCGAGGACGATCATCAGCAGCCCTGTGAGGATTGACAACGCCATGTAGGCGCCTCTGCTCTGCATTGGTGCTCCCTTGTAGCTTCTTTGCTTTGGCCGGTGGACTTTACCACCGCTCGGCCGGAATCAGTCTCCCGGCGTATACTTGGGCGAGAGCCGCGCGCGGTGCGCAGCGCCCGCGCGCGCGGCAAGCCGGTCGTCGATGGAGGGTCCGCGACATGAAGTCGAGTGTCTTCCGTGTGGTCGCCATCGTCCTCGCGTCGGCGGCGGTGCTCGCCGCGACTGACTCCGCCGTCGCGCCGGCCCGCGCCGCCGCCTCTCCCTCCCCGGTCGCGGCCAAGGCGACGTACCCGCCGTATCCGGCGTCACTCACGGTCAAGTCGGAGCTGCGCCTCAAGGCCGACCTCATCCAGCGCAACCTCACGAGGGCGCCGCAGCTCGTCTTCTTCGGCGGCTCGCGCAGCCAGCGCTTCGACCCCGTGTTCGCCCGGCGGCGCACCGGCCTGAACGCGGTCAACATCGCCCTCAGCTGCGCCCGTCCGGAGGCGGCCTGGGGCTACCTCAACTGGTTCTACGACCGCTGGCCGGACGCCAAGGTCCGCTGGTTCTGGGGGATGCAGTCAGGCATGCTGCGCGACCGCGACCTCGACCCCGCGCTCCTGCAGGACCGCCGCTTCTACCCCTCCTTCCCCGACGTCCTGCTCGCCCGGCAGCGAGAGCTGCTGCCCGACTCGGTGGTGGAGATGCCGCGCACCTACGGCTTTCTGCACAACCGCTACTCGAGCCGCGGCATGTTGCAGTGGAACCGCTACGATCAGCGCCTGACGAAGGGGTACACGCTGGATCAGGCGCTCGACGCCTACATCCGGAACATGCTCCACACCGGCCTGACGGCCACGGAGCCGGACACCCGGGCCCGCGCCTACTTCGAACAGACCATCAAGCTGCTCAACGACCACGGCACCACGCCGGTCATCGCGCTCATGCCCATCCATCCGCGCGTGCTGCGCGTGATGAAGCAGCACGACATGGGCGCCGAGCGGCAGCAGCTCAGGGAGTACCTCGCCGAGCTCGGTCAGACGCTGAGCATCAAGGTGCTCGACTTCACGACCATCCGCAGCTTCAACGGCGAGGCCGCGTGGTTCTACGACGGCGTGCACATCACGCGCCGCAACGCGAACCGCGTGATCGCCGCCGCCAGGGCCAAGGCGGCGGAGTACCTCAAGTAGGCGCGGCCGGCCCGGCCGTGGCCGGGGGCCCGGCGCCGCCTCCGCCGTCATCGGCCGCCGAGGACGGATCGGCCACCTCGGCAGCCTCCTCCGCACGGTGCTCCCGGATGATGTCGCGCGCATCGATGACGAGCCGAACCAGCGGCGCCGTTGCGGCGGCGCCGAACAGCCCGGCCAGCGCGGCCCCGGCCATCGTCAGGGCGAACACCGCGGTCACCGGCAGGCGCAGCGCGCCGCCGATGAAGAACGCGCCGATGTGCGAGCCGGCGAAGAAGCCGATGACGATCGCGATCAGCACGGCGAGCGCCGGTCCCACGCCGAGGTCGCCCAGCGTCAGGAGTACGGCGAACACCCCGGCCACGATGCCGCCGATGTACGGGATGTAGTTGCCGATGAAGATCGTCAGCGCGATCAGCGGCCATGCGGTCTCGCCGACCACGGCGGCCGTCCCGGCGACGAGCACCGCCTCCATGACGCCCACGCCGGAAAGCCCGGCGACGTACCGCCGCGTGGTGTGGACGAGGCTGGCGGTGATGCGCAGACCCACCTCCTCCGGCAACGTCAGGTGTCGCGAGATCCAGCGCCGCGCCAGCGGACCCTGCCAGAGGAAGAAGAAGCTGAAGCCGGCGGCCAGGAAGACCGCGACGACCAGGTCGTAGACGTCGCGGGCGCCCTTGAGCGCCAGCGGCATCACGTGCGCCGCGCCCTGCCTGAGACCGCCGATCATCTTCTCAAGGCGTGCGAGCGTGTCGCCGGCCGTGCCGCTGCCGCCGAGCCAGCGGTCTATCCGGGCGCCGGCCTGCGTGAGCGTGTGCCAGATCTGGGGGCCCTGGTCCACGACGATGACCACCAAGGCCCAGGCGAACAGGATCAGCAGGAGGACGACGACCAAGGCGATGATGACGGCGCCGAGCAGCCGCGGTACGCGGCGCCGCTCGAGCCATCCGACGACGGGGCTGAGGGTGGTCGCCAGCACGATGCCGATGACGGACGGCACGATGAAGCTGCCGTAGCGCCGCAGCAGGTAGAGGGCGACGGCGACGAGCGCCACCACGCCGAGCGCCCACCAGCTGCCCTTGCCGATGCGCTCGAGGCGCTCGTAGGACCCCTCGCGGTCCGCGGGAACTCCTGGCCGGTCCTGGCTCACGTCGTCCTGCCTCCCCATGACGCCGCCTCGCCCTCCCGAGACGGTCTCGGAAGTGGTACCCATGCCGGGGGCTGCTCACTCACAAGGCCCCCGGCATGGATGCGGGCGTCAGCCTCCGTGGAGCGCTTTCATCTCCATCTGGATGGCGGTCATGGTGTCAACGCCGACGATCCCGTCGACCGGCAGGCTGCCGGCCTTCTGGAATGCCTTGACGGCGGCGATCGTCGCCGGGCCGTACACGCCGTCGATGGCGCCGTGGTAGTACCCCAGAGTGGCAAGGTCCGATTGGATCTGCATCGTGACGGTCGTGCCCTTGCCGTTGTTCTTGTGCGAGGCGTTGACGGCCGCCTGGGTCTTCGGGCCCCACTGCCCGTCGGCCGGCGTCACGCCGAGCGCCGTCTGCAGTTGTGTGACCGCCTGCACCGTGCCGGGCCCGTAGATGCCGTCGATAGCACCGTGGTAGTAGCCCCAGTTGGTGAGCTCCTGCTGCAGCGTGGCGACCGTAGAGTCGCCCTTGATGCGCACCTCGTAGGCCGCGATCGTCTTGGGGCCGGCGACACCGTCGGCCGGAAGGCCCACGGACGACTGGAACGCCCTGACCGCAGTGACGGTGTTGGCGCCGTAGACGCCGTCGATGTTCCCCTTGTAGTAGCCGAGTTGCTGCATGGCGACCTGTATCTGCTTGACGAAGGCCGCGGTGAGGTTCTGCACCCCGCTCGCCTTCTGCGCCGCGTAGGTCTTGGCGTCATACTGCGCGTCGGCGCCCTTGACCTTGAGGGCCTCTTCCATCAACTGCACGGCGGCACCGGTGGCGGCGTCGTACACGCCGGTCAGCTTTCCTTTGTAGTAGCCGGCCTTCTTGAGATCCGATTGGAGCGCCATGACCGTGGCGCTGGGCTCGCCGGTGTCGGATGTCGTCGTCGGCGAGGCCGCCGGGCTCGCGGTGACGGTCGCCGTCACCGTGGGGGCCGGCGACGATGCGGCGGCGCCCGTGTCGGTGCCGCCACAGCCCGCGACGCCGCCGGCGGCGAGAATCAGGATGAGGAGTGAAAGAGCGAGGCCGAACGCCGAGGCGTGCCCCTTCTGCCTGACGGAGTGAAGCATGTAGCCACCTTTCTTCACCGACCGCCAGGCTGGTGCGGGCAGTGTAGCCGAGACGAACGAGTGTGGCTACCGACGCTCGTACGCCTACTCTCATAGAGCGTCGGCCACCGTGAGATAGGCTGTGGCGAGCAGACGAGCGGGGAGGTCGGAGGTGGAGAAGACGCCTGGAACGGCAGCGCGAGCGGGGCGCGAGGCGCTCGTGGTGGTGACCACCGTGTTCTCCCACGAGCTCACCCAGCTCGCCGCCGCCCTGACCTACTACACTATCCTGTCGCTGCTGCCCGGGCTCATCGTCATCGTCGCCTTGCTCGGCCTGGTCGGGCTGTCGGCGGACACGGTCCACTCGCTGCTCGACACGCTCGGCGAGCTCGGGGCCCCGTGGGCCGCGGAGTTCGTCTCGGACGTCCTCGACTCGGTGCTCCGGTCGCAGAACTCGGGGGTCGTCCTGCTCGTCAGCCTCGTGGCCGCGCTGTGGGCGGCATCGGCCTACGTCGGCTCCTTCATGGTGGCGTCCGACAGGATCTACGAGATCGCGCAACGACGGCCGTTCTGGAAGAGCCTCCCGCTGCGCGTCGGCCTCGCCCTCGCGCTGCTCGTCCTGCTCTCGGCCACCGCCGCGGTCGTGACCCTGGTCGGTCCCTTCGGCCGCTGGATGGGGGAAGCGACCGGGATAGGCGCCGACCCGCTCCACCTGTGGACCTGGATCAAGTGGCCGCTGCTCCTCGCCCTGGGACTCCTGCTGTTCACGCTGCTGTACAAGTTCACGCCCAGTCGCCGCCAGCCGGCCCTGTGGTGGCTGCTCCCGGGCGCGGTGGCGGGCGTGGGACTCTGGCTCGCCGCATCGGCTGGGTTCAGCTTCTACCTCGACAACTTCGCCGCGTACAACCGCGTCTACGGCACGCTCGGGGCCGCGGTCGCCTTCCTCGTGTGGGCCTGGCTCGTGAACCTTGCGCTGCTGCTCGGCGTCGAGGTCAACCGCGACCTTGAGCGCCGGCGTACCGGAAGCGCAGGGGCCGCGAGCCGCGATGAGGCCGCGAGCGTATAATCGGGGTTCACGCCAACCGGCGGGCGCTTGCCGCTCGCCACCGACGACACCGGTGACCCATGCCCGACTTCGCCGCCCTCCAGCAGGAACTGCGCCGCCTCGCCGCCGAGCGCGACGTCGTGATCCTCGCCCACAACTACCAGCGCCCCGAGGTGCAGGACGCCGCCGACCACACCGGCGACTCCCTCGAGCTCTCGCGCATCGCGCAGAAGGATCCGCACCAGGTGATCCTGTTCTGCGGCGTGCACTTCATGGCCGAGACCGCCTACATCCTCTCGCCGCAGAAGACCGTGCTCATGCCCGACAAGCACGCCGGCTGCCCGATGGCCGACATGGCCACAGTGGCTGGGCTGCGGAAGCTGAAGGCCGAGCACCCGGATGCCGTCGTGGTCGCCTACGTCAACACCTCGGCCGATATCAAGGCGGAGACCGACGTCTGCTGCACCAGCGCCAACGCCGTGCAGGTCGTCGACCGGTTCCCGAAGGACCAGAAGATCATCTTCGTGCCGGACAGGAACCTCGGCGACTACGTCGCCCGCCAGACCGGCCGCGAAGAGACCATGATCCTGTGGCAGGGCTGGTGCCACGTGCACGACGACTTCCGCGCCGCCGAGATCGGCGAGATCCGCGCCGCCAACCCGGGCAGCGTGCTCATGGCCCACCCGGAGATCCGGCGCGAGGTGCTCGAGATCGCCGACGTCGTCGCCAGCACCTCCGGCATGCTCCGCTACCCGGAGACGAGCGACGCGAGGACCTTCGTGGTCGCCACCGAGACCGGGTTGCTCCACAAGCTCGGCGCGCTGTACCCGGACCGGAAGTTCATCCCCGCGTCGACCAAGGCGATCTGCCCCAACATGAAGCGCAACACGCTGGAGAAGGCCGTCGCCACACTCGGCGAGGAGTGGGACGACGTGCTCGAGCACGAGGTCGTCGTCCCCGAGCGGACGCGCCTCAAGGCGCTCCAGGCCGTGGAGCGGATGCTGGCGTGACGAATCAGCCGTGGAGCCCGGACTCCTGGCGCGCCCTTCCGGCGGACCAGCAGCCTGACTGGCCGGATCCCGCGGCGGTAGAGGCGACGCTCGCGGAGCTGCGCGCGCTGCCGCCGCTCGTCTTCGCCGGAGAGGCGCGCCAGCTGCGCCGCGCCCTCGCGGACGTGGCCGCGGGCCGCGGCTTCCTGCTCCACGTTGGCGACTGCGCGGAGTCGTTCCGCGACCTCTCGGCGCCGCGCATCCGCGACAACCTCAAAATCATGCTGCAGATGGCGACCGTGCTCACATACGGCGCCGCCCTGCCGGTGGTCAAGCTGGCGCGGGCGGCAGGGCAGTTCGCCAAGCCGCGCTCGAACCCCACGGAGTTCGTCGACGGCGTGGAGCTGCCGTCGTTCCGCGGTCACCTCGTGAACGACGACCTCCCCGATCCCGCCGCGCGAGTACCCGACCCATCTCGCATGGTGCAGGCCTACCACCAGTCCACCGCGCGGCTCAATCTCCTCCGCGCCTTCACCAAGGGCGGCTTCGCCGACCTCACGCAGGTCCACCTGTGGAACCAGGAGTTCGTGGCCCGCTCAGCCGAGGGGCGTCGCTACGAAGGGATCGCGCATGGCATCGACGACGCCCTGCGTTTCATGGCCGCTTGCGGCATCGACCTGGAGCGCGAGCACCAGTTGCACGAGGTGGACCTCTACACGAGCCACGAAGGCCTCGTCCTGCCGTACGAAGAGTCCCTCTGCCGGCGCGACAGCCTCACCGGCGAATGGTACGACTGCTCGGCCCACCTGTTGTGGATCGGCGAGCGCACGAGAGACCCGGCGCGGGCGCACGTCGAGTTCCTCTCGGGCGTCCAGAACCCCATCGCCTCCAAGATCGGGCCGACGACCAGCGTGGACGACCTCGTCGCGCTCTGCGACCGGCTGGACCCGGAGCGCGACCCGGGCCGGCTGACACTGATCGCCCGCCTCGGCGTCGAGAAGGTCGATACCCTGCTGCCGCCGCTCCTTCGCGCGGTTCGAGACGCGGGACACCCCGTGGTCTGGGCCTGCGATCCGATGCACGGCAACGGCATCGTCACGACCGGCGGGATCAAGACCCGGCGCTTCGACGACGTCATGGGCGAGCTACGCGGATTCTTCGCCGCCTGCCGCGGCGAGGGCGTGTGGCCCGGCGGCGTCCACCTCGAGTTCACCGGCGACAACGTCACCGAGTGCGTCGGCGGCGTCGAACCGGTGGCCGAGAGCGACCTGGGCAACCACTACTCGTCGCTCGTCGATCCGCGCCTCAACGCGCGGCAGTCGCTGGACGTGGCCTTCCAGGTGGCCGAGCTGCTGAAGCCGAAGGGCTCACGCCGGCCGTCGTAGCCGGCGCATCCCCGGTCAGCTGCTCGCCGTCGCCTCCACGGGCTCGGGCTCGGCGCCCAGCAGGCGCTCCCGCTCTGCGAGCTCGCTGACCGTGGTGCGGGAGAGCACGCCCTGGTAGGCCTCGCCGGCCGCCTGCCACACAGCCCCGGATCCGGCGCGCTCCTCCGCGGCTCGCTCCGCGGCGCCCCAGCCGGCATCGAGTGTCCCGTCGAGCGTCTGCACGACGTCCAGCACGGTCAGCTGGTCGGGCCGGCGCGCGAACGTGAACCCGCCGCCCACGCCGCGGCGTCCGGCGAGCAGTCCGGCGCGGCGCAGGCCGGCGAAGAGCTGCTCGAGGAACTGCTCGGGGATCTTTCGTTCGCGAGCGAGGTCCGTGAGGCGCACGGGCTTCTCGCTGTCGCGCGTGCGCAGATCCAGCTCGACCAGCGCCATGAGGGCGTATCTGCTCTTCGACGAGACCTTCATCTCAGTCCTCGCGACTCGGAGTCCACCACCCGCCTGCTTGTTCTATTTGTTCCCGATATGATTTATCAAGAAGCATTCTCGCCGGACGGACGTGGAATACTCCGGCCGACGGCACCCATGACAACGGGAGGACCCGTGCCCGCGATCACCGTCGGCCTGCCGGCCGCGCTCACCTCGCCTCACCCGGCGCGCGACGTCACCTGTGAGGCATCCACCGTGGTGGAGGCGCTGCGTGCGGTCGTCGCGCAGGCGCCGCAGTACGAGCAGCGCATCTTCTACGGCGACCGCCTGCTGGTCGTCGTCACCTTGAACGGACGCCATCTGCCGTCGGGGCAGATCAAGGAGACCGGCCTGTCGGCCGGCGACCGGGTCGACGTCCTGCTGCCGGTCGCCGGCGGCTGACGCTTCGGTCGGCCGCCGGCTGGCGATGGGGCGCGCATTACCCGTCGCGGACGTCACCGACGCGTCGCGTCCGGCGCTACGGGGTACCGTCCCCCCGTCGACCGAGGAGGACCGCACCGTGAAGCTGTGGGCGACGCGCGAGACGCGCACGGAACTGATGATGGCGTGCCTGCGCGTCGTGATGGGCGCCATCTTCCTAGCCGTCTGGTCCGACAACCTCATCAAGGGGTACTACTCGTCCGGCGGCTGGGCGGACTTCGTGCAGCACTACGCCGATACGACCAAGGTGAGCCTGTACGCAGACGTCCTGAACAAGGTCATGATCCCCAACTCGGCGATGTTCGCCTACGCGCAGTTCGGCATAGAGTTCGTGGTCTTCGGCCTCTTCCTGGTGCTCGGCCTGTTCACGCCCGTGTCGGCGCTGCTCGCGGCGCTGTTCCAGCTGAACCTGCTGGTCGCGACGTCGGGGACGGGTGAATGGCCGGGCACCTACATCATCATGTTCCTGCTGCTGCTCGCGATCAGCTTCTCGCAGTCGGGCAGGACCCTCGGGCTGGACGCACGACTCGCGCGGAGGAACCCGCACCCGCGGCTGCCGGTCTACTGACCCCCGCCCGGGGAGACGGCGCCATCGCCGCCGGCGGTGAATCCGCACAGCCGCAGCCGCAACAAGCACCAGAAGATGTCGCGCACGGCGAACGCGGAGCCGCGCCAGGTGCCGGCTATCTTGGACGTCCCCGTGCGGACGCGGTAGCGCGTGTCACGGACGGCTATCCGCGCGCCGGTGAGGCGCGCCTTCACCGCCATCTCCGTCGGGAAGGCGTAGGCGCGCTCCTCCAGGCTCAGCGCCTGGAGCAGATCCGTGCGGACGGCGCGGAAGGGGCCGTCATCGCTCAGCCGGAGACCGAAGAGCAGCCGCAGGTTCAGCGCGAGCCAATCGTTGCCCAGCCGCTGGTGCAGCGGCATGCGGCCCGTCGCGGCGCCGCGCACGGCGTGGCGCCGCGACCCGACGACGAGATCGGCGACGCCGGCAAGGACCGGCTCCACGAGGTACCTGGTCTGGGCGGGGTCGTCGGTGCCGTCGGCCTCCATGAAGACGACGGCCCGGGCGCCCGCCGCCGCAGCGGCGCGGGCACCCGTCAGGCACGGATAGCCGTAGCCCCGCCGCGGCTCACGAAGCAGCGCCGCGCCGGCGGCGCCGATGAGCTCCGGTCCGCCGTCGGCGGAGCCGTTGTCGACGAAGAGCGTGCGGTCGAGCAGGCCGAGGTCGCGGAGCTCCGCCAGAAGCGCGGGTAGCGCCTCGGCCTCGTCGAGCACGGGCACGACGATGCAGTAGTCTGGCGCCGATGAAGCTGCTGAGGACTCCACGTGTGCGTGCCTACCTCGGTCTCGCCGTGCTCGCCGCCGGACTGGTCGGTCTCTCCCTGTCCGGCGACCTCATCGCCCACTCCGTGCGCTTCGCCTCATTCTACGTACTCGCCGGCGCCGGGTTCGCGCTGCTGGCGACGGCGGCGACGAGCCTGCCGCTGCGCGGTGCCATCGTCGCCGCCGTCGTGCTCCGGCTCATCTTCCTGCCGGTGATGCCGAGCCTGAGCGACGACTACCACCGTTACGTCTGGGACGGGCGCGTGCAGCTGGCCGGGGTCAATCCCTACGAGTACCGGCCTTACGAGCACGCGCTCGACCGCGTCCCCTATGCGGGCCGCGACCTCATCAACCACGACGAGCTCAAGACGGTCTACCCGCCGCTCACACAGGCGGTGTTCCTGGGTGTCGAGGCGGTGACCAGGGCGCTCGGGCTGGACCACGCCGTGACACCTCGCGCCGACGTGATGCTCTTCAAGCTGGTCTTCGGCGCGTTCGACCTGGCCACGGCGGCGGCGGTCTGGTTCCTCGCCGCGCGCAAGCTCCGGCTGCAGGCGACAGTGCTGTACCTGCTCTGCCCGGCGGTGATCGTCCAGACGTGGGAGTCGGCGCACGCGGAGGCGGCGGCCGTCCTGTTCTGCGTGCTCGCCGCCGCCCTCCTCGTGCGCCGCCGCGACGTCTGGGCCGGCGTCGCGCTCGGCCTCGCCGCCGCGTTCAAGGTCACGCCGCTCGCGCTGCTCGTGCCGGCGCTGCTGGGCGGCCGCGCCTCGCCGGCCCGCTTCCTCGCCGGCTTCGTGCCGGCGCTCCTCATCCCCTACGTCCCCTACCTCGTCACCGGAGGATCCTTCGGCTCGCTGTTCCAGGGCGGGACCGCCTGGACGGGCGGCTCTCTCGTGTTCACCCTCCTCGCACAGCTGACCACGCCCGCGCTGGCACGCTGGCTCGCGCTCGGCCTGTTCGTCGGCGGGGCTCTCTGGATCGCCGGCAGCTTCCGCGGGCGGGAGAACACCGCGGAGGCCTTCGCCTGGACGTTCACGCTGCTCATCCTGTGCCTGCCTGTCGTCCACGCCTGGTACTGGCTCACGCCGCTCGCGCTGGGGCTGGCCGCCGGCATCTGGCTGCCGCTTGCCATCGGCATGGTGGCACCGCTGGTCGAGTCGCTGCCGCTCGCCGCCTGGCTCGCCCACGTGCGACGCCTGGCGGTGGCCGGCGACGCCGTGAGAGCCGGCCTCGTGTTGTCGCTTCGCCGAACACTGGCCATACTGAAACGATGACCGGGCGGACCCACCGATGAGCGGACGGACGATCGCGGTGATGGCGCGACCGCTGGTGCGCGGCGCGGTCAAGACACGACTCGCGCGGGCGCTCGGCGACGACGGCGCGCTGGCCGTGTACGAGCGCCTGCTCCGCGGGACCCTGGACAGCGCCGAGTGCGTACCGGACGCAGCATTGGTCCTGGCGGAGACGCCGGCCGGCGACCCGGGCAGCACGGCCGTCGCAGCCGTCAGCGACGCGGCGCAGACCGCCGTCACGGATCCGCTGACCGGGCGAGATGCGCGCTGGTCCAGGCTGGAGCAGCGCGGCGAGGGCCTCGGCGAACGGCTCGCCGGCGTCTTCACAGAGCTGTTCGCCGGCGGCGCCACCGCAGTGGTCGTCGTCAACAGCGACAGCCCCGCGCTCCCGGCGGAGTACCTGGAGCAAGCGTTCGCGGAGCTCGCCCCGGGCCGGATCGTCCTCGGTCCGGCCGCCGACGGCGGCTACTACCTCATCGGCGCCGGCCGGGAGACCTGGGATGCCGGCGCCGCGGCCCTCACGAAGCTGCTCGCAGTGTCGCCCATGAGCAGCCCGCGCCTCCTCGACCACACGCTGCGCGCGGCCACGGCCGAAGGCCTGCAGGTCGCGCAGCTCCCGCTCTGGATGGACGTCGACGAGCCGGCCGACCTCGGCGTGCTCGATCGCCTCACCGGCGAGGCGCCGCTGCGCGGCGAGCCACTCGGCGGGTTGCGCGAGGTGTACCTTCACGTCACGCACCGCTGTGGCCGCGCCTGCCGGCACTGCTACGACGCAGCCGCACCGGCCGGCGACGAGCTGACCACCGGCGAGTGGCTCGACGCGATCGACCAGTGCGTCGCGCTCGGGGCGCGCGGTTTCGTGTTCATCGGCGGCGATCCTCTGATCCGGGACGACTTCGTCGACCTGGTCGACCACATCACGAGGCGCCGGGAGGCCAAAGCGCGGTTCTTCTTCAACAGCCTCATCGATGAGGACCTGGCCGGCGAGCTGAGCCGTGCCGGCAGGGGGCAGCTCACCCCACTGGCGAGCATCGACGGGCCGCACGCGATCAACGACGCCCTGCGCGGCGTCGGAAGCCACGACGACGTCATGACCTCGGTGGCGAACCTGCTCGCCGCCGGCCTGGATCCGGTGGCCAACACCGTGCTCGTGCGGCCGGCGCTGCCCGGCCTCACGCAGCTCGCGCGCGAGCTGCGGACCGCCGGGATCTCCCGGCTCCACCTGATCCTGCCGCACCAGAGAGGGATGACGTGGTCGGCGATGGATGAGACGCGCGCGGGCGACCATGCGTCCGCCTCCGACCTGGTCCCGACCGGAGAAGAGCTGCTGGCCGCCGTTCGCGAGCTGCTCGCGGTCGCCGGCGAGATCGGCCTCACCGTCGACAACCTTTCCAGCTGGCGGCGGCGGATCGGCAAGAGGAACGACCTGTGTGCCGCCGGCTGCCGCGACGTCTCCATCGACCCCGCCGGCCGTGTGCACGCCTGCGTGATCACGGCCGGCGACCCCGCCTTCGTGGCCGGCTCGCTGCGCGAGCAGCCGCTCGGGGAGATCTGGCGCACGTCCAGCAGCCTCCGGCTGCTGCGCGCCGCGCGCGCCCGCGACCGGGCCGAGTGCCTCGCCTGCCCGGTCGCCGACGCCTGCGGCGGCGAGTGCTGGGTGCAGGCGCATTACGCGGCGCGGGCGCGCGGCGAGGCCGCCGGCTACGCCGCGCCCTTCCCCTACTGCGATCTCGTGCGACCCCTGCTCGAGGAGCTCGCCGTTGGGCTGGAGACGGCCGCCGCCCCGGCCGCCGGTGACTGCGTCGCCGTCGGCGCCTGCGGCGGCCAGGCCGCGGCAGGAGCCGACGACTACGCCCTGTTCGACTGCATCTGAGGCTACTGACGGCGCGGGCGTGACCCGCGCGAGGAATCCACGCGAGACCATGGGGACCCGTGTCGCGGCACGTCAGCGCCCGGTTCGATCTGACGCTGCCGCGGGGAGGTGAGGACGGCGCCGGACTCTTCAGTTGGACTCCGCGCCCGCCGATACTTCTGCCGGCGGCCGCAGCGGACGCGGCCCTCGACCTCCGGGAGAGGCCCAGTGAAAGCGACGGTCAAGCTCACCCACCTGCAGAAGAAGGCGTGGCTGCTCTCCGCCGGCGGCGTCGCGTTGGACGGCTTCGACCTCTTCATCATGGGCGTCGCGCTGCCGTTGCTCCTGCACGAGTTCCAGGGATACCCCGCCTGGATCACCGGCCTCATCGCATCGGCCGCCATCGTGGGCGCCATCTTCGGCGCCCTGTTCGGCGGCCTCCTCACCGACCACTTCGGCCGCAAGAAGCTCTACACCTGGGACCTCGTCGGCTTCATCGTCTTCGCCGTCCTCTCGGCCTTCTCGTGGAGCGTGTGGGTGCTCATCTTCTTCCGCTTCATGCTCGGCATCGCGGTCGGCGCCGACTACCCCATCGCTGCCTCGTTCTCGGCCGAGTACCTGCCCTCGCAGGTGCGCGGGCGCTGGCTCGTCGCAGGGTTCAGCTTCCAGGCCATCGGTATGCTGCTGGGCGCCGTGGTCGGCGTGATCCTGCTGGAACTCCACCCCGTGGACGACACCTGGCGCCTCATGCTCGCCATCGGCGCCATCCCCGCGCTGGTGATCATGTGGGCGCGGCGCAGCGTCCCCGAGACGCCCGCCTGGCAGCAGCGCGAGAACCAGCCCGGCCGCGAGCCGTCCGCACGCCTGAGCGAGCTGTTCCGGCGCGTCAACCTGCGGCGCACCACGCTCTGCGCCGGCTCCTGGTTCCTCATGGACGTCATGATGTACGGCATCGGCCTCTTCACCCCCATGCTCCTCGCCAGCATGCACTTCGCCGATCAGCAGGGCTGGGACTTCATCCAGCAGGACATCGGCGACACCACGGGCACCGCACTCCTCGACCTGCTGCTGGTGGTGGGCTTCGTGATCGCCATCCTGCTGGTCGACCGGGTCGGGCGGCTACCCCTGCAGAAGGTGGGGTTCGTCGGCTGCGCGAGCGGGCTGATCATCCTGGGCGTGGCCTCTGCCATCGACCCGGAAAGCCCGCCCATGGCACTGGTCATCGTCGGCTTCGCGCTCTTCAACCTGCTCATCAACGCAGGCCCCAACTCGACGACGTTCCTGATCCCGGCCGAGGTCTATCCGACGCGGCTGCGCGCCACCGGCCACGGGTTCGCCGCCTCGATGGGCAAGGCCGGGGCGGCGCTGGGCGTGTTCGTGCTGCCGATCCTCGAGGACGCCTGGGGTACCGCCATCATGGTGTTCATCATGGCGGGCGTGGGGCTGCTCGGCTTCGTCGTCACGCAGCTGTTCGGCGTGGAGACCAAGGGCAGAGATATCGCCAAGAGCGAGTCCGAAGGATTCCCGACCGGGCTGGCGGTCGAGCCGCGGGCGTGACCGTAGCGAGCTCTCGGACCGGCGCTCAGTACCACGCGGCGAAGGGCAGCGCCTGCAGCGGCACGAGAGCGTCGCCACGCGGGAACCGGGCGAGCTCCTCGCCGCCCGCCGGCGCAGCAGGCGCTCCGGCCCTCAGCCCTCCGCCACTCGAAGCACGGCCGACCCGCGCACCCGGTCTTCCTTGAGGTCGAGCAGCGCCTCGTTGGCCTGCTCGAGCTCGTACTCCTGCACGCGGCTGACGATGGGGATCGCGGCCGCGTCGCGCAGCAGCTCGCGGGCGTCCTGACGCGTCGAGTTGGCGACGCTGCGCACGACGCGCTCGCCGTAGATCCACGGGTACTCGATCGGCGGGATTGGCGAGGAGTAGATCCCGCCCAGCGCCACGATGCCGCCTTTGTCGAGCCGGCGCAGGGCATCGACCGCCAGCTCGCCGGCCGGCGCGAAGACGATCGCCGCGTCGTAGAGCACGCCGGGGTCGTCGCTCGCTTCGCCGGCCCAGACGACGCCGAGCTCAAGCGCCATCGACCGGTGCTCCGCGTCGCGGGCGATGCCATAGACCTCCCAGCCGCGCCAGATGGCGACCTGGGTGCAGAGCGAGGCGGCCGAGCCGAAGCCGTAGATTGCGAGGCGCTTCGGCTCGGCGGACCTCCCGGCCCGCCCCGGGCCTTCGGGGGGCCGGGCTCCGCCAGGCAGCCCGGCGTCGTCGCCGACGATCCCGACCAGCCGCAGGCAGCGGTAGCCGATGATGCCGGCGCAGAGCAGCGGAGCTGCCGCCATCGCCGTCATGCCGGCCGGAAGACGGTAGACGAACCCGGCCGGCGCCACCGTGTACTCGGCGAAGCCGCCGTCCACGTCCCAGCCGGTGAAGAGCGCGTGCTCGCAGAGGTTCTCCTGGCCGCGGCGGCAGAAGCGGCAAGTCTCGTCGGCCCTGTGCAGCCACGGCACACCGACGCGGTCGCCGAGGGCGAGTGGTGGCGCGCCCGGCTCACCGCCCGGCGCGACGGACTCGGCGCCCGGTCCGAACGCCACGACCTCGCCGACGATCTGGTGGCCGGGCACGACGGGCGAGCGGTGCGGCGACAGCTCGCCCTCGAGGATGTGCAGGTCGGTACGGCAGACGCCGCAGGCCAGCACCCGCAGGAGGACCTCGCCCGGACCTGGCTCGGGCACCGGGAGCTCGACGAGCCGGAGCGGCGCCTCCGCCGCGGGAGCCGGCGCCGCCAGCCGCATCGCGCGCATCGTGGAGGGGATGTCCGCGGCGCCTGTCATCTGCATCACCTGCCTGCGTGAAGAGGCGTCTTGTGACGCGGCGTCCGGTGGTGCTGCTCCACTACGGCCGCGGCCAGCAGCGCCCCCGCGGCCGGGACGAAGAACACGCCGAGCTCCACGGCGAACAGCACACAGGCCGCGACGAGCGCCGCGGCCAGCGCCACGCGCGCCGTACTGTTCCTCACGAGCACCGCGACGACGGTGACTCCTCCGGCCACGATCGCCCATGCCCCGGCCAGCCACAGGCCGTCGTCCCCGACGGCGGCGACGATGAGGACCTCCGCCGCGAGAAACAGCGCCACGCCGGCTTTGACGAAGACGTGCATACCAGCTTCTTACCCTACGACAGCACATCCTTGCGCCGGAAGACCAGATACGCGGCGAACGTGAGCACACCGCTCCACAGGGCGAAGACCTCGAGCCCCTTGATGACCGGCCGCCAGTAGATCGGGTCGCGGAAGAAGTTCGTGAAGTCCATCAGGTACTGCGGGAACACCCACGGGCGCAGCCAGTCGAAGTAGCTGAACTGGATGAGCACCGTGATCACGATGTAGATGATGATGGTGCCGATGAGCGCGGTCAGGCTGGAGTCGGTCATGGTGCTGAAGAGCAGCGCCATGGAGACGATGCACGACATCGCCGCGAGGGCGTACAGGCAGCTGAGGACGATCAGGCCGAGCCCGTGCCAGACGCCGACGGTGCTGCCGGACAGCGTGATCATGGGATGCAGCCCGAAGAAGATGCCGCCGAACAGCAGGCCGCCGGCCAGCATCACGCCGAGGCCCACCCCCAGGTAGACGATCGCCATGAACCACTTCGCCATCACGAACGCGCCGCGCCGGGTCGGGCGCAGCAGGACGATGCGCAGGGTCCCCAGTTCCGCCTCTCCGGCGATCATGTAGCCCGCCACCATGGCGGCGGCCATCGGCAACAGGAACGGGATGAGTGCGGTCAGCGACGCCAGCGTGACGAACATGCCGTTGGACGTGATCCGCTCCATGAACATGGGGCCCCCGCCGCCGCCGCTCTCCGGGTTGTCCCGCGTCAGGTAGAAGGCGAGCGCGATCAGGAACGGGATGACGAACGCACCGCCCCAGATGAGATAGCTGCGGCGCTGGAACAGAAGCTTGATCCACTCCCGGCGGAGGGCGCCCCAGCGATGGCCGCGCATACCGCCGGAGGTGCTGCCGTGCGCGTGCGCCGGCGGGGTCGCCGGGCTGGACGCAGCCGGAGAGCCGGCCGGAGCCGGCGCCGAGGCGGGCTCTGGAGACGCGGCGCCCGAAGAGGCGAGCGCGACCGACGCGGTGACCGGTCCCTCGCCGGGGCCCCAGATCGGCTCGCCGGAGGTGGTCGTGTACGCAGGGCCGCCTGCCTTCGGAACTGGTCCGGGGCCCTTTGGATCGGCCGGCCCGACGGGCGGGCAGGTGCAACCGCCGGGGCTCATCGCCGGCCTCCAAGCAGCAGACGGGCGAGGCCGGCGCGTTTCTTGCCGCGCGCCGGTTCGCCGGCGTCGTAGGTCAGCTCGAGGAAGAAATCCTCGAGCCCCTGCTCCGACGCCGGCACCACGGCGCGCACCTCGACGCCGCCCGCGACCAGACGCCGGACCATCTCGGGCACGGCGTCCTCGTCGGCCTGGACGACGAGGAACTCCTCGTCCACCTTGACGCCGGCGGCTCCGAACTGGCCGCGCAGCACTTCGCCGGCGCGGCCCTGGTCGCCGGTGAGCACCTTGATCGCGTCGTTCTTGGGCCGGAGTTCGCTGACCGGGCCCTGCACCACGACGCGGCCCTTGTTGATGATCACCGCGCGCGTGCACACCTGCTCCACCTCGTGCAGCAGGTGCGAGCTCAGGAACACGGTGGTACCGGCCGCGCCCAGCGCGCGGATGAGCTCGCGCACGTCCTTCATGCCGCGCGGGTCGAGTCCGCTGGTGGGCTCGTCGAGCACGATGAGCTCCGGGCTGTGGAGCAGCGCCTGGGCGATGCCGAGGCGCTGCTTCATGCCGTGGCTGAAGCCGCCGACGCGGTCCTCGGACCGGTCGTCGAGCGCGACGATCTCGAGCACCTCGTCGATGCGCTCCTCGCTCACCGGGCCGGTCATGCTGCCGAGCATGCGGAGGTTCCGGCGCGCGCTCATGAGCGGGTAGAAGGTCGGGTCGTCGACGAAGCCGCCCACGTGACGGAGCGCGTGCTGCAGCTCACCGGGCACGCGGTGGCCGCAGACCTCGGCGTAGCCGCTCGTCGGATGGATGAGGCCCAGGACGAGCCGGATGACGGTCGTCTTACCGGCGCCGTTCGGCCCCAGGAACCCGAACACGTCACCCTTGCAGACCTCGATCTCCAGGCCGTCGACCGCGCGCAGGCCGCCGAACTGCTTGGTGAGCGCGTGGGTGGTCAAGATGGGGGCGCGGCCGTCGCAGCTGTGCTGCCCGGGCCGCGCCCCCTCCGGTTCACTCAGGTTCTGCGCTTCCGCGACGTCTGGCGTCTGACTGGATTCCACGTCAACGAACGGAGCTTGCGAACGCCTCCAGATCGCTCATGGGCACCATGCCGCCGGCGACGAGAGTCGTGCCGCCCTGCTGCCAGACGACGATGCCGCCCAGCGGCGTGCCGACCTGGGTGGCCTTCGCCGTGCCGACGGTGGTCGTGCCGAGGATCTGCGAGGTCTGCTGCAGCTGCTTGAGCTGCTTCGCGAGGTCGGGGGTGGTCTGTGTCTGCGCCAGCACGATGGTACCGAAGCCCTGGCCGTAGAGCAGGACGCTGCTCGGGCCGGTCGCCGCGGAGCCGGCGCGTTCTGAGGGCGATCCGACGGACGTCAGCGCTTCGAGGTCCATTCCGGTGACCGCGCCGAGCGTCTGCATCAGCGGCGCGCCGGACCCTGTGAGCGGGCCGGCCGGGCTCAGCACGTAGCCCCACTGGTACGGCCGGGCGGTGTAGTCGCGTGCATAAGCGAGCTCGTAGGGGACCAGCTCGGCGACCTCGCCGCGCGTGAGCAGCGCACCCTGGACGGCTTGCTGCGCCGCGGCCTTCTGCCCCTTCGTCGGCTCGCCCTGCGCGGAGTGTGACTGCTGCATCTTCTCGGCCTTGGCCTTGAGCGCGTCGCCGTCGACCGTCTTCGCCGTCACCTTGGCGCCGGCGGGCGGCGTGAAGGCGAACGTCGCGGTGTCGATGGAGTCATAGCTCACGGTGGCGAAGCCGAACTTGAGCACGGGCTGGGTACCACCCTTGGCGTACACCTCGAGCTGCAGCGGCAGCATGGTCTCGCCGTCGACCGCCGCCTGGACGTAGCCGAGGGCGGTGTCCGTGGCGACCGGCGTCATGCGCAGCTGGTAGGCGTCGCGGCCGGCGACCTTGGTCTGGCCGGCGACCTCGACGGTCGCGAAGCGGGCGACCTGCTGCAGGTACAGCGTGATCGCCTCGGGCGTCATCATCGACGCGGACGGCGCCGGAGACGCGGTCTCCGCCGGCGCCTCGCCCGTCACGACCACCTTCTTGACGGCGTTCTGCGCGTCGTCGTAGACCCACGCGGTGCGCTCCGCCTTGTTCACGACGACCACCTGGTCGCCGCCGGAGCCCTGGGACTCTACCCTGGCGCCGGCGTCGCTCACCCAGATGCGCCCGGAGCCGTCGCTCGTGAGCGGCGACTGGGCAGGCAGGTGCGCCATGCCGCTCGCCGCCGACAGATCGCCGAAGAGGCCGTTGTGCCACGAGATGTCGCCGCTGACGGCGGTGACACCATCGGCCTGAGCCATCTTGGAGAGCAGGTCGGGGGCCGCGATGTCGGGAAGCGGATCGGACTGCCCCGCACCGGCCACAGCGACGCCGACCACGAGAATGACCGCCGCCACTGCGACGAGAGAGGCAAGGATGAGGGCTCTGGAGCGCATGCACGTCTCCTTCCGAATTCGAGTGCTGACTAGGGTGTACCCCTGTGGCGCCCGGCCCGCAACCTTACCTGGGTACGTACGGCTCGACGGGTACGCACTGCGGACTGCCGCCCTCGCCGCCGTCGCCAGGCCTGACAACGGAGGCGGCATACAAGGGTTACACGGCTCGAGCGAGGGTGCATACTGTACGAATCGCAGGGGCGCGGGCACCTGCGCGTTGAGAGGGGCATCACCACGGGTGAGTCACGCAGGGAGACTCTGCGTCCTGGAGACGTGTTCACGTCGGATGCGGCGTTTGACGTCGTTCCCGACTGGATCGCGCTGATCGACGCCGACTGCATCCTTCGGCGCGTGAACCGGTCGATGGCCGAGGGGCTCGGCATGGACGAGGCCGACATGGTCGGCCGCCCGTGCCACGAACTGCTGCACGGGACGGACGAGCCCCTGCCGCGCTGCCCGCACAGGCGACTGCTGCGCGACTCCGGAGAACCGGCCCACGACATCGTCGAGCTGACGGGCCGGGGACTGTTCGAGGTCTCGTGCGCGCCGCTCCGCAACGCCGGCGGCGCGCTCGTCGGCACCGTGCACGTGATGCACGACATCTCGCGCCGCGTGCACGTGGAGATGCAGGCGCAGGAGACCGCCCACTACCTCGAGCAGGTGCTCGATGCCGTGCCGACGCCCATCTACCACAAGGATGCCAAGGGCCGGTACGTGGCCATCAACCAGGCGTTCGCCGAGGCGGCGGGCCTCGAGCGCGACCAGATCATCGGGCGCACGGCGGACGACATCTACCCGCCGGAGTTCGCCGAGGACTTCAGGCTGTACGACGAGGCATTGCTGGACCGGGGAGGCAGCGACTCCCGCGTCACCCACGGGTGGATCGCCGACCTCGGGTCGCGCCACGTGGAGCTGCACCGGTCGGTGTACGAGGACCTCTCCGGCGAGCAGGCCGGCATCGTCGGCGTGGAGTTCGACGTCACCGAGCGAGAGAGGGCCGAGGCCGCACTGCGGCGCGCGCAGGAGATCGGCCTCATGGGCAGCTGGGAGTGGGACGTTCTCGGCGACCGGCTCATCTGGTCGGACGAACTGTACCGCGTCTGGGGCGTGGATCGGGAGAGCTTCGTGCCCTCGTTCGACGGCATCGTCGACCTCATCCACCCCGAGGACGGCGCGGTGAATCGGGCCATGCTCGGCCGGCTGGCGGCCGGCGCGACCTCGGACGACATGGACTTCCGCATCATCCAGCCGAGCGGGGACGTGCGGCACCTGCACCAGACGCTCGAGGTGGAGCGCGACAACGACGGCGCGATGCTCCGCGCCTTCGGCGTGATGCAGGACGTGACGGACAGGGTGCAGACGCGAGAGGCCTTGCGCCAGCGCGAGGCGCTCCTGCGCGGCCTCTTCGACACCATGCCGAGCGCCTGCGCGATCTATGAGGTGCGTGGCGACGGCCGCGCCTCCTCCGACTACGTCATCAAGGACGTCAATCGCACGGCGCTCTCCATAGAGGGGCGGCGGCGAGAAGACATCGTCGGCAAGAGCATCGCCCAGCTCTGGCCCTCCATCGACGAGTGGGGACTCCTGGACGTGCTCTGGCGGGTGTGGCGCACCGGCGACCCCGAACCGCACGCCACGCACGTCGTGGACCCAAGCGGCCATTCCCGTTGGTACGACGCCGCCGTCTTCAGGCTCACGACCGGCGATGTCGTGGAGATCTACAGCGACGTCACCATCGAGAAGCGGGCGCAGGAAGCGCTCCGCGTCAGCGAGGCCGAGATGCACGCGGTCTTCGACCTCGCCGGCATCCCGATGGCCGTCCTGGACACGCGCGGCGCCCTGCGCCGTTGGAACCGCGCCTTCCAGAAGGCGCTCGGGTACCCGCCGGAGGACCTGCGGCGCATGAGCATCCGGGACATCACCGTACCGGAGGAGCGCGCCGACATGCTCCGCGGCTTGAGTGGCGCGCTGGAGGGCAAGGGCACGCCGTACCGGCTGGAGCGGCAGCTCGTCACCATCGACGGCCGGCGGCCGTGGTTCGACGTCTCGGTCACGCCGGTGCTGGGCCAGGACGGCAACGTGGCGGCGCTCATCGTCGCCGGCACGGACATCACGGCGAGCCGGAGGGCCAAGGACGCGCTGGAGGCCAGTCAGGAGCGGCTGCGCGAGGCGCTGGGCGACACGGTGACGTCCATGGGCGCGATCGTCGCCATCCGCGACCCGTACACCGCGGGCCACGAGCAGCGGGTGGCGGCACTCGTGGTGGCGGTCGCCGAGGAGCTCGGGCTGCCCGGAGAGACGGTGGACGGGCTGCGCCACGCCGCCTCCGTGCACGACGTGGGCAAGGTGGCAGTACCGGCCGAGATCCTGTCCATGCCGCGGCGCCTCTCGGAGTGGGAGTACAGCCTGGTCCAGACGCACGTGGAGGTCGGCCACGGCGTGCTCTCGGGCATCGCCTTCGAGCAGCCGGTGGCCACCACCGTGCTGCAGCACCATGAGCGGCTCGACGGCTCCGGCTACCCCAACGGTCTGCGCGGCGAGGACATCCTGCTCACGTCGCGCATCCTCGCCGTGGCCGACGTGGTCGAGGCGATGGCCTCGCACCGGCCGTACCGACCGGCGCTCGGCGTCGGCGCGGCGCTCGACGAGATCGGCTGGGGCGCCGGACGGCTCTACGACGAGAAGGTCGTCGCCGCGTGCCGGCGTGTGGTGCGCCGCGGCGTCGTCGACCTGAGCGAATCCGCGGACTGACGGCGGCCGCTCCTACGGGAGCGTCTGCACGAACCCCGTCCAGCCCGAGCGCAGCTCGTCCCAGCTCACGCCCAGGCTCTCCCGCGACGCCTGGTCGAGCCCCTCATCGCTCAGATCTGAGTCGCTCACCTCGGTCACAAAGCTCTTCAGGCCACGCAGGCCCCAGCCGTCCATGACGTAGAGCACCAGCGAGGCTCCTTCCAGATAAGCGAGCCGCACCTTCTCGATGCGGTTGCCCTTCCACAGGCTCTTCGCTCGCAGTGCCTTCTCGAGCGGGAAGGCAGAGCGGTCGGCGGCCAGATCGTCACGGAGCGGCTGGAAGGTGCGACCGCCCTCGACCGCCGTCGCCAGCCCCTCGGCGAGCAGCGTCGGCGCGTGCTTCGTCCCCTCGAACCAGCGCGTCGTGTACGCGTGCGTCAGCTCGTGCGCCAGCATCTGGGGCGTCCAGGACTCCTTGCCCGCGAGCGCCGGGGCGAGGACCCCGATGTCCCTCGTCCACGTGGGCGTGTCGCCGAGGTGGTCCGGAGCGTGCGAGAAGAAGCGGATGCGCGGCTCCTTCGGGTCCTCGCCGAGCGAGCGGATCAGCTGCTCCCGCGAGGCGTAGTAGTACACGACGATCGGACCGCGCGACCTGATGCCGAGCAGGGCCAGGCGCCGGTGGGCGGCGGCGCCCGCCCCAGCCAGAGCCTCCGCCCCAGCCTGCTCGCTCTTGTCCGCGATCACGATGAGTCCGTTGCGGCGCACCGCGACGGGCCGTGCGAAGGCCATGATCTCCTGGCCGCGAACGTCCTTTGGCGTCACGTCGTCGAGCAGGACGGGACGGCCGCCGCGCAGCGCGACGTCGAAGACGCGGCGGGCCATGATGCGGTCGGCCGGGTCGGCTCCGCCGACCTCGCCGACCGCGCCGAAATAGAAGCGGCCGGGACGGCCGCGCACCGGCTCGGCGACCAGTCGCACACTCGTCCACGGCAGCCGCACCAGGTGTCTGTACAGGACGTCGAGGGCGCGCCGGGCGTCGCCGGAGGTGGCGGGAAGAGCCTCGTCCCACGCCGCGCGGTCGTGCGCGCTCAGCGCCTGCGTCGCGCGCGCCAGCGCGGCGTGGAGGTCGACGGTCGTCACCGCCCGGGCCGCGGGCCGCGTCTCGGCCTTGTCCCCGGTGACGAGCGGCAGCAGCGCGCCCAACGCAACGAGAGCCACGACGGCTACGGCGAGGGCCGCGCCGGCGAGAAGCAGGAGCGGCCGGGCTCTGTGGGACGCGCGTGTCATGGATCGATTGTACGGCCCTTTCGGTCGTCAGCTCCCACCGAGCACGTAGTGGCGCCAACCCGTGTAGAACCGGCGCCAGGTCACGCCCAGTGAACCATCCAGCGCCTCGTCCATGCCGGCCTCCGTGGGCTCGGCGGCGGCGACCGCCCGGACGAACTGCCGCAGCTTCCCGGTGCCCCAGCGCGAGACGACGTAGCCGACAAGCGACGCGCCCAGGTCGTAGCCGAGGCCGACGTCCTCCATCTCCGCGCCATCCCACACGTCTGCCACAGAGAACGACTCCGGAAGCGGCCACAGCTGGTTCCCGGAGGCAACCTCATCGCGCAGCGGCTGCGACGCCGGCGCGCCCTCCGCCGCCTCGGCGATCCCTTCCACGAGGATGGACGACGGGTCCTTGATGCCGTCGAACCACCGCACCGTGTAGGCGTGGGCGAGCTCGTGCGTCACCGTGTCGTCAAGTGCGCTCCCGATATCCCGAAGCCATGGTCCCATCACGGCGACGTCGTAGATGGACCAGTCCTCGTCGGCGGCTCGCAGCGACGGATGCGAGAAGAAGCGGAGGCGCACCGTCGCCGCATCGGTGCCCAGGGCGTCGCGGACGTCCTCGGCCGAACCGTAGACGGTGACGAGGACTGTCTCCCGCGTGCCCACTCCGAGATCCGCAAGGCGCTGCCGTCCCCGGATCGCGGCCGCCAGCACTTCCCCGGCTCGCTCTCGCGCCCGGCGGTCGGCGAGCACGATGAGGCCGGGGCGCTGCAAGGCGACGGGGTCGTGCAGCGCCATCAGGTAGCGGCGACGCACGTTCTGTGGCGTCTCGTCCGCGAGCACGGCTGCTCCGTCGGCTCCCGCCAGTTTGAGATACCGAACGACGGCGAGCCTGTCGGGAGGCCCCGTGGCGCCGAGCTGACCGCTCCCCTCGACCCGGAACATCCCCTTCGCGGGATCGGCCGGCGTGACGGCGAACGAGAACGTCCGCCACGGCAGCGACGAGAGAGTGTCGAAGACCTCGTCCAGGCTCTCGCGGACACCGGCGGCCGATCCCTCGTCCACGGACAGGCTCGCGTCGAACGCGGCGCGGTCGCCGGCGAGCAGGGCCTGGGCTGCGGCAGAGAACCGGGACTGGGCGAGCTCCAGCGTCCGCTTCTGGTCCGGGTGGCCGCCCTGTTCCGAGGAGCCACAGCCGGCTGCGGCGAGGCACAGCGACACCGCCGCTGCGACGCCGATGGCGGCGGCGAGGAACCTGCTGATGCGCCGCGCTCTGGGCACACGAACCCCGTTTCCCGACGATGACCCCGGTCATCTTATCGCCCGTCGCGCCGATCCCCTGAAGCCGACCAGGGCGTCTCGCCGGCCGGCAGCCCGCGATCGCAGGAAAGCACCGCAGAGTCGATCCGAACGCGCCGCCGGGGTCGCGCGTGTACTATGGGAAACCGATGAGCACACCACCCAGACACGCCAAGCCGTACAGCGTCTACCGTGCCGGGGACATCCCGGCCGGTGACCCTCCGGAGCCGCCCGGCGGCGGCAGGCCGCCGCGGGACCGCGGCGGCGACCGCCGCCGCAAGCGCCGGGGCGGCGGTCTGCTCCTTCTCCTGATCGTGCTCGGCCTCGTCGTGGCCGCAGCCGCCGGCGTGGCCGCCGCGACCGGCTGGGGCCCGTTCAGCGGCGGTGAGGCGGCCGCGGGCGGCGGAGGCGCGGCGGCGACCGTCGCGGCGACGTCGGCTCCTTCCGTATCACCGGCGGCGACCGAATCCTCGCCGTCTCCGACGGCATCTCCGAGCCCGACGCCGACCACCGCGCCTGGGTTCTCCGTCACCGCGGGCGGCGACGTCATCGGGGGCTTCGGCGTCAGCGGCGTCGTCGGAAGCATGGGCAGCAGCCTTTTCAAGAGCATCGCCCCGACCTTCGAGAAGAGCGACTTCGGCTTCGTGAACCTGGAGAGCCCGCTCACGACCGGCGGCGACGCGCAGGGCTGGAAGGACGTGGTCATCAAGGGCAACCCCGACCTCGCGCCGGCGATGGCCGCCAGCGGCATCAACGTCGTCACCCACGCCAACAACCACGCCGGCGACATGGGCGACAGCGGCCTGCTCGACAGCATCAAGTACTGCGAGAAGAACGACATCGCCGTGGTCGGCGCCGGCAAGGACCTCGACGAGGCCATGTCCGGCACGATCCTCGAGACCAAGGACGGCGTCAAGGTCGCCTTCCTCGGCTTCACCGACGTGCTGCCGGTCGGGTACCCGGCCACGTCCTCGAGCCCTGGCGTCGCACCGGGCAGGGCCGACATCAGCGCCGTCAAGAGGGCGGTCAAGGCCGCGGCGAAGAAGGCGGACTTCGTCATCGTCGGCTGGCACTGGAACTTCGAGTACAAGCGCGCGCCGACCTACCTGGAGTCCAGCCAGGGTCACGCGATCATCGACGCCGGCGCCGACATCATCTTCGCCCACCACCCGCACCTGCTCGACGGCGTGGAGGCGTACAACGACGGGCTCATCTTCTACAGCCTCGGCAACCTGGTGTTCAGCGGCTTCAGCGGCGAGACGGCGGAGACGGTGCTCGTGCGCGCCAAGGTCTCGGAGGACGGCATCGACGCGCAGCTCGTCCCGGTGGTGGGCGGCGGGTCCGGCGTCCCCTCCCTGGCCTCGGACTCACAGGCCGACAGCATCCTGCAGCGCTTCAAGGGCTTCTCGGCGGCGCTCGACACCAACGTCAAGATCTCGGACGGCAAGGGGTACGTGCACCTCAAGCGCTGAGGCGCCGCGCATCCCGGCCATCCGTCGGCTCGATCCCGACCCGGGAGGGTCATGACTCTCGTCATCTGCCCCAACCTCGCCATCGACCGCATGCTCGCCGCCGACCGCGTGTGGCCCGGCGGCACGACGCGCTGCCGGGCGCTGCGCACGCAGGCCGGCGGCAAAGGGGCGAACGTCGCCCGCGCCACCAGTGCGCTCGGCGGCGAGGCGCTGCTCACCGGCTTCGCCGCCGGCCGCGGCGGCCGGCTGATCGTCGATCTCGCCGACGAGGAGGGCCTGGCGCTCGAGGTCGTGGTGACGGACGGTGAGGCGCGTGTGTCCACCGTCGTCCTCGGGGACGACGGGTCGGTCACGCGCCTGTACGAGTTCGGACCCGAGGTCGGGTCGGCCGCCGAGCGGAAGCTGCTGGACCTCGTCCGCGCCCGCCCGGCCGACCCCGGCGAGTGGGCCGTCGTCACCGGGGCGGCGCCACCGGGCGTCTCGCCCGGCTTCTACGCCGCCCTTGTCGGCGCCGCCCGCGGCGCGGGCTACCGCACGCTGGTCGATGCGACCGGCGAGCAGCTCGGCGGCGCGCTCGGCGAGCGCCCCGACCTCGTCAAGGTGAACCTCGCGGAGGCGTGCTCCGCCGTCGGCCGGCCGGAGATGCACTGCGCCGACGAGAAGTCGGCGCCGCCGGCTCAGCTGGTCGCCGAGGGCCTCGAGCTCTGCCGCCGACTCTTGGAGGCGGGGGCGGGCGCCGCCGTCCTGACGCTGGGCGCCGCCGGGGCGGCCGCAGTCCTGGACGGCGCCGACTGGCATACGTACACGCAGCCGGTGAACGCGGTGAACCCGGTGGGCTCCGGCGACTGCTTCGCCGCCGGCCTGACGCTAGCGCTGCAGCGCGGAGACGGCCCCGCCGCCGCGCTGCGCCTGGCCACCGGCGCCGGAGCGGCCAACGCGGTGTCGCCGTACAACGGTGACGTGGACCGGGCGCTGGCGGAGGGGCTGGCGGGCGGCGGCTACGCGGGCCCGCCCGCCTGATCAACGCGCTCGGCAGCCGCGCCTGGTGGCCGCTTCGCGCGAGAACACCTAGATGATTGATTCCACGCCCGCAGCCTCAGGCGAAGTAGCTGACCAGAGAGCGGCTCGGACGACCGAGCCGGTGGTTGAGGCTGATGCAGGCGGCCAGGCAGAGGAAGCGCGAGAGGATACGCTCGCGCAGGCCCGCC
>CAIYOD010000183.1 GCA_903927755.1 uncultured Thermoleophilia bacterium | reverse complement strand
CGGCGGCGCCGCGGCCTGGACCGGCACGGGCTGCGGCTGCACGGCGGCCGGTGGCGCGGCGGGCGCCGGCGCGGGCTCGCCGGCCAGCTCGTAGGCCCACTCGCGCAGGCCGTCGTAAGCCCATCCGAGGTGGCCCTGCCGGTCGTACGCCACCACGGCCTGCGCAGTGACCTGACCCACGTCTTCGAGGACGAACCGCCCGTCGTCGTACGTGATGGTCTTGCCCACCCAGGCAGTGCTCGGGCCGAACGTCGCGATGATCATGTTCCCTCCCCCGCGTCGGAACCTCTCCCCGTAGCCCCTATCGGCTACACGACGCCGAGGATTTAGCCCTCCGGGGATCCCAGCGACTCAGGGTCAGGACCCGCGGACCACTCTGACGTAGGCCGCGACCGACGTGGCGGCGGCGTGGTCGGCGTCCGCGAGCGCGGCCGCGACGAGTTGCCAGCGGCCGTTCTTGGCGAGGGTGAACGAGGCGGCCCAGCGCGTGAGGTCACCGGAGTCGCGGTTGGTGGAGAGCACCGTGCGCCGCAGGACCCAGCGAGAGCCGTTCCAGCGCGAGAGGCGGAGCTCCACGGAGTGCGCGCCGGCCGGATGCTTGGGCGAGAGCGTGCCGGAGACGGTGAACCGGGCGCCGGCCGCGACCCTCTTCTGCGCGCGCGGTGCGCTCAGCCTGGGCTTCGGCAGCGGCGTAGCGCTCCACCAGTGCTCCGGCTGCGGCGTCGCGATCGGCGCCACGGGGAAGCCGTCGACCAGCCAGGCCCTGGGCACCGGCGTGACGTCGAGACCGGTCCAGAGCCCGCGGCCGTCCCTGAGGTGACCCCAGATCACGTAGGGATACGAGTTGCCGGGCGTCCAGCCGTTGTATGCCCACACCGCGAAGAACCAGTTCTCGTAACAGCGAGGGCTGCCGCCGCCGATCACCGGGAAGACGGTCGGCGCGTACCCCCACTTCTCGAGCAGGATGCCGACGCCGACCGCGATGTTGTACTCGATGTCGGTCTTGAGGCGCGCGACGTCCACACCGGCCGGTTTCGTCACTTGCATGATGCCGATGCCGCCGTCCCCGCTGATGAGCGGGTCTCCGGCCGCGTCGAACTGACGCCAGGTGCTCTCCTGATAGGCGATGGCGTAGAGGATCCTGGGCGGGACGCCGTGGTCGACGGCCGCCCCGCTCAGCAGCCCCCGGATCTCGGCCGTCGAGGGGTTGACGTAGGGACCGGCCGCGGCGGGCGGAGCCGCGACCGCGGCCAGGCAGGCGAGCGCCGCGAGGGCGAGTGCGCCGAGAGTGACGAGGCCGGCGACGGAGTCGGTCAGGCGCGAGCTGCGAGTCAAGGCAGGTGTTCCTCCGTGCGGGACGCCGGACTGGAGACGCCGGGCCTCCAGTGTACTCGTCTGCGAGACGCGGCGACCCGGGCGCGCGTTCGCCCGGTCGCCTCAGGCGGCGTGCCGCTCCAAGCCGGGCGTCTCCGGCATGCCCTCGTAGCTCACGATGAGCTCGGGCATGCCGGCGAAGGCGAAGCTCGCGTTGCGGTGGTCGCGCTCGTCCAGCCCGATGCGGCGGAAGACGTCGGCCCAGCAGCCGAACTCGCCGTAGCCGCGCACGACATCGCCGGTCACGGGCTGCTCCTCCCACTCCGGATGCGCCTGGACCAGATCCGCGTAGTAGTGCTCGGCGTGGTCCTCGGCCTCGGCGTTGAGCAGGAAGGCACGGCGCATGGACGCGCGCGCAAGCGCACGGGACGCGACCGCCCACGACCCGGCCATGAGGTCGGGCACCGGTCCCGAGAGGTGGAGCGGACCCCGGTCCCCGTCCTCCGCGAGCTTCACGCCGATGACGCGCAGGTGCAGGTACTCGGTGTCCTGCGCCTCCCTCCCCCAGCGCAGCACTGCGTCCGCGCGGCGCACCAGGTCGTCGTCGCCGTAGTGCCGGGAGAGGCGTCCGTACTCGCGGTTCTCCCACGCGCGGTAGGGGATCGGGGCGAGCGTCTCGACGATCTTCGCCTTGAAGACAGTGGTGTCCGAGCCCGCCATCGCGTCCAGGCCGCGGACCATCATGCGGGTCACGGACGAGTAGTCGTAGCGGGGCCGCGCCAGCGTCGCTTGCTGCTCGGCTTCCAGATCGATGCCGACGTGATCCACGGGGTCCCCCTTGCGTCGTGGGTGGTCTCATCGAGGAATGCCCGGGGGTCTGAGGTGGAAACCGTCGACGGCGGCGGGCTCGGCCCGCGAAGGCCGGCGGCCGGCACACGAATGCAGCAGCGAAGGCCGGATGCCGATACCTGGAGGAGCCGTCCGTTGAACCTCGAGGAGGCACCATGTCGCGCCCGCTCCCCCTCCCGGCCCCAAGGTACGCGTTCGCGCTCGCGCTGATCGTCACGCTCGCGCTCCTGCTGCTCGTGACCCTCACGCCCGCCGCTCAAGCGGAGGAACTGGTGCTGCCGGCGCCGCAGGACCTCAGCGGGCTCAGCTGGACCGGCGCCTTCGCCGAACTGCACACCAAGATGATGCGCGAGTACGCGTTCACCACCTGGAAGGGCATCGACTGGCCCGCGCTGTACGACGAGTACGCGCCGCAGATCGCCCGCGCCCAGTGGTCCGGCGACCAGCTCGCCTACTACCTGACGCTGCGCCGCTACACCCAGGAGCTGCGCGACGGGCACGTGAGTATCTCGGCCGAGATCCCGCAGGCACAGGCGGTCCTCGATGCCGCGTACGCACGGCTCGCCGACGGAGGCTTCGGGATCGTGCCTCAGCGACTGGACAGCGGCGCCGTCGTGGCCGCGTGGATCCAGCCGGGCGGCCCCGCCGCCAAGGCCGGCATGAAGGCCGGCGCCCGGATCGTCCGCTGGCGCGGGCGCCCCGTGAACGCGGCCGTCGCGCGGGTCGACATCGCGCTCAGTCCCAGCTTCCCCACCGACGCGCGGCGCGACCGCGAGCGGCTGCGCTTCCTCACGCGGGCGCGCGTCGGCGCCACCCGGGTGGTCACGTTCCGCAACCGCGGGGCTGCCTCCGCGCGCACCGCGCGCCTCATCGCCATCGCCGACGACCGCATCACCCTCACCATGACCGACGAGCGCTCCACACTGGTCACGGAAGGCTGGCCCGAGAAGGTCGTGGAACACCAGATCCTGCCCGGCAACGTCGGCTACGTACGCGTCCGCTTCGAGCTCGACCTGCCGGCCGTGCTGCCCGGTGACCACACGCCCACCCTGCAGCTCTTCCGCAAGGCCGTGGCTGACTTCATCGCCGCCGAGGTGAGCGGCGTCGTCGTCGACGTGCGCGCCAACTCCGGCGGCTCCGACCAGATGGTCGCCGACATGATGGCCTCGTTCTACGACCAGCGCTCCTTCTACGAGTACGGCGAGTACCTCAACATGGCGAGCGGCGCCTGGGAGATCTGGTACTGCGATGAGGCGACGGGCGCATTCACGCAGAGGGACGCCGGCATCTGGATCCACCCGCTCTCGGCGGACGAGCGGTACGTCGGCCCCGTGGTGGCGCTCGTGGACAACGGCTGCGTCAGCTCCGGCGAGGGCGTCGCCATGGGCATCCGGCGCCTCCCCCACGGCAAAACGGTCGGCTTTCACGGCACCAACGGCTCCTTCGGCATGGTCGGCGACCAGGCCGCCATGCCCGGCGGGTACGTCGTCGGCTGGCCCTACGGCCGCTCGCTGAGCGCGAGCGAGACCGTGCAGATCGACTCGCGCGGCGGCCGCGGCGGCGTGGCTCCAGAGGTGCGCGTACCCGCGACCTGGCGGAACGTCTCGCGCCAGCTGCGCGGCCGGGACGTCGTGCTCGAGTGCGGGCTGCGCGAGCTCGCGGAGATGGGCCCGCGCTGAGGTCCGTCAGGCCCGAACCTAGGTGAGGACGCCGTCCTCGAGCCCGGCCATGGAGTCCTCGATGCCACCCTCGACGACGCCCGCGCCGACCAGATCGAGCACCAGTTCGGCCTCGGCCTGCGGAAGCTCCTCCACGGCGCGCAGCTTGCGCTCCATGGCGCGGGTGCGCACGCCGGTCTCCTCGATGGTGCGGCCGGCGGTGTCGAGTTGCCGCTTGACCCTGTCGAGCACGGCGCCGAACTTGGCGAACTCGGTCTTGACGGCGCCGAGCACGCGCCACACCTCCACGGCCTGCTGCTCGATCGCCAGCGTCTGGAAGCCCATCCGCAGACTGCTCAGCAGCGCTGCCAGCGTCGTAGGACCCGCGACGACGACGCGATACCGCTGCTGCAGGTCCTCGACCAGGGCGGGCTGGCGCACGACCTCCGCGTAGAGGCCCTCGGTGGCGAGGAACATGATGCCGAAGTCGGTGGTGTACGGCGGCTTCACGTACTTGTCGTGGATGGACTGCGCCTCGACCCTGATGGCCCGCGCGAGGGCGTCGGTGGCGCGCACTGTCGCCTCCGCGTCGGCGATGTCGGCGGCGTCCTGGATGCGCACGTAGTCCTCCTGCGGCAGCTTGGAGTCGATGGGCAGCCAGACGCAGCTGCCGGGCTCGTCCGTGGGACCCGGCAGCTTGACCGCGTACTCCACCAGCTCGCGCGAGCCCGGCTCCACGTGCACGTTGCGCTCGAACTGGCCGGGCGCCAGGATCTCCTCGAGCAGCGCGCCCAGCTGGACCTCGGCCCAGGTGCCGCGCGCCTTCACGTTGGTGAGCACGCGCTTGAGGTCGCCGACGCCCGTGGCCAGGGTCTGCATCTCCCCCAGCCCCTTCTGCACGGACTCGAGCTGGTCGCTGACCAGCTTGAACGACTCGCCGAGGCGCTTCTCGAGCGTGGACTGGAGCTTCTCGTCGACGGTGGCGCGCATCTGCTCGAGCTTCTTCTCGTTGCCCGCCTGCAGCTCGATGACCCGCGTGTCGATGGTGGTGCGGATGCCGCTGAGCGCGGTCTGGTTGGACGTGCTCAGCTCCGCCAGCCGCCTGGAGACGCCGTCCAGCTGCTCGCGCTGGACCTCGGCCATGCCGCCCAGCGTCCGGGCCAGCATCTCGTTGCCCGCTGCGAGGCCGCGCGCAAGCTCCTCACGGGACGCGCGCGCCGAACGCTCGGCCTCCTCGCGCGCCGCGCGCAGGTCCGCGCGCAAAGCGTCCTTGCGCCCCTGCCCGCCCGCCCCTGAGCGCACGAGCAGGATCACGACAAGCACGGTGTTGGCCGCGGCGAGGAACAGGACCAGCCAGAGGACGACGTCACTCATGCGCACGCTCCCAAGTCAGGGGACGGGTTGGCGCGGAAAGGCCAGGTCACGATAGAGGAGCGGTCGGACGGACGGGACGGCGCCCGAGTCAGCCTTCCCGGCTGATCCTCCTGCGCAGAGCGATGACGCTCTGCCGCACCGACGTCGCTTCGAGGTGGTCCTCGATGTTCAGCGGCGGATCGAGGCGCTGGGCGACGGCCCGCTCGAGACCGGCCAGGCTGTCGCGGTCGTCGTGCGGATGCACCGCGACCGAGAGGTGGGCGCTCATCCAGTCGCTCAGGTCCTGCTCGGCTGAGGCCTGCAGGAGAGCCGACGCCTGCACCACCAGCTCGAGCTGGGCGAAGAGGATGCCCGCGAGCGTCAGGCGGATGGTGGAACTGCGGATCTTGCCGGTGAGGTGAGTCCTGGCGATGCGGTCGCCGAGCGTGTCCTTGTTGACGCGGCCGGAGGGCCACCTCGTGGCTCCGGCTTGCCCGAGGTAGACGCGCCCGGCTTCGAGCGTCAGCTCAAGGCCCTTGGAGAGGTCGGCCGCACCGGCCTCGTCCACCCAGAAGGCGAAGAGCCCCGGCCCGTCCAGGCCCTGAGCGCCGGCCGGCCACTCGCTCGCCGGCACGAGTGTCGGCGAGACGTCGAGGTCGTCGAGGGCCGTCCAGGCGTCGCGCTCTTCCCACTGCGGCAGCAGGGGTGCGTCGTCGACCGGCGGAGGCGTCACGTCGTCAGGCGGCTTAGGGGTGGGTTGGTCGTCAGGGTCCATTGACGCATCCTACCGGTTTCTCGGCCCGCACTCGCACACGGATGCGGCCATCGGCCGGAAAAGGCCGCTCAGGGCTCCGGAGTCCGCCGCCGCGGCACCGCGCGGCCGATCGTACGCTTCAGGCCGCTGGTGGCGCCGCGCGCGCTGCGACCGGCCTTGCCGCTCGCCTCGCGCGCCTGCAGGGTCATCTGCTCCGTCACGCCGCGCGCCTTGGCCGTCGCCTCGGCGCGAAACCGTCTCAGGTCGGCCTTGGAGACGAAGCTGGTCTCGTACCACAGCTCGGCCACTCGCCCGGTGATGTACGTGCCCGCGTAGGCCACCGCGGTCTTCGGCAGGATCCCGTACCCGGGGATCAACCCCACGAGGCCCCCCGCGACCTGCCGCCACATCACGGCGGCGCCGATCACGGGGGTGATCTCCATCATCCGTTTCTGGAACTCGGGCGGCGCCCCGTAGGCGAGCGCCAGGCGATACACCATCAGCGCCTGGTTCTTGGTCAGGACGAGGGTGTCCGCGGCCGAGATCGGGATGCCGAGGATCGGCACCAGCGACGGCACCCCCGAAGCCACGGTGAAGGCCGCGTTGGACAGGGAGACCTCCCCCGTCAGGCGCCGCGTGAAGGCGGCACGCAGGCCCGGCAGCCGCCGCGCGGCCGCCAGATGGAGCTCGGCCGGCAGCGCGGCCAGGACGGCCGTGGCGAGACGCCCCGCGGCGTCGGCGGCTCGCGGCTCGACGAACGTCGTCTGGCGTCGGTCGAGCCGGTCCAGCCAGGGCGCCGCCTCGCCGGAGCGCTCGCCGAACGCCACCAGGATCCGCACCTGCGGCCGCACGGCCGCGAGACGGTCGAGACCCGCGACCTCCTCGGCGCTGAGCGTGGCGCCCGCGTCCAGCGCCACGATCAGCAGGTCGGCTTCGGCGATCAGCCGCTCCCGCTCGCCCACCTGGTCGAACCCGACCAGCGCGAGGGCGGTCGTCATCGGACGTGGATACCGGTCCGGACCCTCGAGCAGCAGCAGGCGCGCGTGCTCGAGCGCCGCCGGGTCGCCCACGCAGACGACGAGCACGTCGTGCTCCGCCTCGTGACGGATCGCGAGGATGTCGACCTCACGGATGGTCTTCCAGATGCTGCCGAAGTCGGTCATGTGAGGACACGGTACCCATCAGGCGGCGCATGGTCTACCGGGAGAGCGCGACCACGATCGAGCAGAGGCGGCGACGTTCGACCGCGGACCCGTCGGATCGCCGCACGTGGTTCAAGATGCGGAGGCTGCCTGTCGAAGAACCGGGAGAAGACAGGGGGGCCTTGGAAACGACTCTCACCGTGACCGGCGTCGCGCGACAGCGCCGGATGATGCTGATCGTCAGCGCCGGCGCCTTCATGGCGAACCTCGACACGTGCATCGTCAACGTCTGCCTGCCGACGATCGCCCGCCACTTCGACACCAGCCCCAGCTCGGCCTCGCTCGTGGTCCTGTCCTACCTGCTCTGCGAGGTCAGCTTCCTGCTCCTGTTCGGCAAGCTGGGCGAGCGGTGGGGCATCACACAGGTGTTCCTGATCGGGTTCACCGTGTTCACCGCCGGCTCGCTGCTG
The DNA here is from genome assembly GCA_903927755.1 of uncultured Thermoleophilia bacterium. GTDB lineage: Bacteria > Actinomycetota > Thermoleophilia > UBA2241 > UBA2241 > CAIXSE01. Next base: position 20,955 of record CAIYOD010000183.1, on the reverse strand, counting down.
TGCGGCCTCTCGAACACGCTCCCCGGCCTGATCGCCTGGCGCGCGGTCCAAGGCGTCGGCGGCTCGATGATCTTCGCCGTCATGCTCGCCTTCCCGAGCCTGTACCTGCCGGCGCACAAGCGCGCCGCCGCCATGGGTGTGCTCACCATGGTCTCGGCGCTCGGCGTCGCCGTGGGGCCGCCCGTCGGCGGGCTGCTCACCAGCACGCTGGGCTGGAACTGGATCTTCTTCGTCAACATCCCGATCGGCGTCGCCGCGCTGATCGCAGGCTATTTCTGGCTGCCGCGGCGACACCCGGCCTGCAGTGACCGCAGGATCGACGTGACCGGCGCCGTCCTCTCGTTCGTCGCGATCGGGTCGGTCCTGCTCGCCCTCAACCAGGGGCAGGAGTGGGGCTGGACCTCGGCCCGCATCCTGGGGCTGGTCGCGGTGGCCCTGTGCGGCGGACTGGCCTTCGTGCTCCGCGAGCGGCGCACCGCGCATCCCCTGCTCGACCTGGGGCTGTTCCGCAGCCGCCGCTTCACGCTGGCCACGACGGCGTTCCTGATCGCCATGGCCACGACCGGCGGCGTCATGTTCATCTTCCCGTTCTACCTGCAGGAACTGCGCGGGTTCGCGCCCGTGGCGGCCGGGGCCATCCTCATGGTCAACGCCATCGGCCAGTTCGCGGGGCCCTGGTCCGGGCGGCTCGCGAACCGCTACGGGGCGCGCGCCGTGTGCGGCGCCGGCCTGTCCCTCTCCATCGTGGCCTTCGGGCTCTTCTGCCTGCTGACCGACACCTCACCGCTGTGGTTCATCGTGCTCTCCCTGGGGCTGTTCGGGGTCTCGCAGGGGCTGAACAAGGCGCCCAACCTGAACATGGCGCTGGACGGCGTGCCGGCTGCGGGCAAAGCTCAGGCGGGCAGCGTGACCTCGGTCGCGCGCAGCCTCGGTCTGGCGCTGGGCATCGCGTCGTTCGAGGCCCTGTTCTCGGACGGGATCACGCGTGCCGCGCAGCGCGGCGGCGTGAGCCTGAACACCGCCCAGATCCCCCACGCCCTGCTCCAGCGCGGCTTCACCGTCGCCTTCGTCTTCGGCGTCGGCCTGTGCATCGCGGCCCTGATCCTCACGCTGCGGGCCGGGGCCGACCGGGCGTCTTCGGGGGCGCATGCAGGCGCTCAACGCGGGGGACCCGGTCGTCGCGGGAGAAGCGGAGCGGCTGCGAGCTCGTGATGCAGCCGGCGGCCGCCCCGGCGCGCCGCGCGGAGACCAGGTCGCCGCCCGTGCGTTAAAGTGCAGGGCGGGCGGCGCTCAGGCGGCGCCTGCGCAGCGGTGCGCCGTCGCCGCACGAGAGGAGTCCGCGCAGTGTCCGATCTTCTGGTGTGGGTGCTGGTCGCCTTCGGCATGACCGCGAGCGCGGGCGCCATGGTGCTCGTCAACAAGCGCCTGACGCGCTGCCTCGACCCTGTGGCCACCAACATGCTCGTGCGAGGGGTCTCCGTGGTCACGATCGCCGCGATCTCGGCGCCACTCACGCTGCTGCACGTGTGGAGCCTCACCTACGAGATCACGTGGGAGGCCGCCGGCTACGTGGCGCTCATCGCGGTGGTCGGCTGGTTCGTGGCCCAGACCGCCTACTACCACGCCCTGCGCTCGGGCAAGGTGAGCGTGGTGGCCCCGCTCACCAGCACCAACCTCCTGTTCACCGCCCTGTGGGCGACCGCCCTGGTCGGCGCGGCGCTCGGGGAGCTGACCGTGACCGGCCTGCTCATCTCCGCGGCGGGGATCGTCTTCATCGCGCGCGTGCAGCGGCGGGACACCGTGGCGGCCGAGGGACCCGACCCGCAGCAGGTGCTCGTGGACCTGGAGCCGGGAGGCGCGGCCGGCGAGTCGCCGGTGGAGGCGACGGCCGTGCATCTGGCGGAGGAAGAGACCGCTCCGCCCTCCCGCTGGGAGCGGTCCGTACCCCTGGTCGTGCTGCTCGCGCTGGTCAGCGCCGCGGGCTGGGGGCTGGGACCGGTGCTCATCCAGCTGGCCCAGGAGTCGGTGGGCGGCACGACGGTGACGATGATCCTGATCGCCCAGGGTCTGGGCTTCCTGCTGCTCGTGGGGTTCGTGACCGCGCGCCGGGCGCCCCTGACCGCGCGGCCGCTCACCAGCGGGGAGCGGCGCCGGATGCCCCGGCTCGTCCTCTTCATCGGCGCCTTCGAGGGCGCCTACGCCATCGGGTTCTACCTGCTGGTGCAGAACCTCGGCCCGGTACTGACGGCGATGATCAGCGCCACAACGCCCGTCTGGGCGATCGTCTGGGGAGCCGTGCTGCTGCGCGAGCGGATCGGCCTCCGGCTCGGCGTGGGCATCGCGGTGACGCTGCTCGGCGTGTTCCTGGCGACGGCGGATAAGGTGATGTGACCGTCACCGCTACGTCCGTCGGCGCTCTGCGAGGCGGCGCCGGGCCAGAGCGCCTTCCGTCCGACCCACCCCCTACACTCACGTATCCACCACGGAGCGGCTCGCGGTCCAGGGTGTGACCCGAGAGCCGGCTTCCACGTCCGCGCGATCGACCACCGGAGGTGCATTTGGCAACACAGCTGTTCCCTGCAGACGGGGTGACGTGGGTCGTCTCCCTGCCGACCGGTCTGGCCGGCGAGACTGTCTGGCCGGACATGGAGTGGATCGAGGCGCTGGCCCCGGTCCCCGAAGAGGCGGAGACTGAGATGCCCGAGGAGGTGTGCGTGCGATGACGTTCGAGATCAAGCCCTATCCGGAATTCAGCTGGTCCATCAGCCGGCAGCGCAAGCTCGATCAGTGCCCGCGCGCGTACTTCTACCAGTACTACCTCGGCTGGAACGGCTGGCTGGACGACGCCCCCACGGAGACGCGCGTGGCGTACCGCCTGGGCAAGCTCACCTCGCTCGACGCGCTGCTTGGACAGCAGGTCGACGTGCGGGCCCGGGAGGTCGAGGCGGGCGCGCGCACGGGCGCGGCGCTGCCCTCCGCCGAGGACCTCGAGTTCCGCACGCGCGCCGCCCTGCGCCAGGCGTGGACCCGCTCGATCAACGGCCGCGTCGCCTTCGAGCAGCGGCCGAGCAAGGTCACCATGCTGCGCTCGCTCTACATGGACCAGGACACACAGCCCGAGACCGACCGGCTGAACCAGAAGGCCGGCCCGTCCATGCAAGGCCTGCTGGCGACCTCCCACTGGGGGCGCCTGCGCGCCTGCGGCGACGCCGGGCACGTCGAGGTCCCCGACTTCGCCGGCTTCCCGCACGACGGCATCAAGGTCTTCGCGGCGCCCGACCTCGCGTACGTCCACGAGGGCGTCCTGCATGTCACAGACTGGAAGACCGGCCGCGAAGACGAGACGCAGCCGGTCCAGGTCCTGCTGCAGATGTGGTGGGCCCTCGAGACCTACCCTGAACTGGCGCGGGCGGCCGCGGAAGGCAGCCTCGAGATCCGCGGCTCCCTTGAGTACGTCGTCGCCGGCAAGACGCAGCCGGTCGAACCGCCGGAGTCCGCCATCTCGCCCGACTGCGGCGCGACCTCCGCCACCCTCGACGACTTCCGCGACGCGTGCTCCGGCACGGTCAGCGCCGGCGTCGCCCAGATGCGCGCTCTGCTGGCCGACCCCGAGCAGAACATCCCGCTCGAGATGGCCGCCTTCGAGCGCCGCGAGAGCGGGCTCTGCCGCATGTGCGACTTCGCGCCGGTCTGCAGGCAGGGGTGAGCACCTCGGCCGGCAAGCACGAGTTCGTCCTCCCGACGGGCCGGATCATCCGGCTGGCCGGTCTGGATCAGCACTGGACCTACGGCGGGCTGCTGGCGGGACACCCCAGCCGGGAGATGAACCGTAGCATCATGGACGGCCTGGTCAGAAGGAACTCCGGCCTCAAGGGACGAGCCGTCCCCGTCCTCTTCGAGCCCATCGAGACGCCGGTGGAGAAGCACTCGGATCCGGACTGGAGTACCGCGGCGACCCTTCCGGCCATCACCTGCGTCGCGCGGTTCCTGTCCGACGTTCTGCCGGGCGACGAGGAGGGCATCGCCTCGGTGCTGAGCGTGATCTGGTTCCAGGACGAGTTCGCCTTCCCCATCGACCCGGTGGTCAAGGTCGAGCTGGGTGCGCTCGACTGGGAGGCGCACGCCGCCGGCTACCTGCCGTAGGCCGCTCGCCCTCGTTCAGTTGCTCCAGACGGCGCGTGGACGGGCACACTGTCGCCGCCACGCACGCGTGCCGATAGAAGAGGCAGGATGACCGAGCCCGTGACGCGCACACGTGAACGACCACGGCCCGCTCCGCGCCGGCGCGGCAGGCTGCTGCTCGCCGGCCTGGCGACCTTGATCGCCCTGACGACCTTCACGATCGCCGGCCCGGCGGTCGCCGGCTCTCGCGAGACAGGAGCCAAGGCGCAGGAGCGCGCCGCCGCGGTCATCCTCGCGCGCGACCGCGCCCGCTTCCTCGCGCGTTACGCGGCCGATCCCGACCGGCCGTTCACCACCTCTTTCATGGCGTTCCGCCGCGAACTGCACGGCTCGGCGCTCTACCGCGTGCTACAGCTGATGCCCAAGGGCGGCCTGCTGCACGTCCACGCCACGGGCATCGGCGAGGCCGAGTGGGTCGTCCGGCGCGCCTTCACCGAGCCGGACACCTACATCTACTGGGGTCCGGCGAGCGAGACCTGGGCGCGCGGCCAGCTGGCCGCTTACCCGCAGGGCGGCGTGCCCGAGGGCTTCATCGCCACCGCCGACCTCGAGCGCGCAGTCCCGGGCCTTCGGGCGCGCCTCCTCCGCCTCTACACCCTCGGCCCGGAGGACGCCTCCATCCCCGACATCTGGACCGAGTTCGAGGCCATCTTCCAGCGCCTGGACGTCTTCGTCTCGTACCGGCCGGTCTTCATCGCTTACTACCGCCAGTCGTTCCTGACGCTGGCGCGCGACGGCGTCCAGTTCGTCGAGATCCACACGAGCATGGACCCGCTGACCACGCGCGGCGGCGGCACGGTCGCGGACCTGGACGTTCTCGCCGCGTATCGGCGCGCGCTCGCCGGCGTGCGCGCCCGCTACCCATCGTTCGGCCTGCGCATCATCCTCTGCACCTGGCGCGGGGCGACGGTCGAGGAGGCCGCCGCGCAGGTCGCGCGCGAGCGCGCGCTCGCGGCGGCCGCCCCCGGCATCGTCCACGGCTTCGACATCGTCGCCCACGAGGGCACCGGCCACAGCAACGCCTTCTACGCGCCGGCCCTGACGACCCTGCCGCGCGTGCCGCTGTACCTGCACGCCGGCGAGAGCCTCTCCCCCGAGGACACGAACGTGCAGGAGGCCCTCGACCTCGGCGCCCTGCGCATCGGCCACGGCCTCAACATGGGCCTCTTCCCCGGGCTGGAGCAACGCGTGCGCGACCGGCGGGTGACCGTGGAGGTCTGCCCGCTCAGCAACCAGGCGCTGCGCTACGTGCCCGATCTGCGCCACCACCCGGCAAGAGGCTGGCTGCGGCGCGGCACGCGGATCGCCCTGGGGTCCGACGACCCGTCCATCTTCGGCACGCGCGGACTCACCGACGACTTCGCCATGGCGTACCTCTCCTGGCACCTCAGCCTGCCAAGGCTGAAGCAACTGGCGCTGCGCTCGATCACCGCGAGCACGCTGCCGCCCGAGCGTCGCGAGCGCCAGCGCGGCCTCTTCGAGCGGCGCTGGCGCTCCTGGGTCGCGGCCGTGGCCGCGTCCGGCGCGGCGCGCTAGAAACGCGGGCGCGCCAGCCTCGCCGCGAAAGCGCCCGGCTACTCCTCGAACCGTTCCACCTGGTCCGGCGACATCCACATCTGCTTGGGCAGCTTGTCCCACAGAGGCGCGTTCGCGATCCCCCGCGTGTAGCAAGCGTCGAACGGCACGCCCATCGCCTGGAAGTCGCGTACCATGCGCAGGAAGGGGAAACAGCCGAGGGAGCCGACCTCGCGGCAGCGGCGCACCTCGTCCAGATCCAGGCAGGCCAGCGTCCACATCTCGCCCTCGCCCAGCTCCGTGATGATGTGGCCCTCGGGATCGGCCACCGACGAGTGGCCCATGCCCACCGGCACGGCCTGGTTCACGTTAACCACGTAGCACTGATTCTCCGCCGCGCGCACCTGCGTGAACGGCGTGAGGTTGTCCGTGCCGCCGATCCAGTGCGCCTGCAGCGTGGGCTTGAGGATCACCTCGGCGCCGTTGAACACCAGGTTGCGCGCCACTTCCGGCGCGTGACCGTCGCTGCAGATCATGAAGCCCACCGTGGCCATCCCGGGGATCTCGAACACAGGGAACTCGTTGCCGGGGCGGTCCGGCTCCAGCGGGTACGGGATGTACGTCTTGCGGTACTTGAGCACGATCTCGCCCTCGGGCGAGATGAGCAGCGCGCTGTTGTAGGGGGTCTCGCCTTCTTCCGGCTTCTCGAGCAGCGAGCCCGGCGAGAGCCACTTGCCCAGCTGCCTCGCTTTCTCGCACATCAGGCCGGTGAGCGGGCCGGGGATGGGCTCAGCCAGGGCGTTCCAGTTGTACGGGTCGATCCCGTCTACGTAGAGCTCCGGGGCGATCAGCAGGTCCACCGTGGGGCTCATCATGCAGATCTGGTCGAAGAGAAGAGAGAGCTTCTCCCAGTTCTCGCGCTTGCGCGCGTCCAGGTCCGGGTTCATCGAACCGGACGCCACCTGCACGAGCGCCACGTTGAGGTACTTGGCCACGGGTCCTCCCTGCGTCGTTCTACCGACTACGGATGCGGCGCATGATACCCCACACTGGTGAGGATGCGGCGAGGGGCACGCAGAGCCGCCCGCCGGTCAGCAGCTGAAGATCCAGCCGACGAGCGCCAGGATAACCACGATGCCGACGGCCCACGAGAAGCATCCGATGCAGCCGTCCCACCACGAGTTCACCACCCGGACGTTGACGACCACGGGCTCTTCCGGGCCGCTGCCCCAACCGGTGCCCGCAGGCGCCGCAGTAGGCGGCGCCCTCCGGGCACTCGGCGCCGCACGCTTCGCAAGTGGTCACGCCGCGTCCCTCCGGCTGTCGTCCCCGTCACCCCCGCCGGGAGTGTACGGTCTGGGTCGGACGGACTCCCCAACGTCCACCCTCGACGCGTTCAACGTGAGCCCGCGGAGGCTCATCTACCGATGCGCACGATCACGCCGCCCGGATACAGTCGCCCCATGTTCGCCCGATCAGACCGACGCGTTGTCCTTGCGACCCGGCGCTCCTGTGATTACAATGTAATCACATCGCGGGAGGTCTGCCGGTGCGCACACGGATCATCAGGATTGGAAACTCACAGGGTGTCCGCATCCCCAAGGCCCTGCTCGAGGAGACGGGATTGAACGGTGAGGTGGACATGACTGTCCGCGATGGCGCGCTGGTGATCGCGGCCGCCGGCCGGCCCCGCGAGGGCTGGGATGAGGCGTTCCGCGACATGACCCGGAACGCGGACGACGCCCTGCTGGACGCCGATCCACCCCTCCCCACGTCCTTCGACGAGGAGTCGTGGGTGTGGGAGTAGCCCGATTCGACGTCTTCCTGGTGAATCTGGACCCCACCGTCGGCAGCGAGATCCGCAAGTCCCGGCCATGCGTGGTGGTCTCTCCCGATGAGCTGAACCGCCACATCCGCACGGTCGTCGTCGCGCCGCTCACGACGGCCGGACGCACCTACCCGTCGCGCGTGCCCGTGCGGTTCGACGGCAAGGACGGCCAGGTCATCATCGACCAGGTGCGCACGGTGGACAAGGCGCGCCTGGCGAGGCGCCTCGGCGCGCTCGCGCCGGACGAGGCCGTCGCGGTCCTCGACATCCTCCGCGAGTTCTTCGCTCCCTGACCCACGCCACCACGCCGGCCAGACGCACGAGGCGCGCCGCGAAGGGGCTGCTCGACGCGAAGCAGCTACCCCAGCGCCAGCGAGTTCTTCAGCGCCTCGTCCACGCGAGCCATCGCCTCGGCGGAGAGGACGGCAAGGCGCTCCTGGAGCATCGAGACCGGGATCGTGGCGATCGTCTCGCAGTGCACCCACGACGGACGGTCGAGCTCCGCCCCGAGCGCGACCAGGAACGGATACTCCCGGCGTGGCGTCGCGGAGACGTGCGCGACGATCGTCGTCGGCGAATGCCGGTTGCCGACGTCGTTTTGGATCACGAGGACCGGCCGGCGCCCGACGGGCTCGGCGAACGTGCCCCACCACACCTCGCCGCGGCGGACGTCCACGTCAGTCCGGGATGATCGGGAGGGATGCGTCGAGGGCGGCGCGCACGAACTCGGCCCGCTCGCCGCCCACCTGCTCCCCAGCCTGCTCTCCGGCCAGCTCGCGGTACCCGGCCTCCATACTCCGCTCGAGCTCTTGCCTGCGCAGGCACTCGAGCGCCTCGATCACGACACTCGTCTTGCTCTCTCCGCGCTCGTGCGCGAGCTCGGTGAGAAGGTCGTCGACGGCTTCCGGCAAGCGGACCTGCACGGGCCTCGTGGGTGTCTGGCTCATGACTGCGGCTCCGGCGTGCATGCAGCGAGTATCGGCTGGCGAGCAGCCCTGTGCAAGCATTATGTAGTTGACATATGCATGCCGTCAAGCATGCGTTCTGTCATGCATCCTATTCAGTCGCGGATTCCGCGCCCTCGTCCGCCGCGTCGTCCGTGATAGCCGTCGCGGCACCTGGCGCGAGGGCCGCCTCGTAGGCGGCCTGCCCGGCCTGGAACGCGACCTCCGTCGAGTCGCCGGCCGCCTTCGCCGCTTCGAACGCGGCCACCGCTGCCCCGCGCGCCGCCTCCTCCGCGACTTCGCCGGGCTCCATGAGCGTGAACGACGCGAGGATCGCGTCGAGCTCCGACCGTCGCGCTCCCCACACCTCGCCGGAGCAGTGGTGGTAGACGTGGAACATGCCGGTCGGAGCTACCGCCCACACGATGCGGGCGTGGTCGCCGCCGAAGTAGCCCGGCCGCACGCCGTCCCAGCGATACTCGAAGGCCAGCGCCGGAAGCGAGCCCAACGCCGTCTCGCGGACGCCGAGGAACTTGTAGCCCGGCATACCTGCGCTCGCCAGGGTCTCGGGCATGTGCACCCGCATCTCCGCACGCATCTGCTCGATCTCGTCGTCGCCGAGCGGGTCCTCGCGTCCGCTGAGCGCCTCGTACTCGATCAGGCGGAGCGGCTGCATGTTCCCGTCCTCGAGCTCACCGAGCACGTCGGGGTCGTAGAAGCCGATGGGGAGGCGCGGCTGCAGCTTCGTCACCTCTTCTTCGGACAGGTCGTCGAGGCCGCGGATCATGCGCGCCAGCGGATCGACCGTCTCCGGGAGGATCTCGAAGCGCTTCGGCATCATCACTTTGAAGCCGAAGCGCGCGTCGGCGTATTCCTGGAAGTCTTCCGGCGGCTGCGCCGGAGTCGCATCTTGTGCCTTGGTCATGCGGTGTCTCCTGGGGGGTAGGTGTCACCCCAGTGTATGACGCCGCGTCGGCCCCGGCGTACCGCGGCCTACGTGCCGACCAGCGTCTGCAGCCTCCTGAGCACCGCCGCTGCCGTCTCGGCGGGCACGGCGCAGATGAGCTCCGCTCCGCGGGAGCGCCAGTCGAGGCTCTTGACCTGGTCGGAGAGGATGACGCCGCGCACCGGAAGGCCGTCCGGCACCGGCACCTCGAACGGATAGCCCTTCGCCTGGCTGCTGACGGGGCAGAAGATCGCCCGCCCTACCTTCGCGTTGTACGCGGCCGGCGAGAGCACGAGAGCCGGCCGGCGCCCCGACCGCTCGCGTCCGCCCGTCGCGACCATGCTGATCCAGACGACGTCACCGCGGGCGGGGACCCACGGCGAGGCGCCCGGCTTGGCGCCCTGAGCGCCCGCGTCGCCGCGCGGCATGTTACCGGACCTCCCGGCCCTGCGAAGGTCCGGCGTCGACCTCGGCGTGGATGTTGACCTTCGTCACGCCGTCCAGGAGGTCGTCCAGACTGAGCGACTCATCACGGGCCGGCGCGACGAGCAGGCCCCCGTCGACGAGGCTCAGGTCGACGGGCGAACCGGCTTCGAGCCCGACCTCCTCCGCGAACGACTTCGGGATCCTGACCGCCAGGCTGTTGCCCCACAGCTGTACCTTCGCCTTCATGGCGACTCCTCTGCTCGGTATCTACAATGAGTATACCGATGACTCACTTATCGAGGAAATCCTCGCGATGGGCGCGGACCGCCCTGCCGGCTCAAACCGCGCCGTTCGGTTGCCGATACTCTGGACGACGGCCCGCGCGGCCGGCCGCCGACCTGTCTCCGATGGAGGGGGAACCGTGTCCACGCTGTCTCGTACTCTCCGCACTCTCACGCTGTCCGTCGCGGTGCTCCTGATCTGCCTCGCCGCGCTCGCCGGCGTCGCGCGTGCCTCCACGCCGGCACTCAGCGCCGCAGGGCGGGCGAACCTCGAGGCGACGCTCGAGGCGCAGATGGCGAAGTACCAGGTTCCCGGCGCCGTCGTGGGCATGTGGTTCCCGGACATCGGGACCTGGGTGGCGGGGTCCGGCGAGGCCGACACGGGCAGCGGCGCCGCGCCGAGGCCCACGGACAGCGTACGCATCGGCAGCGTCACCAAGAGCTTCACCGCCACGGCCGTCCTGCAGCTCGTCGACAGGAAGCAGCTGGCGCTCGGCGACCAGCTCAGCAAGTACGTGCCTTGGGTGCCCGGCGCGCGGCGCGTCACCGTGCGCCACCTGCTGAACATGACCTCGGGTTTCTACAACTTCACCGACGACCAGGCGTTCTGGGACCGATACCTCGCCGACCCCACGGCCACGTGGAGGCCGCGGCAGCTGGTCCGCATCGCCACCGCGCACCCTGCCGTCTTCCCGCCCGGCCGGGAGTACATGTACTGCAACACCAACTACATCCTGCTGGGCATGATCATCGAGCGGGTCACCGGCAAGACGGCCCGCCAGGTCATCACCAACCGGATCGTCCGCAGGCTCGACCTCGAGCACACCCGCTTCCCCAAGGCCACGACCGTCACCCTGCCGGCGCCGTACATGCACGGGTACATGCCGGCCGACGGAGAACCCTCCGGCAGCGCAAATCTCCAGGACATCAGCCTGTACTCCCCGTCAGCTTTCTGGACGGCCGGCGCGATGGTCAGCACCGTGGGCGACCTCAGGATCTGGCTGCGGGCAGTCGCCACCGGGAGGCTCCTCAGCAAGCGGATGCACGCCGCGCAGCTCAGGTTCTCCACCCCGAACACCGCCTCGTACGGTCTTGGCGTGATGAACGCCGGCGTCGCGTTCGGGCACTCCGGAGAAGTCCCCGGCTACAACTCGTCGATGTACTACCTCCCCTCGCTCAACGCGACGAGCGTCACGCTCATCAACCGCTACCCGAGCTCCATCGAAGGAGCCGCCGACCAGATCAACTTCGCGCTGATCGGCGCCATGGCCGGCGACCCGAACCGCAGACGGGGCTCCACCTACGCCGACCCGATCGTCGACGGACTCATGACCGAGCGGTAGACACCCTGCTTCGGCGGACCGTCGTGGTGCTGGTCAACTCGTTCGGCATGACCGGCGGCGAGATCAAGAACGGCTACGGCGCCGCTCCCGCGCCGGCGCCCTCTGCTCCTCGCTACTGGTCGAGGAAGTCCATCACCACGCCGGCCAGCTTCTGCGGGTCCTGGTACATCAGGCCGTGGCCGGCGCCGGGCACGACCTCCAGCTCGGCGCCGGGCACCGCCGCCGCCATCAGCTTCGCGTTCTGCGGCGGCTCGATCACGTCCTCGGCGCCCGTGACGAACAGCGTCGGCGCCGTGATGCCCTCCAGGCCGTTCCACACGCCTTTCCACTCGCCGATCGCCTGGTCCTGCCGCTCGATCGCCGCCGCGGACAGCTGCTCGGTCGTCTGCGGGAAGCTCTCGTAGTACTTGGGGTTCGCGTCGCGGTACGACTGCGGGAAGAGCAGCGCGAGCAGCCGCATGCCGCGCTCCTCGACCGAACCGGACATGTCGGTCATCACGGCCAGGGTCTTCTTGCTCATCGGGACGGACTTGGGGCCGCCGGCGCTGCCGGCGTAGCTGACCAGCTTGCTCACGAGTTCCGGGTACCGCACCGTGAGGTCGATGGCCGCCATGCCGCCCATCGACCACCCGAGCACGTCCATCTTGTCGTAGCCGAGCGCCTTGATGAGCCCGGCGGAGTCGTCGGCGAGTTGCGAGAACTCGTAGGCGCCGCCCGGGTCGTTGGTCTCGCCCATCCCGCGGTTGTCGAAGACGACCACCTCACGCCCCTGCGCCAGGTCGCTGACGAACTCCGGCGACCACATGTCCATGGTGCCGCTGCTGCCCATGATCATCAGCAGGGGCGTCGAATCCGCCGCGGCGCCGAACGGCCCGATGGTGCGGTAGCCCATGTCGAGGTCGCCGACCTTGACGTGCTGCACCGGCGCCTTCTGCACGATGTCCGGCGCCGGGGCGCCGCTCGCGGCCTCGCTAGCCGCCGGACTCGCCGCCGGGCTGGCGGAGGTGTCCGCTGCCGGGCTGGCGTCACCCGTGGCGTCACCGGTGGAGCCACCACATCCCGCGACCATCAGCGCCGGCCCCACGAGGGCGCAGCCGAGCATCAGCGTCACGGACAGTGCCCCGAACCGGGGCGCGCGTCTCTTCGTCCTCATCCTTCATCCCCTCCTATGCCAGCAGCGCGTAGACCGCGAAGAACGTCATCATCCCCACCATCACGAGCGTGAGCAGCACGGCGCGATAGAGCCTCGCGCGCGAGCGCACCTCGTCGGTCAGATAGCGGTACAGGTGCAGCATCGCCGCCTGGAACAGGTAGAGCGCGTACCCCAGCAGCACCAGCGCCTGTGCCTTGATGCCGAAGCCCGCGAACACTGCCAGAAGCGCCATGAAGCCGAAGCCGAAGTTGGCGAACCCCACCTCCCACATCCAGTCAGGCCTGTCCGTCTCCCAGCCGAGGCGCTTGGAGTCCTGCTTCCAGAAGAGGTAGTGGCGGATGAATCCTGTGACGCCCTCGAAGCCGGCCGTCAGCACGGTGACGATCGCCAGCGCCTTCTCAACGTCGTCCCACACGTAGTAGAACCCCAGGAAGACGCCGACGCTCACGGCGATCCACCCGGCGATGCCGATCCACTTGACCATGTCGTCCCTCCATGCCTCCGACGGCCCCGTCTCCTTGGCACCCTCTACCCGAAGAGGCTCAGAAGGACGCCGTATGACAATGGTCGGCAAGCGGAGGCGCGGACGTGAATGTGCGGCCCTGCGCCGGTGACGACCGGCCGCTGTGGTGCCGCCGACGGCCGCTCGGTAGTATCCGGGCATGGACGCAGGGCCAGACCAGCCAGACCAGCCGGGCGGCCCCGGTGGGCAGCCTCGCCGCCTCGGCCGCTTCATCGGCCTCGACGCGCGGCCGGTCAATCTCGACGGCTTCGCCGAACGGGACGACGAGGCGGGGCTCGTCGCGTTCGCCTCGGCGAACGACCCCGAGCCTTCCGTCGCCCTCGACGCGGACGGCCGTGTCACCGAACTCGACGGCACGGCCGCGCCCGACTTCGACCTCATCGACGCCTTCATCGCCGCGCGCGGCCTCGACGCGGAGGTGACCGAGGAGGCGAACGCCCTGAGTGACGTCGCGTTCGCCCGCCTCATGGTCGACCCGAACGTCCCGCGCGCGGAGGTCGTCCGGCTCGCCGCCGGGGCGACGCCGGAGAAGCTCGCCCGCGTCGTCGCCCTCCTCCGCCCCGTCGAACTCCAGATGGCGGTGAGCAAGCTCCGCGTGCGCAAGACGCCGAGCAACCAGGCGCACGTCACCAACCGGCTCGACGACCCGCTGCTGCTCGCCGCCGACGCGGCCACCGCGGTCGCGTACGGCTTCCGCGAGGTCGAGACCACCGTGCCCGTCAACGCCGACGCCGCGTCCAACGCGCTGGCCGTGCTCATCGGCTCGCAGGTCGGCGCCGGCGGCGCCCTCACCCAGTGCTCCATCGAGGAGGCTCTCGAGCTCGAGCTGGGCCTCAGGGGACTCACAACCTACGCCGAGACCGTCAGCCTCTACGGCACCGAGAAGGTCTTCATCGACGGCGACGACACTCCCTGGTCCAAGGCGTTCCTCTGCTCGGCCTATGCCTCCCGGGGGCTCAAGATGCGGGTGACGAGCGGCGGCGGCGCGGAGGCCCTCATGGGCGCCGCCGACGGCCGCTCGATGTTCAGCCTCGAGTCGCGCTGCGTCGCTCTCGCCCGAGCGATGGGCGCCCAGGGCGTGCAGAACGGCGGCATCGACGGCGCCAGCGTCGTCGGCTGCGTCCCCGACGGCATGCGCGAGCTGCTCGCCGAGAACCTCCTGGTCATGCTCCGCGATCTCGAGTCGTGCTCGGGCAACGACGCGCTGGTCAGCGAGTCGGACATGCGCCGCACCGCGCACACCGTCCCACTGTTCCTCGCGGGCTCCGACTTCATCTTCAGCGGCTTCGGCGCGATCCAGCGCTACGACAACATGTTCGGCCCCAGCAACTTCAACGCCGAGGATCTGGACGACTACCTCGTCCTCCAGCGCGACTGGGGCGTGGACGGCGCACTGCGCCCGGTCACTGAGGATCAGCTGCGCGCCGTGCGCGAGCGCGCGGCTCGCGCGTGCCTGGCCGTCTACCGCGAGCTCGGGCTGGCCGACTTCACCGACGACCACGTGACCGAGGTCGTCCACGCCGAGGGCTCCAAGGACGTGACGCCGCCAGAGCCGCAGGCGATCCTGGCGGCGTCGGACGCGATCATGGAGCGGCAGCTCGGCATCCTCGACGTCGTGCGCGCGCTCTGGGCGACGGGCTACGAGCAGGAGGCGGGGCGCGTGCTGGCCATGGGCCGCGCCCGCGTCGCCGGCGACTACCTGCAGACGGCGGCGATCTTCGACGAGCAGATGAACTGCCTCTCCAACGTCACCGATCCCAACGACTACCAGGGTCCCGGGACGGGCTACGAGGTCCCGGCGGCGCGCCGCGAGCAGATCGCCGCCATCCGCCAGCAGCGTTCGCGTGCCGGTCTGCTGGCGCGCCACGCCGCCGGGCATGCCGCCGGCCCCCGCGTTGCCGGTTCGCCGCGTACGGAAGACGACACCGCAACGCCCGAGGGGAGTGTGCCCGCATCGACTGGCACCATTGGTGGCGTCACCCGTGGCGACACTGATGGCGTCACCGATGGCATCACCCATGGCGTCACCGATGGCGTCACCCATGACGCCACTCGTCAGCGTGCCCCCCTGGACCCTCCTGGAGCAGCGGACCCGGCCTCGGTATCTCGACTCGTCTCCCGCGGACCCGCTCAACCCGGCGCGGACCCCCGCGAAGTCTGCATCGGCGTCTCTCCCGCGCTGGGGACGAAGCTCTGGTTCACGATGTCCGGCCTGCCGGTCGGCGAAGTCCTCGAGCAGATCGTCGCCGGCATCGAGTCCGAAGGCTGCTCCGCGCGGATCGTGCGCGTACCGTCCACGGTGGACCTCGGCGTGATCGGTCTCACGGCCGCCGAGCTCGCCGGGTCTGGTGTGGCCGTAGGACTCCAGGCCAAGGGCACGGCCCTCATCCACCGCAAGGGACTGGCTCCCCTCGCCTGCCTGGAACTGCTCTCCATCGCGCCGCTGCTCACGGCTGAGATGTACCGGGAGCTGGGCGTCAACGCGGGCCGGCATGCCCAAGGCCGGCGGCCGGCCCCCGTGCGCAACCCGTACACCGACCAGGCCATCGAAGCGCGCTACCACGCCGAGGTGGTCGCGCTGATCGCGATCGAGCGCGGCGAGAGCGTGCCCGGCGCGCCGCCTGTGGACCTCGAGGTGGAGCGATGACCGGCGACGGCGGACAGGCGCGCGCCCTCAGCGGCCGGCCGCTCGAGGAGCTCACGCTCGAGGCCGCCGTACGTGGCGACCTCTCCCCCGCCGACCTGCGGGTCCATCCGGACACGCTGCGGCGTCAGGCCGAGGTGGCGGAGGCGCACGGCAACCCGCAACTCGGCGAGAACCTGCGGCGCGCCGCGGAGCTGACCGCGCTGCCGGACGACGAAGTGCTCGCGATCTACGAGGCGCTGCGGCCGGGCCGGTCCACTGCCGCCGGCCTCGCGGACGTCGCCGCCCGGCTCGAGGCCGCCGGCGCGCCCCTGTGCGCCTCGCTGGTGCGCGAAGCCGCGGAGGTCTACGCCCGCCGCGGCCTGCTCCGGCCGGCCTGAGCCACGGGCGGACGAGCTGCGACTCGGCGATACTGCTAGTCGACGATGCCGAGCCGCGCCCGGTACAGCGCCGCGTCCGCGACGCTGAAACAGCAGAACGTGACGACGCGCGGGAGGTGGTGCGCGGCGAGCCACTCCGCGGCCGCACTCGCAGCGACGGCGCATGCCTCCGTCTTGGGATAGTGATACACGCCCGTGGAGATGCCCGGGAACGCGATCGTCTCCAGCCCGGCCTCCTCCGCCAGCCGCAGCGACTCCACGTAGCAGGAGCGCAGCAGGCGCGCGGCTTCGACGGGCAGGTGCTGGTCGTAGATCGGTCCCACCGTGTGGATCACGTGTCTCGCCGGGAGCTCGTGGCCGCCGGTGATGCGGGCCTCTCCGGTCGGACATCCGCCGAGTGAACGGCACTCGGCGAGCAGACCCGGGCCGGCGGCCCGGTGGATGGCGCCGTCCACGCCGCCCCCGCCGAGCAGCGAGCTGTTGGCGGCGTTCACGATGGCGTCGACGTCGAGTCTGGTGATGTCGCCCTCGACGACCTTCATCCGCTCGCGGACGATCAGGTCGATGCCGGTCCCGTCCATCCACCGAGCTTAGCAGACGAGATCGGCGACCTCGGGGACGAACGTGGTCGGAACGACGCCGCGACGGGTATACCAAGGCCGCGCCGGGTGGGTGGGGCCCGGGCCACACACTCGGAGGTCGCATGCGCCAGGTCCGCGCCGCGCTGCTCGTGCTCGCGCTGCTTCTGGCGCTCGCCGCGACGGCCGGCGCCTCCGCCGAGGCGGCCCAGGCCGCGACCGGCCAAGGCTCGTCCGGCCCGCGGGCCGACGGGACCGAATGGTTCTTCATCCCGCACGGCGCCCACGTGCGACCAGGCATCCCGGCCGGCGCCGCGCGCCTGGCACGTCGCTATGACGCCATCTGGATCGGGCCGCGGCGTCACAAGGTCGTCTATCTCACGTTCGACGAGGGCTGGGAGGGTGGCACCACCCGGCGGCTGCTGGAGGTCCTCGAGCGCGCGCACGTCAAGGCGACCTTCTTCCTCACCGGGCAGTGGGTCCAGGCGGATCCCGGCCTCGCGCGCCGCATCGCCCGCGCGGGCCACCTGGCCTGCGACCACACCTGGTCGCATCCCAGGATGACGACGCTGGCGGGCCGGCCGAAGGCGTTCGCCCGCCAACTCCTTACCACCGCGCGCGCCTACCGGCGCGCCACCGGCGACCGCATGGCGCGCCTCTTCCGCCCGCCCTACGGCGCCTACGACGCGCGCATCCTCGCCCTCGCTCGCCGCCTCGGCTACACCACCGTCTTCTGGAGCTTCGCCCACTACGACTACGACCAGCAGGCCCAGCCCTCGGTCAGCGTCACCCGCGCGCGGATCGTCGCCGCCGCGTACCCCGGCAGCATCTATCTCCTGCATGCCGCCTCGACCAGCAACGTGCGCGCCCTTCCGGCGGCGATCCGGTGGCTCAAGCGGCACGGCTACAGCTTTGGAACGCTCGATGACCTGCTCTGATGGCCGCTCCCCCGGCGATTGCCGGTCGAGCGGTCAGTTTTCCGCGCCTGCCCGCGGGTACGTTGCGTTCGCACACCGGTTCGCCTGCCGACGAAAGGAGCCGCAATGAGCTTCCAGATGTTCCCGTGTCCCCATTGCCCGGCAGAGTTCGATTCGCTCAAGTCCCTCGAGCACCATCTCGGAGCGGCACACACCGACGCACTGCCCAACGAGAAGTTCCGATGCGCCACCTGTGACGCCGAGTTCATGGCTCAGGCGGAATGGCTCGACCACGTGGCGGGCGAGCACGAAGCAGACGAAGGCGCGACGACGGCGGTTGCCGAGGAGGCCACCTCCTGACGCCCGCCGCGCTGCCGGCATGACGACTCCTTCCGACACTGAAGCGGCCGCGCTGCGGGCCGAGGCACGCGCCTGGCTGGCGCGCAAGCCGCCGGTGCCCCGGGACTGGTTCCTGCACCGCTCGCGGCTGCACGGCGTCACCCATACCCAACGGGTCCACGTGCACGCGCAGCGGCTGGCCGGCGAGCTCGGCTGGAGCGACGCCGACCGCGAACTCGTGCTGTGCGCCGCGCTCTGGCACGACGTCGGCCGCCACGGCGACGGCGTCGAGCCCGAGCACGGCGCGAGCAGCGTGGCGCGGGCGGACGCGTGCGGCCTGACCGCCGATCTGGCGCCCGCGGACGCCGCCGTGGTGCGGTTCGCCATCCTGCGACACTCCCTGCCGGACCGCGGCGCAGAGGAGCAGGCGGCCAAGCTGGCGAGCAGCGCGGACGAGGCGCGCCGTCTGGCGGAGCCGGAGCGCGCCATGCGCGTCCTCGAGTTGCTCAAGGATGCGGACGCCCTCGACCGTGTGCGCCTCGGTCTCGGCGAATGTGCCGACCCCCGGCAGTTGCGCCACGAGGCCACCATCGAGCTCATCCCGTTCGCCGCGGCGTTGTACGCCCTTCTGGCCTGACCGCGGCGCGGCGCGTCGCCGCCGTGGCCGGCCGCTCTCCTGAAGTCCGCGGGTCCGTCCGCGGTCACCCGCGACTCCACTGCCTGCGCCGCCGGTGCGCACGGCGAACGTCCACCCTCGTCACCCTCGTCGCAAGCGCGGCCGCCTGCTAGCGTCGGTGGCCGGCCGGGCGAAGCACCCGGACCGGCCGACCACCTTATGGGCACCGCCTCCGACAAGCGACCTGACCACCGGCACGCCGCCGCTCTGCCGGCTGCGGCGGCCGCCGGACCCAGGCTCGTGTTCTTCGGGGTCTCGAGCCGCCGCGACCTCGCACAGCGAGCGGCGGCGGCCGCCCCGGGCATGCGCTTCGCCGCGCGGCGCGACTGGACGGGCGACCCGGGCGAGCCGGGCCGGGCGCTGCTCGGAGGCGACCCGCCCGTCGGGCTCTGGTTCTGGAAGGGCGACGCCGAGGAGCTCGGGGCGCAGGCCACGGACGTGCTGCTGCGCTTCGTCCACCCGCTCGTGGGCCGCGGCCTGCCGTTCTGCATCGGCTTTCCGTTCGACGACGCCAGGCTCGCTCCGCGCAGCCTCGGCGTGAGTCAGGCGGCCGCCCTGGACCTCGAGGACATCGGCCGCCTGCTCGGCGAAGCTGCCGCCGCGGCGGGGCTCCCGCCTGCCGCCGGAGGGACGCCTCAGCCTTCCGAAAGCGCCGGCGCGGCCGATCGGTCACGAGCGGCGGCGCGGCCGGCCGCCGGCCCCGACGCAGTGCAGCTCGACGACGCCCAGCGCGCCGCCGTCGTGCATGCCCGCGGCCCGGCACGCGTCCTCGCGCCGGCCGGCTCGGGCAAGACCAAGACTCTGGTGAGCCGGGTCGTGGAACTCGTGGACCGCGGCGCCGACCCCTCCGGCATCCTCATGCTCGCCTTCAACCGCAAGGCGGCCGAGCAGCTCGAAGAGCGTCTCGCCGCGCTCGGCATCGCCTCCACCCGGCGCATCGGCTCGCCGCCGGACGCCCGGAGCACGCGGCGGCGGCGGCGTCCCGGCGCCCCCTCCTCCCCGGACCGCCCGCCCGGCGTCCACTGCGCCACCTTCAATGCGTTCGGCTACCGGTACCAGCGCGAGGTCCTGCGGGCGCGCTTCTCACTCGACCACGACGGCCGCTCGCTCCGCGCGCTCATGGCGCGGGCCATGGAGACCGCCGGCGTGTCCCTCCGGGATCTGAAGCCACGGCGAGGCAGCGACCCCATCGGCGCGTTCATGAAGGGGCTGACCAGAGTCCGGGCCGCGCTCGAGCCCGCCGCCGAGGTCGAGGTCCAGGTGGAGTGCGTCACCGACACGCCCCTCGTCACCATCCCGTTCGCGGCCACCCACGCGCAGTACGTGCGCGCCCAGGCCGCCACGGGACTCCAGTCCTTCGACGACCAGATCTACTTCGCCGTCGCCGACATGCTCGCCGACCCGGCGCACCGCGCCTTCATCCAGGGGCGGTTCGACCACGTGCTGGTGGACGAGTTCCAGGACCTCAACGGGGCGCAACTGGCGCTCGTGGACGTGCTCTCCCGGCCGCATCGCCGGCTCTTCGTCGTGGGCGACGACGATCAGCTCATCTACGGCTGGCGGCAGGCCGACCCGCGCGGCATCCTGGAGTTCCACCGGCGCATGCCGCCCACGCCCTGGTCGGCCACCTACACCCTGTGCACCAACTATCGGTGCTCGCGCGCCGTGGTGGAGACCGGCGCCCGGCTCGTGGCCAACAACCGGGTGCGCGAGGCCAAGGAGATCCGGCCGCGCGCCGGGGCGCAGGACGGCGCCGTGCGGTTCTTCGGCGCCCCGTCCTGGCCGGAGCGCGCCGGCGCCGTCTGCGCCTTCCTGCGCGCCGAGAAGGCGCGGCTCGCCTGCGACTGGCGCGACCTCGCCGTGCTCTGCCGCTACCGCTCGCAGCAGCTCCTGGTCGCGCTCGCGCTGGACGCCGGCGGGGTGCCACGGACGCCGGCCCTGGGCTGCAAGCTCTTCACCCATCCGGCGGCGAAGCTCCTGCGCGCGTACCTGTGCCTGGTGCGCGCGCCGGACGAGCTGCCCGCCTCCGGCCTCGTGGCCGTTCTCGGTCGGCGGGACCGCCGCGCCGGCGCGGCGGCGATCGAGGCCGCCGGCGCGGCGCCGCGGCCGTGGGCGCACCTGAAGGCGGCCGCGGCCAAGGAGCCTGCGGCCGGGCCGCGGCCGCTCACCGCGCTCGTCGAGCTGGCGGCGAAGCTCCGGTCCAAGCTCGCCGACGAGCCACCCACCTCCGGCGACTTCGTCTGGGCGGTCGTCGAGGCCTTCGGGCTCGACGACCTCTGG
>CAIYOD010000182.1 GCA_903927755.1 uncultured Thermoleophilia bacterium | reverse complement strand
GCGGCCGTCACGCCGGTCTCCGGCATGCGGCCGCCGGCGCCCGCAGCTCCGCCGGCGAGTCCGCCCCCCGCGCCCGAGCCGACCGTCCTGGCATCCGACGCGCCCACCCGCTACCGGTCGGGAGAGCCGGCGACCACCGTGCGGCCGCGCCGTCGCCGCCGGCGGCGGCGCATCGTCCTGGCCGTCGTCCTGATCGCTCTGGCCGCGGCCGCGGCGTGGGCCGTCTACGCGTATCTCTTCGCTCCCGGCTCGACGGTCCCCAGAGTCGTCGGCGAGCGGCGCGCCGACGCGACCAAGGCCGTGCGCGGCGAGGGCCTGCGCCCCGTCCTGCACTACATCTGGGTCGACAAGTACGCCGAGGGCTCGGTCGCGCGCCAGGTGCCACGAGGTGGCGCGTCCGTGGAGGATGGGATCAAGGTCGACCTGTGGGTGAGCAGGGGGCCGCTGCACATCCCGTCACCGGACCTCACCGGTCTCGCGGCCAGCGTGGCCCGGAGCCGGCTGGAGGCGGAGTCGCTCAACTCGAAGAGCCGCAAGGCGGCGTCGGAGACGACGCCCAAGGGCCAGATCTTCCGACAGAAGCCCGCCGCCGGGGCGACGGTGCAGCGCGGCGACACCGTGACCTTCTGGGTGAGCAGCGGGCCGCCGAAGAGCTTCGTGCCGGACGTCGTCGGCCTGTCGCAGGGCGATGCGCAGGCGCAGCTGGAAGACGCCGGTTTCGTCGTGAGCACGGACTACGTCGCCGGGTGGGGCTCGATCCCGGGCGACGTGGTGGGGCAGGACCCTGTGGCCGGCTCGCCGGGGCGCGTCGGCGACGAGGTCGTGATCGAGGTCGCCGTCTTCTGATCATGAGCGGTCTGGCTGCTGGCTCCTCTGCTGCTGGGCGCGCCGCTGGCGGCCGCGATCGGTGTCGCTCTCGGGGCGGCTCGAGGGCGCCTCGTGTTCTGGCTCGGGGTGGGCGCGGCCGTGTGGACGACGGTCCTCACCGTCGCCGTCGCCTTGGGCGCCGAGGCTGTGACGAGCTATCTCTGAGGGCGCCGGACCGGTCTGTCGTCACCCCGTCCGGCCCGGCCGCGTGCGCGGCTCCACGGCCGGGAGCTCCCAGGCGTCCGGCCGCTGGTAGGAGAGACTGCCGGGTGCGGGGGGCCTGGCGCCGGCCTCCCGACGGCCGATCGCGTGCAGCAGGTCGGTGATGCGGTGCGCCACCACTGCGAGGCCGTGCTCCTCGTCGTTCTGCAGCTCGCCGTCGACGAGCAGGTACACGGCGTCCTTGAGCACCCGTCCGTACTTGAGGTAGACGTCGTTGAAGACGACCACCTGACCCAGCTCGGTCTCGTCCTCGAGCGTGAGGAACATGGTGCGGTGACCGCTGCGGATCCACGGCATCTGGGCGCGCTCGAGCACTCCCGCGACGCGCACGCGGCTGCCGTGACGCACCTCGGGCAGCCGCCCCATGGGGGTGACCCGGAGCGCCTTGATCTCGTCGCGCACGAAGCGCAGCGGGTGGGCGCTGACGTTGAGGCCGAGCAGCTCGAGTTCGATGCTCGCCCGTCGCTGCGCGGACCAGTCGGGGAGGAAGGTGAGCGGCCCGAGCTGCTCGTCGAGGGCGAGGCGCGGCTGGTCGAGGCCGGAATCGCCGGCGGCTGAGGCGGTGAGGGAGGCGGGCGCCGTCCGCGCGCCGGCGTACAGCAGCGGCGTCTGCGCGATCAGCTCCTCGCGGCGCACCCCGAGCGCGTCGAACGCGCCGAGACGCGCGAGGTTCTCGGTGATCTCGCGGCTGACGCGCGTGCGCGCCACGAAGTCCGCCAGCGACGTGTACGGCCGGTCGCGTCGAGCCTCGACGATCGCGCGCCGAGCCACCGCACTCATCTCTTTGACATACGCCAGACCGACGCGCAAGGCGGTCCCTTCTCTCTCAACGTCGAACCATTCCTGGCTCAGATCCACGTCGAGCGGCAGCACCTCGAGCCCGAAGCGCCGCGCGTCGTTGAGCACCACGCGCGGCGAGTAGAACCCCATGGGCTGGTTGTTGAGGATGCCGGCGTAGAACTCGGCCGGGTAGTGCGCCTTGAGCCAGGCCGAGGCGTTGCAGACGATGGCGAAGCAGGCGGCGTGCGCCTTGTTGAAGCCGTAGGCGGCGAACCCGCGGAGCTGGCGGAAGACCTCGTCGGCGACCTCCTGCGTGGCGCCGAGGGCCATCGCCTTCTCCACGAAGTTGCGGCCGATGGCGTCCATCTCCTCCATGGAGCGCTCGTGCGTCATGGTGCGGCGCAGCAGGTCTGCCTCGGCGAGGCTGAAGCCGGCGACCGCCGAGGCCACTTCGATGACCTGCTCCTGGTAGACGATGACCCCGTAGGTGCGGCGCAGGATGCGCTCCATGGCGGGGTGCGGCACCACGACCGGCTCCTTGCCGTGCCGCCGGCGGATGAACGGCGCGATCATGTCGGCCTGCAGCGGCCCCGGGCGGAAGAGCGAGATGGCCGCGATGACGTCCTCGAAGTCGCGCTCCTGCAGCCGCGTGGCCAGGTTGCGCTGCCCCGAGCTCTCGAGCTGGAACAGCCCGACGGTGCGCGCCGACCTGATGAGCTCGTACACCTTGGGGTCGTCGCGCGGGAGCTCCCAGGCGCTGACGTGCTCGCCGGTGCGCGCCTCGATGCGGCGCACGGCCTCGGCGATCGCCGAGTGCATCTTGAGCGCGAGGATGTCCATCTTGACGAGGCCCAGCGTCTCGACGTCGTCCTTGTCGAACTGGGCCACCACGACGCCCTTGGCCGCCCACTGCAGCGGCACGCGGTCGGTGAGCGGGTCGCGCGAGAGGATGAACCCGCCCAGGTGCGTGCCGAGGTGGGCGGGGAACCCCGAGAGCCGCTCCGCGACGTCGACCAGCCGGCGGTAGTGCGGGTGCTGGAACTCATGATTGGCCAGCTCGGGGCGCTCGGCGAGCATCTCCCCGAGTTTGGCGGCGCTGCCCCACGGGATGCGCCGGGAGAGCCCGTTGATCTCGTCCGGCGTGAACCCGAACGCGCGGCTGACGATACGCACCGCCGATGGCGCGCGCACGGTGTTGACGGTCGCCACCATGGCGACCCTGTCGTGGCCGAAGCGCTCGTAGATGTACTGGATGACCTCGTCGCGGCGCGCCGAGCAGAAGTCGATGTCCACATCCGGCATGCCGCGGCGATGCGGGTTGAGGAAACGCTCGAAGAGCAGTTCGTTGGCGATGGGGTCGGCGTCGGTGATGCGCAGCACGTAGCTGACGATGCTGTTGCCGGCGGAGCCGCGGCCCGAGTAGTAGATGCCGCGGCCGAGTGCGAACTCGACGATGTCGCGCACCGCGAGGAAGTACTCGGCAAAGCCGAGCTCCTCGACGACCTTGAGCTCGCGCTCGAGCCGCGCCGTGACCTCGGCGGTGAGCGGCCGGTACCGCTCCGCGGCGCCCGCGAAGCAGCGCTTCCAGAGCAGCGAGAAGGCGGTCTCGCCCGGCGGCAGCGGGTAGGCGGGGAAGAGGAGCTTGCCGAGGCCCAGATCGAGGTTGCAGCGCGCGGCGATGCGCTCGGCGTTGGCGTACGCCTCGGGGTAGCGCTGGAACAGGCGGCGCATCTGCCGCGGGCTCTTGAGGTAGAGCTCGGCGTTCTTGCGGCCGAGCGGATTGGGCAGGGGCTGGTTGGCGGCCTCGGCGGCGAGCACGTCGTGCAGGCCGGCGTCGGCCTTGACCGTGTAGTGGACGTCGCCGGTGGCGACGGTGGGGATGCGCAGCTCGTGGGCGAGGAGGTCGAGGGCGCGCAGCGAGACGTCCGAGTCCGGCAGCAGCTCGCGTTGCAGCTCGATGAAGTACTCGCGGCCGAAGATGCGCTGGAAGACGGAGGCCGCGGCGCGGGCGTCGGCCTTGTCGCCGGCGAGCAGTCGCGACCAGACCTCGCCGCGCCGGCAGCCGCTGAGCGCGACGAGGTGGCCGCCGTGCTCGGCGAGGGTGGCGAGCCGGGCCAGCGGGGGCTCACCCGGGTGCTCGAGGTGGGCGGCGCTGATGATGCGGCACAGGTTGCTCCACCCGGCGTAGTCCTTGGCGAGCAGCACCAGGTGGTAGCCGCCGGCGCCGGAGGCCCGGGCGGCGGCGGGTGGGACCGTGGCCGACCCCGTGAGGTGCCGGATGCGGCCGTCGGGGGCGAGCGCGGCCGCCGCGGCGGGATCGGCGAGCGCCGCACCGCTTGCGTCGCCGGCACCGGGTGCGTTGCCGGCCTCGTCCGCGCCCGGCTCCCAGACTCGGCCGCCCGGGCCCACCGCCGGCTCGACCGTGAGCTCGACGCCGACGATGGGCTTGACGCCGGCCGCCTTGCACGCCTGGTAGAAGCGCACGGCGCCGTACAGCCCCTCGTGGTCGGTGACCGCCAGCGCCGGCATGCCGAGCTCGGCGGCGCGCATGACCAGCTCGGGGATGCGGCAGGCGCCGTCGCCGAACGAGAACGTGGTGTGCGTGTGCAGGTGGACGAAGCTCACGCGATCTCCCGCTTGATGGCCCAGGCTTTGGTGAGCCGGTCATAGCGCAGGTCGACGACCCGGCCCTCCGCGCGCACCCGCCAGTACGAGCGGCTGATGTGGCCGCCCTCCTTCCACCAGCCCGTCTCGAGGATCCACGTCTCGAGCACGCGCTCGACGCGGTACGTGCGGCGGCGCCAGACGAAGGCGACGGGGCGCCGCTGCCGGTCGTCCCAGGTGACGACGACCAGCACGGCCTGACCGTTGGGGCCCGGGCGGCCGGTGCGCGCCCGGGCGGCGCCGGTCTGGTGAGCGCCGGGTCTGTCTCCGGAGGTGGCTTCGCCGCTCGGCATATGGGGCTCCTGACGTGCGGATGGACGATACTGCGGGGCACTGAGCGTAGCACGAACATATGTTCGTGTAAACGTCGGACGGAAAGACCCTCATGGGATGCGGTGAGTATCGTCCACCGGACCGGATACTGAGGGAGAGGCAAATCCTCAGGGTTCCTACGAGACTGCTCAGGAATCCGTATCCTGCACTAAATGGACAGTATGGTACACTCCTGAGTCACAGCCTTCGGGTGCACTGCGGCACTGCCGCCAGATTCGCTCGCCGAGGGACTGGGGCGTCCTTGGTCCGACTCGAGGACAGGCAACGACAAAGGGGAGCAGCGTGGCCGCCGCAAAGATCACCTACCTGTCCGCGACCGAGCGCGCCGAGCTGATCGAGCAGACGTTCACCGTGCTGGAAGAGGTCGGGGTGACCTTCAACACGCCCGAGGCGCTCGACCTGCTGGAGGAGGCCGGCGCGATCGTCGATCGCGAGACCGCGTCGGCGCGCCTGCCGCGAGAGCTCGTCAAGCGCTGTCTGGCGCTGGCGCCCAGTCAGGTGCTGCTCGCCGCTCGCGACCCGCGCAACGACGTGCTGGTCGGCGGCGGCGCGCCGCTGTCGGTGACCAGCAGTGGCACCGCGAACTACGTGCTCGACGATCTCACCGGCGAGCGTCGGCCCGGCACCGCCGACGACCTGCGCACGATCATGCGCCTCTTCGACGCGCTGCCCGAGTACGACTACGTGTGGCCGACCATCTCGGCGCGCGACCTCGATCCGCTGACCGCCAACCTCGAGATCGAGGCGATCTCGCTGCGTTCCTGCGCCAAGCACGTGCAGGACGAGGTGCGTTCGATTGAGTACGTCGAACCGCTGCTCGACATCTTCGAGGCGATCGCCGGCGCGCCCATGAGCGAGCGTCCCATCTTCTCGAACATCAACTGCACCATCGCGCCGCTGACGCACGACGCCGAGATGACGCCGGCGAGCATCGCCCTGGCGCGCGCCGGCGTGCCGCTCGTCATCATGCCGATGCCGCAGATGGGCACGACGGCGCCGCTGAGCTCCGCCGGCGTGGCGGTGGTCACGCTCGCGGAGCTGGCCTCGGCGGTGGTGCTCTTCCAGCTCGCCGCGCCGGGCTGCCCGCTGATCGCGGGGCCCGAGCCGGCGCTGGCCGACCTGCGCAACGGACTCTACTTGAGCGCCCCTCCCGAGATCGCGTTCGCTGCTCTGGCCTGCATCGACGTGCTCAAGTCGTGGGATCTGCCGGTACAGGGAGGGAGCTTCGGCGGCGACGCCAAGGCGACCGACTTCCAGGACGGGGTCGAAGGCGCCTTCCACGGCCTCCTGGATTCGCTCAGCGGCGCCGACACGTTGGTCGGCCCGGGCGAGTTCGACAGTGCGCTGACGACCAGCCTGGGCGCCATCGTGCTGCATGCCGACGCCACCGCCCTGCTCAAGCAGGCGCTGCAGGATACCCCGTTCGACAGCGCCTCGATGCTGATCGACGACATCCGCGCCGTGGGCCCCGGCGGCCACTACATGGGCTGCCGGTCGACCCGCAAGCGTGCCCGCGACGCCTGGCAGCCGGCCGTGATGCGGCGCGGCACCTTCGAGTCGCACAGCGGGAGCACGCTGATCGAAGACGCCGTGGCGCGGGCCCACCACCTGCTGGCCACCCATGAGGTCCTGCCGATCGCCGACGACGTCGAGCGTCATATCGACGGCGTGATCTCCGGCTTCGCGGCCGCCAACGCCAAGACCAACCTCGGGGCCGGCTGAGCATGAAGAGCGTCGCCCTGACGACCACCGCCGATACGCGACCGTACTGGGAGCACGCAGGTCTCTCAGTCGTCGGTGGCCGCTTGGCAATCGCCGGCCGTGACGCCGAGGCCATCGCGCGCGAGCACGGCACGCCCCTGTACGCATTCGATCTCAGCCGCATCACCGAGCAGGTCGCGGCTCTGCAGCGGGCGCTCGCGGGGGCGGGGCTGCGGTGCGTGACCAGGTTCTCGATGAAGGCGCAGCGGGAGCCCGAGGTGCTCGCCCACCTGCGCAGCCTCGGTCCGCCGGTGACGCCGCAGGCGATCGGCGCCGACATCTGCTCCCCGGTCGAGCTGGCCAGCGCTCTGGCCGCCGGATGGCGGGGTGACGAGATCAGCTACACGGGGACCAACGCCTCCGACCGCGACTTCGAGGCGATCTGCGCTCAGCCGATCCGCCTCAACGTCGACGGCTTGTCGCAGTTGCGGCGCTACGCGCGGCACGCACCCGGTGGAAGCGTCGGCCTGCGCGTCAACGTGCGCTACGGGGCGGGGCACGGTGGCCGCTACGCGGGCAGCGACTACGGTAGCGACAAGCCGTCCAAGTTCGGCTTCTACGAGGAGCAGCTTCCCGAAGCCCTCGTGATCGCGCGTCAAGCCGGGCTGACCATCACGAGCCTGCACTTCCACGCCGCCACCGGCCTGGCCATGGACGATCTTCCCGCCTTCACCGAGACGGTGCGGCGGGCTGCAGCGATGGTCGCCTTCCTCCTCGAGGCGGGCTGTCCGCTCGATGAGGTCAACGCCGGCGGCGGCCTCGACATCGGCGCGTCCGCCGACCGTCCGGTCCTCGACGTGGATACCTACGCGGCGGTGCTGGCCGAGCATCTCGGGCCCTTGGGTCCGGTCGTCTCGGTCGAGCCGGGCGAGTACCTCTTCGGCGACAGCGCCGTGCTCCTGGCCGAGGTGGTCACGGCCGAGGACCGGCTCGGAGTGCCGTTCGTGGGGCTGGACGCGGGCTGGAACGCCGCCCCGGATCGCTTCATCTACCAGGTGCCGCTCGATGTCGTGCTCTGTCGCGACGTGCTGCCCGGGAGCGTGCGCGCGACGACGATCACCGGTCACATCAACGAGGGCGACGACGTCTTCGCCGAGGACTACCCCTTCCCCGAGCCGCGCGAGGGCGACATCGTCGCTATCCTGTACGCGGGCGGCTACTGGCAGAACATGGTCGCTCCCCACTGCGGCCGACTCAAGCCGCCGGCGGTCTACTTCGCCGAACGTCTCGGGGCCGCGTAGCAGTGAACGAGAACCTGGAGGTTCCCCTGTGGAGAGAATGATCCTGAAGGCCTGGGACGAGGCCGATTGCGCGCGCGGGCATGCCGCGGCCCTGAGGATCCTCGAGCGCGTCGGTGTGGAGGTGCGCGACGAGAAGGGGCTGGCGTTGTACGAGAAGGCGGGCGCGCGCGTGGAGCACAACCGCGTGCGCATCCCCGCGGGGCTCGTCGAGCAGGCCTTGGCGAGCGCGCCGCGCGCCTTCCCGCTGAAGGGGAGAGACGGCGACCGGGCCTTCGACCTCGACGTCCGCGACGGCCCGGTCTACTTCGGATCGGGCTCGGACACCCTCTACCTGCTCGACCCCAAGACTGGCGAACGCCGGCGGGGGACGCTCGCCGACATCGAGGCCGGCGTGAGCCTGATCGAGCGGCTTCCCAACTACGACTTCGTGATGTCGCTCTGGCTGCCCGAGGACGCGCCGCTGGGGGTCGTCGAGCTGGTGCAGCTCCAGGCCATGCTCACCTACACGCGCAAGCCCATCGTCGTGTCCAGCGCCCGCGGCGGCGACGCGATGCGCGAGCAGGTCGAGATGGCCGCCGCCTGCGGCGCCCCTGCCGACACACTCGCCTGCCTCAATATGTCGTCGCCGTCACTGATCCTCGACGCGACCTGCGTCGAGAAGACCACGTCGTGCGCCGAGCTCGGCGTGCCCATGGTCCTCGAGACCGGCATCTCGCTGGGCACCACCGGGCCGGCCTCGGAGCAGACGTCCGCCGCCGTGGGGCATGCCGAGGTCATGGCCGTCCTGGTGCTGCACCAGTTCGTCAGCCCCGGGGCGCCCTTCATCTACGCGGCAGGCATCAGCCAGCTCGACATGCGCTCCACCGTCGATCTCTACCATTCGGCCGAGGGTGGGCTTGGGAGCCACCTGCAGCTCAACCTCGCCCAGCACCTTTCGCTGCCCACCTTCGACTACGCCGGGTACTCCGACGCCAAGTGCCACGACGAGCAGTGCGTCGGCGAGATCATGATGAGCGTCCAAAGTGGGGCCGAATGCGGGGGGACCCTGCTCCACGACATGGGCTATCTCGAGTCGGGGATGTCGTGCACCTTCGAGGGGCTCATCATGGCCGACGAGTTCGCCGGCTACACGCGCCGCAGCCTGCAGACGGTGCCGTCCGACGAATCGGTGTTCCTCATCGACGAGGTCGACGAGGTCGGACCCGGGGGCAGCCACCTCGGACGACCCCTGACCCGCAAGGCCTGTCGCGAGCTCTACCGCTCGAAGCTGTCCGACGGGTCCAACTACAGCCAGTGGCGGGCGAGCGGCTCACGTACGTTCGGCGACCGGCTTCGCGATCGGACCGCAGAGCTGCTGGCGCCGGCTCCCGAGCCGGTTGTCGACGCGCAAGCCGTCTCCGACATGGCGACTCTCGTCGAGCAGGCACGCAGTAGGATGGCGGCGGGGGCGTGACAGGGGTCATCGCGGGTCGGCGGAGGAAGGGGGTCAAGCAATGAACGCCATTTGCAGGCTGTCGGTCTGCCTGCTGTCCGTGGCTGCGCTGCTCGCCGCGGGATCGATCTGGGGGCTCTCGGAGTCGCTTGCGGAGAGCTCGCCTCCGGCGAGCACCGGCAAGGTCGTACTCAGGCTCGGAGTCCCGATCGATGCCGACTCGCTCAACGTGCTGGTCGGCTACACGGGCGTCAGTTACGAGATCTGGAGCCTCAACTACGACTTCCTGGTCAACCATGACCCTGAGGGCAACCCGGTCCCCGGCCTGGCCGAGAGCTGGACGACGTCACCCGACGGCCTCACCTGGACGTTCAAGATCCGCAAGGGAGCCAAGTGGCACGACGGCGTGCCGGTCACCGCCGGAGACGTGGCCTTCACGTACAACCTGATCATCCAGAAGAAGATCTCCACCTACACGCTCCATATGAAGAACATCCAAGAGGCCGTTGCAGTCGACGACTCCACGGTCGAGATCCGCTGCTCCGAGCCCAAGGCCAACATGCTCAGCCTCTGGATCTACATCCTGCCCGAGCACATCTGGAGCAAGATCGACAAGCCGATGAAGTACCAGGTGACGTATCCGATGATCGGCTCGGGCCCCTTCCAGTGCGTCGCGTGGAAGAAGGGCAGCTTCGCCAAGATGGTCAAGGTCCCGGGCTACTGGGGCGGCGAGCCGGCCATCGACGAGGTCATCTTCGAGATCTACACCAACACGGACACGATGACCCAGGATCTCAAGGCCGGCACCATCGACGGCGCCCAGGACATCCCGCCGGCCCAGTTCGCGGCGCTCTCCGGGACTCAGGGCTTCAAGGGCAGCGAGATG
Organism: uncultured Thermoleophilia bacterium; assembly: GCA_903927755.1. Classification (GTDB taxonomy): domain Bacteria; phylum Actinomycetota; class Thermoleophilia; order UBA2241; family UBA2241; genus CAIXSE01. Next base: position 11,683 of record CAIYOD010000182.1, on the reverse strand, counting down.
AACCTCTTCAACTTCGAGTACCTGTCGTTCAACTGCTACTCGGAGCCCGCGTCGCTCGGTCACCCGGTGCTCAAGGACGTCAGGTTCCGCCGGGCGCTGAACTGGGCTGTCGACAAGCAGAAGCTCGTCGACGTCGGACTGGCCGGCTACGGGCGCCCTGGAACGTCGATCTGCCCGCCCGATGAGTGGCCGGCCGGGAGTGACCCGCACTACGAGCCCACCGCCGAAGAGGCCTACGGATCCGATATCGTCAAGGCGAACCAACTGCTCGACGAGGCCGGCTACGCCGACTCAGACGGCGACGGTACCCGCGAGTACGAGGGTGAGGACATCAGACTCCGGCTCTGGAGCCGCGCCGAGTCGGCCACCAGCCAGAGGGAGGCCACGCTCATCACCGGCTGGCTCAAGCAGTGCGGTCTCGACATCGAGTACTCGGTCGTCGACGACGGCGTGCTCAACGACGCGATCTACAACTACGACAAGGCCGGCGCTTACGCCCCCGACTACGACATGTACCTCTGGGAGTGGAGCGGCTACATAGACCCAGGCGACACGCTGGCCTGCTTCACGACCAGCCAGATCGAATGGTGGAACGACTGCTGCTGGTCGAACGCCGAATTCGACAGGCTCAGCGACCGGCAGTACGGCGAGATGGACGTCCAGACCCGTCTGGACATGCTCAAGCGCATGCAACAGCTCATGTACATCGAGTCTCCCTACATCGTGCTCACCTACCCCGACTGGCTGCAGGTGAACAACACCGCCAGGTGGGAGGGCTGGGTGCCGTTCTTGGGCAACGGGCTGCCCTGGTACACATCGCTCAACATGGACAGCTACGTGAAGCTCAAGCCCGTAGCCGGCGCCGAGAGCCGATCGGGCGGGACGAGCACCACCACCTGGATCATCATCGGCGTGGTCGCCGCCCTCCTGGCGATCGTCGTGATCGCCATTCTCGCCCGCCGCGGCAGGGGCATGGCGGTCGAGGAGTGAAGACGCGGATCGAGGTTCTCACCCCCGACGAGCGGGCGCAGGTGCACGAGCGTTCGCTGCACGTGCTCAAGACGGTGGGGGTGCGGGTCGACAGCGACGAGGGACGGCGCATCCTGAGGGATGCGGGAGCCCTCGTCGACGACTCGACGCGCATCGTGCGCTTTCCCCCCGCGCTGGTCGACGAGCTCCTGGCGCTGGCGCCGAGGCGGTTCTCGCTCGGTGGGCGGCGGCCCGGCTGGGAGTTCCCGCTCAACGCCGGTGAGTCGACCATGTGCCTCGACGGCGGTCCCACGATGGTCCTCGACCGGCACTCGGGAGAGCGCCGGCCCAGCACACGCGCCGATTGGCTCGAGGCGATCCGGCTCAGCGACGCCATCGACGAGATCGGCATGCTCTGGTCACCGGTCTCGGGCTGGCTTCCCGACAAGAGCAAGTCCTCCTTCGTCGACTACGCGGCCGGCATGCAGCGGGCCTTCTCGAGACACGTGCAGGACTCGTTCGATGATCCTGCCGAAGCGCGCTGGCAGCTCGAGGTCCTCGAGATCGTCTTCGGCGGGCGCGACGGAGTCCGCCGCCAGCACCCGTACTCGTTCCTGCACACCCCGGTCTCGCCGCTGGTCTTCGAGGGGCCGGGCACCGACGCCTGGCTGGCGCTGCGCGGCTACGACATCCCGCTGGCGATCATGCCGATGCCGATGATGGGCGCCACGGCCCCGGCGAGCATGCTGGCCACCGTGCTGCTGGCCAACTGCGAGGTGCTCGGCATGCTCTGTCTCGCCCAGGCGGCGGAGCCGGGCACGCCGATCATCCACGCGCCGACTCTGGCGACCATGGACCCGCGCAGCGGACGCCTCGCCGACAACGCACCTCAGGCCGCTCTCAACATCGCCGGCGTGGAGATGGCACGCTACTACGGCCTGCCGGCCATGGGGTCGGGAGGCGGCACCGACGCCTTCGCGCCCGGTATCCAGTCCGGGTACGAGAGGACCTTCGGTACCGTGCTCGGGGCGCTGGCCTGGCCCGACGTGATGGTCGGCCCCGGCGGTCTGGCCTGCTCGACGGTCTTCAGTTTCGAGCAGCTTATGGTCGACGTCGAGGTCTGGCGCCTGTGCCGCAAGGCGCACGCCGGCATCGAGGTAGCCGATGACCGCTGGCTCACTGAGGCACTCGAGCGCGTCGGCCCCGGCGGCCAGTTTCTCTCCGAGAAGTCGACGCGCGTCAACGCGCGCTCCGGCGAATGGCACTTCTCGCAGCTGGGCTGGCACGATTCCTGCGACGCCTGGACGGCGGCCGGCTGCCCCGATGCCCTCGATGGGGCGCGAGAGAAGGTCGACGCGATCCTGGCGGCCCATCGACCGCTGCCGCTCGGCGAGGACGTCGAAGGCGCTCTGGCTGAGCTCCGCGACCGAGCCCTGCGTCACGACGGGGGTTCGTCTTGAGTCCTGCCGGCCATGGACCTACCCAAAGGCAGGTGAGTCCGTGAACGAGACGCGATCGGACGCGAGTTCCAGCGTCGCCCTCAAACTGCGTGAGGCCATGCCGTCGCTGACACCGAGCGAGCGCAAGGTCGCGCGCGCGCTGCTGGCCAACTACCCGGTCGCCGGTCTGGGCACGGTCGCGGAGCTGGCGAAGCTGGCGAACGTGAGCCACCCTACTGTGCTGCGCCTCCTGACGCGCATCGGGTTCCCGAGCTACGGCGACTTCCAGCGCGCCCTGCGAGACGAACTCGACGAGCGCCTCGCCTCGGTCTCGGCGGACTTCCTTCCCGACGCCGGCGGGGCCGGCGACAGCGTCAGCGCGACGCTGCACGCGGCGATAGCCAATCTCAGCGCAGACGCGGAGTCGATCACAGCGGGTGAGATCGAGGCCGTCGCCCACGCCCTCGCCCGGGCCCGCCGAGTCTTCTTGACTGGCGGCGTGACATCGCACGCCGTCGCGTACTACCTCTACCTGCAGCTCGGACTCGTCCGCTCGGGCTGTCGGTTCGTCGGGCCCGCGGCATCGCCGACGTGGACGGACCTCGCCGACCTGGGACGACGCGATGTGATAGTCCTCTTCGACTACCGTGGCTACGAGGCGAACACGCTCGAGATCGCGCGCTGGGCCCAGTCCGGCGGCGCGCGCATCGTTCTGTTCACCGACCCCTGGCTGTCACCGATCACCGGCCTTGCGACGCATCTCCTTGTCACACGGTGCGAGTCGGTGACACCGTTCGACACGCTCGTCCCGGCCGTAGCGCTTGCGGAGGCGGTCGCGTCCGAGGCCGCCCGGCAGCTGGGCGACAAGGTCCAGGCGCGTCTGGCGTTGATGGAGAGACTGCTCGCCGCTCCCACCTGCCGTCTCGTCGAGGGCGCACCAGAAGACCGGCAGATGTAGGAGGCTGCCCGCCGTCGAAGCCGGCGGTGGCCGGACCCGGCTTCACTGGAGGGTTCAAGGACGCCGGCGCATGGCGCCCGACCGCCGGATCTCACGACGTCGATCCCGCCTGGTCTCAGCGCGCTCTCGAAGACATCTCGCCGCGGACCCCTTTCTGGCTCGACTCACCACGGGCGTCCGCGGCCCAGCCGCTGCTCAGGGCTTGGTGACCCACGACCTGACAGACGCTGGCGCCGGCCAGGCGGGCCCGCCGGCCGCCTTGCACGCCTGGTAGAAGCGCACGGCGCCGTACAGCCCCTCGTGGTCGGTGACCGCCAGGGCCGGCATGCCGAGCTCGGCGGCGCGCATGACCAGCTCGGGGATGCGGCAGGCGCCGTCGCCGAACGAGAAGGTGGTGTGCGTATGGAGATGTACGAAGGTCATGGCATACTGCCGGAAAGCGACGGGAGGGGACCCATGGTCGGATTGCCGGAGTTGGTCATCTTGCTCGTGATCTGGGTGGGCCTCGTGGTGCTCACCGCGTGGCTGGCGGCGAAGAAGGGGTACGGCCCTGCTCTCTGGACGATCCTCGCGATCTTCTTCCCGCTCATCGCGTTCATCGTCGTGCTGGTGCTGCCGCGGCGGTCGCAGGCCGCCTGATCCGGTCTCATCCGAGCTCCCTCTCCAGCGCCCACGCCTTGCTGAGGCGGTCGTAGCGCAGGTCGACGACACGGCCGCCGGCGCGCACCCGCCAGTACGAGCGGCTGACGAGGCCGCCCTCCTTCCACCAGCCCGTCTCGAGGACCCACGTCTCGAGGACGCGCTCGACCCGGTACGTGCGGCGGCGCCAGACGAAGGCGACCGGGCGCCGCGCGCGCTCGTCCCAGCTGACGGCGACCGGCACGGCCTCGCCGTTGGGGCCCGGGCGGCCGGCGCGGGCCCGGGCGGCCCCGGTGAGGCGGCCGCTGGGTCTGTTGTCGGAGGTGGCTCCGCCGCTCGGCATGTGGGGCTCCTGACGTGCGGGTGGACGATGCTGCGGGGGCACTGAGAGTAGCACGAACATATGTTCGTGTAAACGTCGGACGGAAGAGGAGCGAGCGCCTGGCTCAGAGCCAAGAACCGCCAATCATTTGGAAGGCGAGCTTCGTGGTGCGAGGTTGCCTTTGACCGGACGCGGAGGGTGACAATCCGCCGGCCCGTTGCATTCCCCTTGGTGTCGGGGATAATGGCAGTGGGTTCGGGAACCCCGTCAGTCGCTGGAAACAGTGACACCGCGGCAACGCGGCCGACGGCCCGGACCCTTCTTCTTGTCACCGTTGGCAGAATGCCTGCGCCCACGAGTGGCGCGGATGAGGCCACGGGCAGATCTTGAGCCCGTGCGTCTGCAGAGTCCGGCCGTCTGGTCGCCAAAGGTGCGAATGCAGCGACTCGAGGTAGCGGCGCTCCGTGTTGCCGTAGTCGTCCCACTCGAAAGCGGCATAGACTGCGCCGCTGGCCGTGTCGGCGATCTGCAGCATCCTCTGGTTGCGGGGCGTATCGACCCTCGCCGGCATCGTCAGGTGACCCCACCTGATGGTCGTTGCCTGATGCCGCAGCCCGCTGAGGTGGTCGGCGATCAAGCCCGGCGGTAGGCCCTTCACCTGGGCGAAGTGCATGACGATTCGTGCTTGATGGTGCCTTCCGAACCACGACAGGCGCTCGACCAGCAGGCGCAGGGTCCAGGTGTAGAGACGGTCAGGCGTCCGGACGACCAGCGGGTCGTCAGCATCCCACTTGCTGAAGACTACCGAGACGATGTGAAGGCCTTCCACGGCGTGCACCGCGTTGCACAGGTGGAGTCGCTGTGGATGGGATCTTACGCTCGTCCAGTGGATGGTGTCTGACGGCCTGCGTCCGATCTCCGTCGCCACCCGCTCCCACCTTTCGAGGATGGCCGGCTGAGCGCCATCCGGTACGAGCACGGCGGTGAGGCAGAAGTGCTCGGACGAGCCGGTTCGTGTGCCGGGTGGCAGATCGGCCGGCCTGCGCCTCCAGCCACGATCGCCGCTTTCGTCGACGTAGGCGTGCCAGTAGGGCGGCGGCGCGGCGCGTCCTGTGCGCGGGCCGGCCGGCGTCATGTCGCGTGGTCGGCGAGGGTCAAGTGCAACATGTGGGGGAGCGTAGCCGGACCGGCGCCCCGCGGACAGAGTGACAATGGGCGCGCCGCGCGAGGCGAGGAGGCCCGCACGCCATCGCCGAGCCGCTCTTGAGCCGTGCTACTTGAGCGGCTTGCGCCCGGTCACGCGGTCCAGGGTCGCCGCATCCTCTCCCGCGAGATAGGCGATGGCGGCGTCGTCACCGAGGGCGAGCGCGGCGCCGGCGGCGGCGATGCCGGCGCGAAGCTCGTCTGCGTGGCGCCGGGCGTACTCAGATACCGCGCGCCTGACGAGCTCGGCCTGGCCACAGCCGAGCAGCGCGGCCGCGACGCGGATCTGCTCCTTGGTCTCTGCGTTGACCTTGAGAGGGGACACCGCCATTGTGGGCTCCGGGGGTAGAATCGGGTACTTAGGTACCAGCATCGTCAGTCTACCCGAGAACCTGAGCGTGTCAAACGAGACTCGCCCCCGAGCCTGCAGTCCGTCCGATCACGATGGTAGGCTCCGCCCGTATGAGCCCGACACTGTAGGATGGCCTCGTCCAAAGGGCCCGGTTCCCAGGGGGGAGGCGCACCGACATGGTTCCCAGCACCAAGGAAGCGCAACGCGCCGAGCTCCACAAGACGATCTGGCGAATCGCGAACGATCTTCGCGGGTCCGTGGATGGCTGGGACTTCAAGACCTACGTGCTCGGCATCCTCTTCTACCGGTTCATCTCCGAGAACCTCACCGCCTACCTGAACGCACACGAGCGTGAGGCGGGGCGCTCCGAGTTCGACTACGCGAAGCTCTCCGACGCCGATGCGGAGTTCGGCCGCGCCGAGACGGTGGCCGAGAAGGGCTTCTACATCCTGCCCAGCGAGCTGTTCGAGAGCGTCTGCAGGCGCGCGGGCGATGACGAGAACCTCAACGAGACGCTCGAATGCGTGTTCCGCAACATCGAGGGCTCGGCCGTCGGCGCCGACAGCGAGGACGACCTCAAGGGCCTCTTCGACGACCTCGATGTGAACAGCGCCAAGCTCGGCAACACGGTGGCCAGGCGCAACGAGAAGCTCGTCAAGCTGCTTGGCGCGATCGGTGACCTCGAGTTGGGCCGGTTCGAAGACCACACCATCGACGCGTTCGGCGACGCGTATGAGTACCTCATGCAGATGTACGCGTCGAGCGCGGGCAAGTCCGGCGGGGAGTTCTACACGCCGCAGGAGGTGAGCGAGCTGCTCGCGCGCATCACCGTGGTGGGCAGGACCGAGGTGAACAAGGTCTACGACCCTGCGTGCGGCTCGGGCTCGCTGCTGCTCAAGTTCGCGAAGGTGCTGGGCAAAGAGAACGTCCGCCAGGGCTTCTTCGGCCAGGAGATCAACCTGACCACCTACAACCTGGCGCGCATCAACATGTTCCTGCACGACGTGAACTACGAGCAGTTCGACCTCGCGCACGGCGATACGCTGACCGACCCGGCGCACTGGGACGACGAGCCGTTCGAGGCGATCGTCTCCAACCCGCCGTACTCCATCAAGTGGGACGGCGACGCCGACCCGCTGCTCATCAACGACCCGCGCTTCGCACCGGCCGGCGTGCTCGCGCCCAAGTCGAGGGCCGATCTCGCCTTCACCATGCACATCCTGAGCTGGCTCGCGGTCGACGGCGCCGCGGCGATCGTCGAGTTCCCCGGCGTGCTCTACCGTGGCGGCGCGGAGCGCAAGATCCGTAAGTACCTCGTCGACAACAACTACGTCGATGCGGTCATCCAGCTCCCGCCGGACCTCTTCTTCGGCACCACGATCGCGACCTGTGTGATCGTGCTCAAGAAGTCGAAGACCGACAACGCAGTGCTCTTCATCGATGCGTCGGCGGAGTTCGTCCGGGGCGGCAACAAGAACAAGCTGATCGAGGCGAACCGGCAGAAGATCCTCGACGCCTTCACCGCTCGCGAGGACGCCGAGTACTTCGCCCGCCTCGTCCCAAGCGCCGAGATCGCCGAGAACGACTACAACATCGCCGTGTCGTCGTATGTCGAGCAGGAGGACACGACGGAGGCCGTCGACATCACCGCGCTCAACGCCGAGATAGCGCGCATCGTCGCGCGACAGACAGAGCTGCGCACCCAGATCGACGCGATCGTCGCGGACCTGGAGGGCGGTGCGTGAGCGAGAGGCCGACAGCGCTGAGCGAGCCGCCGGAGGGCTACGCGGAATGGCTGGCGGGCCTGAAGGATCGCATCCACTCGGCCCAGCAGCGCGCATCGCTCGCAGTGAACGCCGAGTTGCTGCAGCTGTATTGGCAGATCGGCCGTGACATCCTTGCGCGCCAAGCGAAGCAGGGGTGGGGCGCCAAGGTCATCGACCGCCTTTCGCACGACCTCCGCGAGGCGTTCCCCGAGATGAAGGGGTTCTCGCGGGCGAATCTGAAGTACATGCGTGCGTTTGCGGAGGCCTGGCCAGAGGACGCAATTGGCCAACAGCCTGTTGGCCAATTGCCGTGGGGGCACAACCTGGTGCTTCTCACGAAGCTGAAGGCGTCGGAGGAGCGGCTGGCATACGCCAGCGCGGCCGTCCGGCACGGATGGTCGCGCAACGTCCTGGTGATGCAGATCGAGACCCGTCAGCTTGAGCGTCAGGGACGGGCCATCACCAACTTCGCCCAGGCGCTCCCGGCGCCACAGTCCGACCTCGCTCGTGAATCCCTGAAGGACCCGTATCGGTTCGACTTCCTGGGAATCGGCGATGAGGCCCTCGAGCGCGAGATCGAACAGGCCTTGGTCGAACATGTGACCGAGTTCCTTCTGGAACTGGGAGCGGGCTTCGCCTACGTCGGTCGCCAGGTACATGTTGAGGTGGGCGGCGAGGACTTCTATCTCGACCTGCTCTTCTACCACCTTCGCCTGCGGTGCTACGTCGTCATCGAGCTCAAGGCCGGCGGGTTCAAGCCCGAGCACCTGGGCCAGCTTGGCTTCTACCTGACCGCCGTCGATGAGCTCATCAAGGACGAGCGGGACGAACCGACCATCGGTCTGCTGCTGTGCAAGAGCAAGAACAAGGTCGTCGCCGAGTACGCCCTTCGCGACAACAGCCGGCCTCTCGGCATCGCTGAATACCAACTCGTTGAGGCGTTGCCCGAGCCGCTTCAGACGAACCTGCCGACCATCGAGCAGATCGAGCGGGAGCTGGAAGGGGAGTCGTCGTGAGCGAGCAGGACATCGTCATCTACACCGCTCCAGGCGTGGAGCTCTCCCTGCCGCTCGACCGAGAGCACGAGACCGTATGGGCATCCCAACCGCAAATCGCCGAGCTCTTTGCGATCGACAGGACCGGCGCGACCCGGCACATCAACAACGTCTTCAGGGGAGCGGAGGTGGATCGGGAAAGCAATGTGCAAAAAGTGCACATTGCTGGCTCAGACAGGAAAAGGGGCTCATGGTCGCGCTTCTTGTGCGAATGATCTCGGGAGAAGCGTGAGTCGCATCGACGAGCTGATCGCCGAGTTGTGTCCGGATGGGGTGCCGCACTTGGCGGTCGGCGACATTGGCGCGTTCGTGAGTGGTCTTGGCGGGAAGACGAAGGCCGACTTCTCAGGGGGCAACGCGAGATTCGTCTCCTACCGCAATGTGTACAACAACCTGGCTGTCGACCAGGCTGCCAACGACTTCGTGCGAATGCGGGATGGAGAGCGGCAGAATGAGCTTCGCCTCGGGGATGTCCTCTTCACGGGGTCATCTGAGACACCGGATGACGTGGGGATGTCCTCGGTCGTTCTCGAGCCGCCACGGGAGCCTCTGTATCTGAACAGCTTCTGTTTCTGCCTCCGACCTGCCGACCCGGGCCTTCTGACGCCGGGCTATTCGAAGTACATCTTCCGAAGTGCGAGAGTGCGGCGGGAGATAGCGAAGGCCGCGAGCGGAGTCACACGGTTCAACATCTCCAAGGGCAGATTCGCGAAGATCAGGATTCCGGTTCCGCCCCTTGAAGTGCAGCGGGAGATCGTGCGGGTTTTGGACTTGTTCACGACGCTGGAAGCGGAGCTGGAAGCGGAGCTGGAAGCCCGGCGACGTCAGTATGCCCACTACCGGGACTCACTCCTGACCTTCTCCCCCCGGGGGGTCCGGTGGGTTCCGATGGGTGAGGTCGGCGAGTTCATTCGGGGCCGTCGATTCACGAAGGCCGATGTCGTCGATGACGGAATCCCGAGCATTCACTACGGGGACATCTACACGCGGTATGGTGTCGCTGCCGACGAGACCGTGGCGCACGTTCGCTCCGACTTGGCCTCGCAACTGCGGTTCGCCCGGTCTGGTGACGTTGTGATTGCGGCCGTAGGTGAGACCGTCGAGGATGTGGGTAAGGCCGTCGCCTGGCTCGGCGACGCGGATGTCGCAATCCACGATGACTGCTTCCTGTACCGCCACACCATGAACGCAGAGTACGTTTCGTACTACCTGCAAACCGCGGCATTCCACTCTCAAAAGAGCAGCCATGTCGCGCGCGCGAAAGTGAAGCGACTATCGGCCAAGGGTCTTGCGAAGATCGCCATTCCGGTACCGCCCCTCGAAGAGCAGGCGCGCATCGTCTCCATCCTCGACAAGTTCGACGCGCTCGTGAACGATCTGTCGAGCGGTCTTCCCGCTGAGCTCGCTGCTCGACGCAAGCAGTACGAGTACTACCGTGACCGCTTGCTGACCTTCAAGGAGGCAGCCGCATGACGGGCAAGCACATCGAGTTGTTCCTCGTAGAGGGCGTCCCGGGCGGTATCACCACTGCGGAGATCGCCGGCTGGACCGGTCACGTTCTGGCCGGGCCACGCTCCGACCTCGGCGATGTGCTGAGGCGCCCGGAGGCAAAGCGCAACGGCGCGTACTTCCTGCTCGGCGACGACGAGGAGGCGGTGGGTGGCGTCCGCTGCTACATCGGGCGCACGGAGAACTTCATCAATCGGTTCCGTGACCACTCGGCGAAGAAGGAGTTCTGGGATCGCGTGGTCCTGATCACGTCGAAGGACGACTCGTTCACGGAGGGGCACTGGGGCTACCTCGAGTGGCGGCTCGTGGAGCTCGCGAAGCAGGCCGCGCGTGTCACGCTGGCCAACGGCAACGACCCGCAGGGGCGGAAGCTCTCGGAGGCGCAGATCTCCGACATGGAGGCGTTCCTGGAGCAGTTGCAGATCGTCCTGCCGGTACTCGGCGTGAATGCGATCCGGGTACGCTCGGCGTCGGCTGCGTCGCCGGAGGCCGGCGACGCCTCGCCGGTCTTCTCGCTGGTGAACAAGAAACACAACGTGAGCGCTCGCGCCCAGCAACTCGGCGACGAGTTCACGATACTCGAGGGCTCGCAGGTGGTCGCGGTCTGGGCCGGCACGGGCAAGGCCGAGAGCACGGAGCGAGCGTACGCGGCGTACCGCGCCCGGCACCAGCAGCTCGTCGCGGATGGGTCGATCGCGGTTGAGGGCGGCAGCGGCATCCTGACCCGCGACATCCCGTTCAGCTCGCCCTCCACGGCCGCGGCGGTCGCCCTCGGCCGGTCCAGCAACGGCCGCATCGAGTGGAAGAGCGCCGACGGGCAATCCTACGGCGACTGGGAGAACCGCGGGGTGGAGTGAGCGGCTGTTACCGAATGTCGGCTCGCCATTTTCGGTGCGCACCGAAAATGGCCCCAGAGCGAAAATGGCGCCGGCCGCATGATCGGATTTGTCATTGTTGATATAGCTGGCGCTTGCGATGACAACTCCGACAACCCGCAACAGGGAGCGACTCACGATAACATCAAAGTTGCACAATAACATCGCCCGTGTTAGTGTGCATCGTGGGTGGTAGCAATGACTGTGAGCGACGATCAGTTCGACAGGCTGGTGTCGGCGACAGAGTCCTATGTCGGCGAGACCATGCACGCGGCGCTGAAGCTACGGCCGTGGCCGGAGGCGCAGACCCTTCCGCCGTACTTGCGCAACAGCTACCTCATTGCGGAGGGAGACCTGCGCGGCCGACGGAGCCTGTGGCTGTTCGCGCGTGACGAGCCCACACCCGCCACCATCGAGAAGCACCTGTCTGCCATGGGCGAGCGCTGGCCTGACGCGCAGGTCGTCGTCTTCGATCGGCTGCCATCCTACGTGCGGCGACGTCTCATCGAGAAGGGCATCTCCTTCGTGGTCCCCGGAACACAGCTCTACGTGCCGGAGCACGGGCTCGACTTCAGATCGCGCGCGAGGCAGTCGCT
>CAIYOD010000181.1 GCA_903927755.1 uncultured Thermoleophilia bacterium | reverse complement strand
GCGCGAACGCGCCGGCGGCCCGTCGTGCGTCAGGACTTCTCGACCGTCAGGGCTTCGCCGCGACGACGACGACGTGATACGGCAGCAGTTCGCCGGGTTCGTGGGCCTCGGTCACGCCCAGTCCCATCTCCGTGACGATCTCGCGAACGGCGGCCAGACCCAGCACGTGGCCGGGCGGCGGGCCGACCGGGCGCTCCTTGTCGCCCCAGTCGAGCACCACGAAGAGGCCTCCCGGCCGCAGCACCCTGGCGACCTCCTCCAGCGCTTCGGGCTGGTCGTACAGGTGGTGCAGCACGTCGACCATGACGACGCGGTCGGCCTCTCCGTCGTCGAGCGGCACGACGTTGTCGCCGGTCTCGACGACCACCAGCCGGTCCGCCAGCTCCGGGGTGATCTTCTCGCGCAGCAGTTCCGTCAGCCGGGACAGTGCCTCGACGGCCAGAACGCGGCCCTGAGGGAGCGCCGCGGCGACGGCCACCGTGTAGATGCCGGTGCCTGCGCCGTAATCCACGACGGTCTCGTCGCCCTCGAGTCGCAGGAGCCCTACGACGGCCGCCTGCGGCAGCGCTTCGAGCCGCGCCGGGTCCTCGAGTCTCTTCCCGTGCTCCGGGTTGAAGGCATCGGCCATCAGGCGTCGCTGGTCGTGATCTCGAACTCAGGCGGCTGATGCAGGTGCTTCTTGACCGTGCAGAGGTTCATTGCGTTGACGATGGCGGCTTTGTACTTCTCGGGAAAGCCCGCCGGGAGCTTCATCTCGAGGTCGATCTTGGTGATCAGGCCGACGTTGGGGTCGAACTGCGGTGACATCGAGATGCTCGCGCCTTCCGGGTCGATCCCGCGCTGCTGCATGAAGCCGAGCGCGAAGATGCCCGCGCACGTACCGATCGAGGCGAGGAAGAGGTCGAACGGCGCCGGTGCGGAGTCTTCACCGCCACCTCTCGCCGGCTGGTCGGTCTCGATGGTGAACCCGCCGTAGTCCGCATACACGCGCTTGCCGCCGGGGAAGTAGACCTTCATATCCATGCTCGAATCCTTTCGCGCGACCCGGGCCTTGCCGGGCGTCGTTTGTCTGTCAGAACGGTTGCCATGTTGCGAAATTTCGAAACTTGGCAATAATGGACTCATGAACGAGCAACGACAACGCTATGCCATCCACGCGGCGGTGTTCGCCGCTCTCGCCAACCCTACTCGGCACGAACTCATGCATCACCTCTGCGACTCGCCGCGCACGCCGAGTGAGCTCGCCGAACTGCTCGAGGTGAGCCGGCCGAACGTCTCGCAGCATCTTGCGATCCTGCAGCGCGACGGCCTCGTGCGCCGCACGCGGCAGGACGGCCGCGTGCTCTGGGAGGTCGTGAACCCACGCCTCGCCGAGGCCTGCGCGCTCATCGACGAGATCCTCGGCCCCGAACTCACTCTTCGCGCCCACGCGCTCACCCAGGAGGCCTAGACCACATGCTTGTCAAGAACGAGGGCACCACCGACCGCTTGGTCCGCGTCGTCGTCGGCGCAGGCCTGATGGCGCTCTCCGTGCGCTGCGGCGTCGCTTCAGGCAGGCTGCCCGGCGTCGTCCTGGCCGCCGGAGGCGCCGCCCTCTTGTTCTCAGCCGCCACCGGCTCGTGCGCGCTGTACCGGCCGTTCGGCATAGATACGTCAACGCAATCCCCGGGAGAACCAGCATGATCGCCGTCAACGTCCACGCCTGTCCTCAGAACCACCCGTGCCCGGCGGTCCAGTACTGCCCCGAAGGCGCCATCGTCCAGGACGACATCTACTCCGCCCCGCGCATCGAAGAAGAACTGTGCACCGAGTGCGGCGCGTGCGCCAAGGTCTGCCACGTCTTCACCAAGGTCCCGGACAAGGTCCCGGTCGGCTGATGGCCCACTTCGACCTCATCTGCAAGGACTGCGGCCACAAGTTCGTGGTCGTCACCAGGGCAGCCATCCGGGACAAGCAGAAGCGCTGCCCCGAGTGTGAATCCGAGAACATCCGCCAGTCTTTCGGCAGCTACCTCCAGAACGGGTCCCTCTCCAGCCCCACGTGCGGCGCTCCACAGCGCAGCAGCGGCTACGGCTGAGGCTGTTGACCAGGACGGCGCGTCGCGCCGTCACCATATCGCGAACGGCCTTTGAGGCCTTTGGGTCCCTCCCGGTGGCCGCCGGCTCTGAGGTAGGCTACTCGGCACGTATGGATGCGCCATCACGCGATCTCAGGTTGGACGACTTCATCTGCGAGATGAGCCGCGAGCCGGCGAGCTCGCTCAGTCACGAGCGGCTCATGGGCCTTGCAGCCAGACTTCAGCTCTCCGGCGAGCTCGTCGGCAGCCGCATCGCCTTCGCTAAGGACGCCTACGCCCGCAACCTGGTGTGCCGCACGCCCTTCTTCGAGTTGCTCGTGCTGTGCTGGCGTCCCGGTCAGGTTTCGACCATCCACGATCACGCCGGAGCTCTGAACGCGATCCGCGTGTACTCCGGCGAGCTCACGTCCCGCACGTTCCGCCCGACCCGCGGTGCATCATCGAGTGCGGGGCCCGTCGAGCAAGAGGCTGAGGAGCGCGTGCGTGCCGACGCTCGCATGGTCGGCCTCGACCGCGGCGGCATCCATCAGCTCGCCAATACCTCCTCGGAAGACCTCGTCACCATCCACGTCTACGCCCCTGCGCTGATGGAGCTCCACGTGTATTCCACGGCGTCGGCGGTGGTGGAGCGGCGGCGGTTGCGCTACACCGTGGCCGACGACCTCGACGAGATCTCGACGGCAGTGCGTGAGACCGGCGCGGGCTTCGGGCCAGACGGCCCGCGCCCCTGACGCCCGGACTCAGTCCATCTCGTCGGCGAGCATCCCCTGTCGAGAGAGAGTCCCGAGAAGCACGGCCCTGAGGATGTCCAGCGCGGCGATGACCCGCTCGTCGGCCAGGGAGTACTGGACGCTCGGCCCTTCCCGCCTGGTCTCGACGAGCTGGCGCTCCCGAAGCACCTTGAGGTGTCGCGATACCGTCGGCTGCGGCACGTGCAGCGCCTCGGCCAGCTCGTTCACGTGCATCGGCCGCTCGTAGAGCGCATAGAGCATGAGGATCCGCTTGGGGTCGGAGAGGCCCTGACAGATGCTGGCGTGAAGAAGATTGACTTCCTGCTCAAAGGATTCGTCCACGCCTGCGCACCTGCCTCCCCACTCGTGACCACGCCGCCAAGATGATATCTCTGGGCGACTTTCGCATGCTACTGACTGCCCGCGTACACGCAAGACGCGCGGGCGCGGAGCACACATGAAGCAGGGGCTGCGGCGGCCCATGGCCACCGCAGCCCCTGCTGTACGCGAAAGGGCGTCTGACCCCTACTTGACGGTGAGCTTGGCCGAGCCGATCGTCGACTGCGCGTTGCCGGATGCGTCGGTCGCGTACACGTAGTACGTGTACGTCCCCTTGGCCAGATTGCACCGGAACTTCGCTGTGAGCGAAGCGTTCACGGCGACGGAGGCGACGGCGATCGGCTTGATGATCTTGCCGGCCTTGTTCTTGATCTTGATCGTGACGACCGCGGTCCCCTTGGTCGGCTCGACGTCGCTGACCTTGTACTTGAGCGTGGCGGTGCGTCCCCTGACCACCGAAGCGGCCGTGGCGGACGTCGTCGGCGCGACCGTGTCGGCCACGATCTCGAACTTCAACGACTTCTGCGCCTCGACGTTGCCGTTGACGTCCTGCGCCCAGTACTTCAACTCGTGCGAGCCGGCCGCGAGCGGCGTGTCCTTCGCCGTCGGGATCGTCAACTGGGTGCTGGTCGGGCTGGCGTCGATCGTGGCGAGGCGGACGACACCCCCGTCGAGCTCGTGGTAGACGTAGCGGATGCCCTCGTCGTCAGTCGCCGTGGCGGTGATGACGGCGCTGTCCCAATAGCTGGCGACGGCGTCCGTCGTCGTCGTCGGGGCCGTCGTATCGCTGGCCAAGGTGCCGAAGGCGCTCACGGCGCCGATCGCGAGCACGATGACGATCGCGACGACGCTGAGCACCAGGACGTGTGTCTTCCTCACTGTGCATTCCTCCAGGTACGTTCCGGGGTCACAGCCCCGGTCCGAGTTGATCCGTTAGCGGACACACTCAGTCCATGTGGTCGTCGGTGAGCGTGTTGTCGTGGCACGAACCGCAGGCCATCTTGGCGCCCGTGTACGTGGCGTGGCATGTACCGCAGGCGGCCACGGCCGGATCGAGCGGCACCGCCGCCGGCGAATAGGTGGGCGTCGCAGCGAGCGCCACGAAGTACGCGTTCAGCATCTCCGTCAGCTTGCGGGTGACATCGAAACAGGCCTTGCCGCAACGGTCCTTCTGCAGCGGCCCGCCGTTGGCGCCGCCGGTGGTCATCGTCCACTGGACGAGCGAGGAGTGACACAGCGGGGAGTTGGCCGTCGACGACGGGACGTTCTCGAGAGGAAGCGTGGTGGGCGTCCATGCAGTGCCCAGACCGAGTGTGTTCTTGTAGGACTTCCAGGCGCCGTTCGTGGGCAGCGCCGTCTCGGCGTAGTACTGGAAGATGCCGTTGGTGAGCGTCGTGCGGTGGGTCCCGTTGGCGACGACCATGTTGATCACGCTGGCGGCGGCGTTGAGCGTGCCGCAGATGGTGCCCCAGCCTGAGACGCCGCCGGCGCCGAAGCGGAAGAGGTCCTTGGGCAGCGTGTTCCAGGTCGTGTCTCCGCCCGTGACTCCGGACAGGAAGTTGACGAATGGCCACCAGGTGGCTTCAGCGCACCCTCTGCCGGCGCCGTCCATACCCATGTAGACTTCGAAAGCCTTCCGTGCAAGCGTCTCGGGGTTGGGCTGGTCGGCCTCAACCTTCGGGTACGGCCAAGCCAGCGGCTGCATGGCGGCCGCGTCGGCCGGCGACGCGACCTTGGCCAGGCCCACGCCGGCGAGTCCGGTGGCTGCCGCCACGGTTCCGGCGCTCAACAGGAACTTGCGCCGCGACATCAGATTGTCGGACATACGTGCGACTCCTTTCGCTGCAGTACCCCGCGCCCCCGCGGAGCCTTCGACCTTGGTGAAGCCGCATAGGAAGACACCTTCGCATATGCGGTGAAGCGCATGGACACTACCACATTCACCCTAGGGTTGTGAAGCTCTTCACAAAGCCAAGGTTGTTGGTCGACGAGGTAGCAAATAGACTCCGATACCGGCCGTTTCCGAGCCGGCTTCAGAGCTGGAGCGTCAGATACTCCGCCTCGCAGGGCTGCCCACCGGCGATGTGGGCGCGGCCGTCGGCCGGCTCCCAGATCATGCTCGCCGTGGTGACGCTCTGGTCGGGATCGGGATCGTCGTCCTCCCAGTGATCACAGATGCTGAGCGGCGCGTTCTCGTGGTCTGACAGCACGCGCTTGCCGAGCTCGACGAGGTCCGCGCCCTCTGCGAGGCCCGTCAGAAGCAGCTCAGTCGCGCGGTCACGCCGCAGGCGCGAGCCCTCGGAGCGGGAGGCGTCGCCCGGCGCAAGCTCCGGCGACACGTAGTGATTGGTGTGCGCGAAGAGGGCCGTCGCACCTGAGCGCGCCGCCTGCGGCGGGGGCGGCGCGCCGTCGAGGAGCGCCCAGCGCTCGCCCGTCGTCTCGAGGTCCCACACGCGACCCCGCTCGTCGCAGAACAGGTGGTTCGAGCCTCGCGCCCGCGGCGCCGCGGCGATGAGGCCGCGCGCGTGCTCCAGGTCCGGCTGGCCGAGCACGGCGGTGAGGAGAAGGTTGTTCGGCACGCCCACCCGCTCGTCCCGGTAGTACACGGTGTTGGCGGCGGAGCTGAAGCCGGCCGCCGTCACCCCGGTGATGGGGAGGTTGTAGGCAGGGCCGGCGCTGATGTAGGCCGCCTTGTCCCAGCGCCCCGTCAGATGCACGATGCGGATCGTCTGCGCCTCGATCTCCTCCGGGTACCAGTCCTCGTTGTGACCGGCCACCGGCCGGCCGTCGGCGACGACCGCGAACGAGGTGCAGTGCTCGGGCGGCCAGTTGCGGTCGGCCTGGCAAGTGAACTCTTCGCTGCAGTTGAGGGCGAAGAGATGCTCGAAGGGGACGTTGGCCGCTTCGGCCATGCCGCGGAGCTGCTCGACGGCCTGCGGGACGTAGTCCTCTGCAGGCCGCAGATACACGGCGCCGCGCTCGACCGCCTCGGCGAAGCCGAACCCGGCGAGCCCTTCGAACCGCTCGGCGTACGCGTCAAGGCCCCAGGCGATGATGTCGCGGCCGGCCTCGCCGACCTGCCGCCCCACCTCGCGGTGGGTCCCGGTGGCCTCGATGATGAGCGGAGTCGTCATGTCGTCGTGTCCTTCCTCGTCCTCTCGGTCCGCCTGCAGGATACATCGAGCGCTGAGGGCATCACGCACCGCACACCGCGCCTGCGCGATTCGGACTGGCTGCGTATGGGGAATGCCGTTGCCATGGATGGTGACCGCGAATTCCGATTCTCCCCGCGTCCGAACCGGGCGGCGGAGATCACGTGGCGCCCGTGGGGCGAGCCCGCCTTCGCGGAGGCTCGCCGGCTCGGGCGCCCGGTCCTCCTCTCGCTCTCGGCCGTGTGGT
This sequence comes from uncultured Thermoleophilia bacterium, assembly GCA_903927755.1. Lineage (GTDB taxonomy): Bacteria > Actinomycetota > Thermoleophilia > UBA2241 > UBA2241 > CAIXSE01. The sequence continues at coordinate 18,123 of CAIYOD010000181.1, read as the reverse complement.
GCCACTGGTGCCACGTCATGGACGAGACGAGCTACTCGGACCCGCGCGTGATCGCCGCCGTCAACGAGCACTTCGTGCCCATCCGCGTGGACAACGACCGCCACCCGGACGTGAACCGCCGCTACAACATGGGCGGCTGGCCGACGACCGCCTTCCTGGCTCCCAGCGGCGACGTGCTCACCGGCGGTACCTACATCCCGCCCGACCAGATGCTCGAGAGCCTCGCCCGCGTCAAGGCGTTCTTCGACGCCAATCAGGCGCAGATCGTCGCGCTGGAGGGCGAGCGCGCGAGTGACGGCGCCGCGATGGCGCGGCTCACCGGCCTGCCCGTGGACCGAGACCAGGCGCTCGCCACCCTGGAGGGCGACCCGGACGTACCCGGCGACATCTCGGCCGCGGTGGCGCTCGAGGTCGTGCGTGGGTTCGACCCGCTCCATGGCGGCCTCGGGGCCGAACCCAAGTTCCCGCAGCCCGACGTGTTCGGCTTCATGCTCGCCTATGCGTCGCTGCGCGACGCCGGAGCCCCGGAACACGTGCCCGAGGGCGGCAGCGCGATGCTGCGTCCGGCGCGGGTGCGAGAGGTTGTGGAGACCACCCTCACGGCAATGGCGAGCGGCGGCATGTACGACGCCGTCGAAGGCGGCTTCTTCCGCTACGCCACGCAACGCGACTGGAGTGTTCCCCACTACGAGAAGATGCTGGAGGACAACGCCCGGCTCGTCCTGCTCTATCTGGACGCCTCGCTGCTCGCCGAGGCCCATGACCTCGGTGACCCCGGTCTCTACCGGAGCGCTGCCGAAGGCTCCATCGACTACCTCCTCGCGACGCTGTGGCGTCGCGACGTGCCCGCCTTCGGCGGGAGCCAGGACGCCGACGAGAAGTACTATCTGCTGGACGCCGGCGGGCGGGCGGAGCTCCCGGCGCCGTTCGTGGACCCGACCGTCATCGTCGACTGGAACGCGCTGGCGGCGAGGGCGCTGCTCCGGGGGGCGTCCATCCTGGGGCGCCCGGAGCTCGCCGACCGCGCCCTCCAGCTGCTCGACCACCTCCGCGCCGTGGCCCGAAGGGGCGACGCGATGGCGCACTGGGTGCGCCCGGACGGCACCGCGGGCGACGGCGCCCCGCTTCTGGGCGACCAGACGACGATGGCGGCAGCGTTCCTCGACGCCTACGAGCTGACCGGCGATCATCAGTGGTTACGGCGCGCCCGCAGTCTCGCGCACTGGACCTGCCAGAACCTGCGCGCGCCGGACGGCCGCCTTCTCGACAGGCTCGCGGTGCCGGGAGAGAGCGCCGGCCTTCTCGCGCAGCCGGTGCCGGCGCTCGACGAGAACGCGGCGATGGCCGAGGTCGTGCTGCGCCTGGAGGCATACACGGGAGAGACTCGTCTCCGCGAGCGCGGGCTGGAGATCCTCGCGGCCTGGGCGACGCACTACGAGCAGTACGGCGTGGCCGCCTCGGCCTACGCGCAGGCGCTCCTGCGCTACCTCGAGCGGCCGAGCCACATCGTGATCGTCGGGCGCCGCGATGACGACGAGGCGCGGAGGCTGCACGCCGCCGCGCTGGTCGCCCGGTCCCCGCTGCGCACCGTCCAGTGGGTGGACCCATCGGATGAGACGGATGCCGAGCGGCTGACCCAGGCCGGTCTTCCGGCCGAACCCGCGGCGGCCTACGTCTGCCGCGGCCAGGCCTGCTCGCTGTTCCGGCCTTGAGTGGGAATCCGCGCTTCTGTGGAATAAGCTGCACCACGCTCTTGTCGATGTTCACGGAGGGACGATGATCACGCTCTACCAGACCGAGTGGTGCCCGTACTGTCACCGAGTGCGCCAGGTCCTCACGGAGCTTGGTCTTTCCTATATGGCGATCAACGTCCCCTATTCCAGCGAGGATCGCGTCGAACTCATGGCCGTCGCCGGTCAGGACGGCGTCCCCGTGCTCACCGACGGCGACAAGGTCTACGGCGACTCCGACGAGATCGTCGACTACCTCCGCGCGGCGTACCCCGCTCCGGAGGACGCCGACGACCACGCCGTGCATGGCGCCTGGCGCGCGGCGATGATGGTCTCGCTCGCGCCGCGCGCCGCCCTCGCCCGGCTGCGTGGACTCCTCGAGGAGAAGGGCTTCCTCATCCTTGCCCAGATAAAAGGCCCCAAGATCAGCGAGCGCCTGCCCAAGGAGTACACGATCCTCCAGGTCACCGTACCGGTGGCGGCGATCAAGACACTGGATGTCGACCCGCTTGCCCCGATCGCGATCATGTTCCCGATCGCAGTCATCCCCACGGAGGACGGCAAGAGCGTCGTCGCCGCGGCGGACCCCGTCGGGCAGGTGTGGCTGTACGGCGAGCCGGACCTGAACAGAGTGCAGGCCGCGGTCAAGAAGCGGCTCGCCGAGGTGCTCGCAGAGATCTAGCCCCAGCGGTACACGCGCAGGCTGAGAAAGCCCGCGATGACGACGATGCCGATCAGCACGATCGCTGCGGTCCAGTCCCAGGTCCCGCCGCTCCAGGCGCCTTGCAGCAGGTCGACCCCGTAAGTGAGCGGCAGGAAGTCGCCGATCCGCTTCATCGTGCCGCTCATCACCTCCATCGGCACGGAGGCGCCGCTCAGGAACAGCATGACGAAGAACAGCATGAGGCCCGCGCCCTGGGCGGCGCGCGGGCTGGGCATCACCGCGCCGAGCAGCGTGCCGATGGCGGCGAAGGCGGCCGAGCAGAGCACGAACCCGGCCGCCAGCAGGGCGAGCGAGTCGGGGAAGTGCACGGGGTAGAAGAGCGCCGCGAAGGCGGCGACCAGCACCGAGCCGACCACGCCGAGGACGAGGGCGGCCAGCACCTGCGAACCCAGGACGGCCCAGATCGGCACCAGAGATGCGCGGAAGCGGCGCAGCACGCCGCCGCTGCGGTAGTCGGTGAGCCGGGCCGGCAGCATGATGACGCCGACCGACATGGTCACCACGGCGATGTAGGCCGGCGCGTAGTAGTTCATCGCTCCCAGACCGCCGAACACGCGCTCGTTGGAACCGCCGGGCTGGTTCCCGAACACCTCGCCGAGCACGAACATGAGCACGACCGGAAATGCGAACGTGAAGACGATCGTCATGGGTTCGCGCAGGAAGAGCTTGAGCTCGATCCATGTGAGCTTGAGGAGGACGCGGAGGCCACCCGGATGACTGACTCCGTGCCGGGCGGTCCCGGTCGTCGCTGCGCCGTCCCGGGCCATCAGTCCGTCCGCCTCGGAGCCCTGCGGACCGGCGGCCGCTCAATAGCACTCGCTTGACTACGTCTTGCTTCGAGCATTAGTCCGTCCGCCTCGGAGCCCTGCGGACCGTCGGCCGCTCAATAGCGCTCGCTCGACTACGTCCTGCTTCAGGCATTAGTCGTCCACGAGGTGGCCGGTCAGCTTGAGGAACACGTCCTCGAGGCTGGGCTCGATGACGCGCAGGTCGTCCGGCGTCTGCCCGCGGTCGACGAGGGCGGCGGCCACGTGCGCGAGCAGCGGCCCTGTCCCCTCGACCACACAGCGCGGACCGCGCCGGGTGACGCCGCGGGCGCCCGGCACCCGGCTCAGCCAGTCCAGATCGTCGAGGTCGCAGCTGAACACCACCTGCTCGAGCGGGTCGTAGCGGACGACCAGGCCGCGCGGCGTGTCCGCGGCGATGATCCTGCCCTTGTCGACGACGGCGACGCGGTCGCAGAGGCGCTCGGCCTCGTCCATGAAGTGCGTGACCAGGACGACCGTGGCGCCGCGGTCGCGGATCTTCTCGATCAGGTCCCAGGCGACCCGCCGCGCGGCGGGGTCGAGCCCCGTGGTCATCTCGTCGAGGAAGACGACCTCGGGCGAGCTGACCAGCGCCAGAGCGATGAACAGCCGCTGGCGCTGCCCGCCGGAGAGGCTCGAGAAGGAAGCGTTCCGCTTCTCCGCGAGCCCCCATTGCTCGAGCAGCGTCTGCCAGTCCACGACCCCGGGCGCAAGCGAGGCGAAGAGGTCGAGCGCCTCCCACACCTTCATGTGGTCGGGGAGGCGAGATTCCTGCAGCTGGCAGCCCATGCGCCCGCGGAGGTCGCCGGCGTGATGGACGGGGTCCTTGCCGAGCACGCGTACCGTGCCGCCCGTCGGCGTACGCAGCCCCTGGATGCACTCGACGGTGGTCGTCTTCCCCGCGCCGTTCGACCCGAGCAGGCCGAAGATCTCGCCCGGCTCCACTTCGAACGACACGTCGTCGACCGCCACGACGTGGTGGCCGTAGACCTTGCGCAGGTGTTCCACGGTGATGACCGGCGGCATGCGAGTGAACCTACCCGGAAACGGACGAGGCACGCCGGTTGACGGCGCTCACGGTTCGGCCGGAGCGGATGCCGGGGCCGACGCCGGCACCCGGTCGTAGATCCAGATCGGTTCGAGCGTGCCGTCGGCCAGGACGAGGTCCACGACGAGCTGGCCGTTCTCGTCCAGGCTGAGCTGCAGGTCGGACTCGGTGGGGACCCCGGGGACGGGCGAGGGCGCGGGGTCGTCCCCGGTGGGCAGCGAACAGGCGAGGAAGCCGTCCTCCACCGTCGCGACGACCGTCTGGTCCTGCCCGTTGGCGAGGTTGGCGAAGGTCAACGCGACTCCGCCCTCCCGGCTTGCCACGGTGAGCGTGAAGTCCGGGCTGGGGGCGCCGCCGTCCACCCGCTGCCAGACGCCGAGGTACGGGCCGACGTCCGTCGAGGATGAGCCGCCGCAGGCGACGACGGCGGCGGTCACGGCGACGAGCGCGAGCAGCAACAGGAAGCCGGCGCGGGTCCGGCGAGGGCCCTCGGCTTGGCCGCGCCGGTTCACTCCGGCGGGGCCGAATAGCCCCCGAAGAGCGAGAGGTTGCCGGGCGGCTGCTCGGGGTCGCTCCAGCGGCCGAGGCGGCGGAACCGCTCGCGGCGCTGCCGCCGCCGTTCCATCGCCGGGATCTGGTCGAGCTCGGCGAGCGCCCCTTCGATCGCCTCGCCGAGCCGCTGTGCCGCCAGCTCCGGGTTGTGGTGGGCGCCGCCGCGCGGCTCCTCAACGACCTTCTCCACGGCCATGAGCTCGAGGAGCTGCGACGCCGTCGGGCGCAGCGCCTCGGCGGCCTGCGGCGCAAAATCGGCGTCGCGCCAGAGGATCGCGGCGCAGCCCTCGGGGGTGATCACCGAGTAGGTCGCGTTCTCGAGCATGAGCACGCGATCGGCCACGGCGAGGGCGAGGGCGCCGCCCGAGCCGCCCTCGCCGATGATCGTCGCGATGACGGGGACGGTGAGGCGCGCCATCCTGAGCATGGTCTCGGCGATGGCGCGCGCCTGCCCGCCCTCCTCAGCGGCGACGCCCGGGTACGCCCCCGGCGTGTCGACGAACGTGAGCACGGGAAGACCGTGCCGCTCGGCGAGCTTGAAGAGCCGCTGCGCCTTGCGGTAGCCCTCGGGGTTGGCCATGCCGAAGTTGTTCTGCGTCAGTTCGTCGAGCGTGCGGCCCTTCTGGTGGCCGACCACGAGCACGGCGCGGCCACGGAACCAGCCGAGCCCGCCGACGATGGCGGGGTCGTCGGCCCGCAGGCGGTCGCCCTTGAGCTCCTCGAAGCCGTCGATCAGAAGGCGGATGTAGTCGCGCGTCCGCGGCCGCTCCTTGTGCCGCGCGATCTCGACCGTGACCCACGTGTCATGACGACTGCTCTCGTGCTGGAGCTTCTTCAGGCGGCCCTGGAGCTTCTCGATCTCCTCGGACAAATGAACGCCGGGCATAAGTGGCAAGCGTCCGAGCTCGCTCAGCCGCTGCCTGAGCCAGCCGGCCCGAGCGTCCTGTTCCGTCTTCGGTTCCTTCTCCTCGGTCAGGTTCCTCACCTCCTCCCAACAGTCGGAGGTAATTGCCGACCTTGACGCGGAGGTCCCTGCGCGGGACGACGGCGTCGAGGTGGCCGAGCTCGAGGTTCCGCTCCGCCGTGCTGAAGCCCGGCGGCAGTTCCTCCTGGGTGGTCTGCTGGATGACGCGCGGGCCTGTGAAGTACAGCCGCGCGCCCGGCTCCGCGACGCAGATGTCGGCGAGCGTCGCAAAGCTGGCGACGACGCCGCCCGTGCACGGGTCGGCGAGGATGGTGACGAACGGTGACGTCGCCTCGTTGATCAGGTCGACGGCGCAGCTCGTCTTGGCCATCTGCATGAGACTGAGGATGCCCTCCTGCATGCGGGCGCCGCCCGAGGTGCACACGGCGACCAGCGGCAGGTCCTCGCCGCTGGCCAGCTCGGCGCTCCTCCAGAGCTTCTCGCCGACGACGCTCCCCATGCTGCCGCCCATGAACCCGAAGTCCATCACGGCGAGCACGCAGGGGGTACTGTCGATGCTCGCGATCCCGGTGACGATGGCCTCGCCGAGGCCGGTCTTGGCCTGCGCTTCGCGCACGCGATCCGGGTAGCTCTCGAGATCGACGAACTGGAGCGGGTCGAGCGTCGTGACCATGGTCCAGAGCTCGCCGAACGTCCCCTCGTCCGTCAACTGCTGGATGCGCTCGCGCGCGCCGATCCGCAGGTGGTGATCGCAGTGAGGGCAGACCATGAGGTTGGCGCGCACCTCGCTGTGCCGTGCACCCTGATGGCACGACGGGCAGATCCACTCCGGGCGGGGCGGTTCGTTGTTGCGGCGTTCGATCTGGACCGTGACGTTCATGAGAGGCTGCGCCCTCTGGTCGGCGAGACCGGGTAGCGGCGCCGGTCAGCCGTCGAAGCGGCTGAAAACCAGGGCCACGTTGTGGCCGCCGAAGCCGAAGCTGTTGCTGGCCGCCACGTCGACCTTGGCGAACCGGGACTGGAGCGGGACGTAGTCGAGGTCGCACTCGGGGTCCGGATCGTGGAGGTTGATCGTCGGCGGGATCAGGCTGTTCACGATGGTCAGGACGGTCGCGACCGCCTCGAGGGCGCCGGCGGCGCCCAGGCAGTGACCGATCATCGACTTGTTGGAGGAGATCGCGACCTCGTAGGCGTGGTCGCCGAGCGCATGCTTGATGGCGCGGGTCTCGGCGATGTCGCCGGGGCCGGTCGACGTGCCGTGCGCGTTGATGTAGTCCACCTCGGACGGGTCGAAGCCGGCCTCGTCCAGGGCCATGAGCAGGGCGCGACCCTGCGCCTCGCCGCTCTCGTCGGGCAGCGTCATGTGGAACGCGTCGCTGCTCATGCCGTTGCCGGCCATCTCGGCGTAGATGTGCGCGCCGCGCGCCTGGGCGTGCTCGAGCTCTTCGAGCACCAGGACACCGGCGCCCTCGCCGATCACAAAGCCATCGCGCTTGGCGTCGAAGGGCTTGGAGGCGCCCTGGGGGTGTTCGTTGTCGGTGCTCAGCGCCCTCGCGGCGGCGAACCCGGACACGCCGACCGGACTGATCGGCGCCTCGCTGCCGCCGGCGAACATGACCTCGGCCGCGCCGTCGCGGATGAGGCGCGCGGCGTAGCCGATGGCGTCGGAGGCCGCGGCGCAGGCGGTGCAGGTGGTGCTGAGCGGTCCTCGCGTACCGAGCTCGAGCGAGACGTGCGCCGCGCCCATGTTGGGGATCATCATCGGGACCAGCAGCGGGTTGGTGCGGTCCGGTCCCTGGTGGAGGAGCTTGTCGGTCTCGACGTGCAGGGTCTGCAGGCCGCCGACACCGCTGGCCATGACGGCCCCTACCCGTTCCGCCTCGGGGCGGGGATCGAAGTCCGCATCGGCGGCTGCATCCTTGGCCGCAGCCACGGCATAGCGGCTGAAGAGGTCGAGCCGGCGCGCCTTGCGCTTGTCGATGTAGTCCTCGGCGACGAAGCCTTGGACCTCGGCGGCGATGTGCACCTTGTAGTCGGTGGTGTCGAAGCGGGTGATCTCACCCACGCCAGACTCGCCGGCGACGAGCCGGCGCCAGAAGGTGTCCACGTCGTTGCCGATGGGCGAGATGACGCCCAGACCGGTGACGACGACTCTGCGCTGATGTGCCATGCGGGCTCGCCGGCCTCTCAGATACCCAGGCCGCCGTCGACGGGCAGGACGACGCCCGTCACGAATCGGGCCGCCGGCGAGGCCAGGTAGACCACGGCCATGGCCACGTCGTCGGTGGTGCCGATGCCCTTGAGCGGTGTCGCGTCCACTATCAACTGCCTCGTCTCGTCAGGAAGCGCCTGCGTCATCGGTGTGTCGATGTACCCGGGAGCGATGGCATTGACGCGCACGCCCCTCGCGCCGAGCTCCTTGGCGAGCGACTTGGTGAGGCCGATGATCCCCGCCTTCGCCGCCGCGTAGTTGGCCTGGCCCGCGTTGCCACGGCGGCCGACGACACTCGAAAGATTGATGATACAGCCCGTGCGGCGGCGGAACATCCTGCGCGCCGCCGCCTTGCTGACGAGGAAGGTCCCGCGGAGGTGCGTCGCGATGACGGCGTCGAAGTCCGCCGGGTCCATCATCATGGCGACGTTGTCGCGCGTGATGCCGGCGTTGTTGACGACGATGGAGAGTGGGCCCAGGTCCTTCTCGGCCCGCTCGACCATGGCGTTCACCTGCTCCTCGTCGGAGACGTCGCCCATCACGACGAGGCCCTTGCGACCGAACGCCTCGACCTCGGTGACGACCGAGGCGCAGGCCGCCTCGTCGGCGAAGTCGTTGACGGCCACGTCGGCGCCGGCCGCGGCGAGCGCCAGCGCGATACCACGGCCGATGCCGCGACCGGCGCCCGTGACGAGCGCGGTCGCGCCGCTGAGATCGAATCCGATGGTGAGCGGTGCACCTGCGGCGCCCCCCTCGATACCTTGGCTACGCTGGGTATTCACGCGTCCTCCAGATAACGGCCGCTCTCGCGCAGGGCCGTCAGCGTCTCCATGTCGGAGACCCGGGCGGTCTGCGCCTGCGGCTCGATACGCTTGACCAGGCCGGTGAGCACAGCGCCCGGGCCGACCTCCAGGAACGAATCATAACCTGCTGCAAAGAGCGTGTTCACGGACTGCGAGAAGCGGACCGGCGAGACGAGCTGCACCTGCAGCAGCTCGTTGAAGCCGCCGTCCTCGAAGCGGACCGTGCAGCCCGAGAAGAAGGCCGGGTCCGGCGTGCGCCACTCGGTACGGTCGAACTCCTCGCGCAGTGGCTCGAGGGCCGACTGCACGAGCGGGGAGTGGAAGGCGCCGCTCACGGCCAGGGCGATGACCCGCTTGGCGCCGGCAGCCCTGGCCTTCTCCGCCACCGCCTCCAGAGCAGGCTTGCGGCCGCTGATGACGACCTGGCCGGGGCAATTGAAGTTGGCCGGCCAGACGCCGTCCTGCTCGGCGCAGAGCGCCTCGACGACGGCGTCGTCCAGCCCGACGATCGCGGCCATGCCGCCGGGGTTGGCATCGGCGGCGCGCAGCATCTCCTGGCCGCGCCGCCGCACGATCCGCAGCGCATCGGCGAAGCTGACCGCGCCGGTCGCGACCAGCGCCGAGAACTCGCCCAGGCTGTGCCCGATGGCCACGCCGAAGCGCAGGCCGTCGCGCTGCAGGATGCGGAACATCCCCACGGAAGCAGCCAGCAGAGCCGGCTGCGTGAAGTCCGTCCGGCTCAGCCGGTCGATCGGACCCTGACAGCAGAGGTCCTGGAGGTCGTAGCCGAGCACCCCGGACGCCTCGGCGTAGGCCTCCTGCATGGCTGGGTCGGCGGCTGCGAGGTCGCAGCCCATACCGACGGCCTGCGACCCCTGGCCGGGGAACATGACGACAAGCTTTTCCACGAGGTTAGGTTACAGCTCCCACTTCGTGAGGCACGAGCCCCAGGTGAGGCCCGCGCCGAAGCCGGCCATGAGCAGCGTGTCGCCCTTCTTGAGGCGGCCGCTCTCCCTGGCCTCGTGCAGACAGATCGGGATCGACGCGCACGACGTGTTGCCGAAGCGGTCGAGGTTGGCGAACACCTGGCCCTCGCTCATCCCCAGCCGGCGCGACGCCGTCTCGATGATGCGGATGTTGGCCTGGTGGGGGACGAAGAGGTCGACGTCGTCGACGCCGATCTCGGCGTCGGCGAGGACCTTCTGGCACGAGTCGACGACCGTGCGAGTGGCGAACTTGAAGACCTCGCTCCCGGTCATGTGCATCGCGTGCTCGTGGTCGCGGACGGTGTCGAAGGTCGCCGGCATGCGGCTGCCGCCGGCCGGCACGAGGAGGCTCGGCGCGCCGCTGCCGTCGTTGCCGAGGTCGAAGCTGAAGATGCTGCCGTTGTCCGTGGGCTGCACGAGCACCGCCCCGGCGCCATCGCCGAAAAGGATGCAGGTGCTGCGGTCCTCCCAGTCGACCATCTTGCTGAGCACCTCGGCGCCCACCACGAGCACGTTGCTGTAGATGTTGGCCGAGACGAATGCGGTGGCGATCGCCAGGGCGTACACGAAGCCGGTGCAACCGGCCTGGACGTCGAAGGCCCCGGCCTTGGTGGCGCCGATCTTGTCGGCCACGATCGAGGCGGTCGCCGGCATGATGTGGTCGGGCGAGATAGTGGCGACGATGACCAGGTCGAGCCCGGCGGCGTCAAGGCCGCCCTCCTCGAGGGCACGGCGGGCGGCGATCTCGCCGAGGTCGCTCGCCGCTTCGTCCACTCTCGCGATGCGGCGCTCGCGGATGCCCGTGCGCGTGAGGATCCACTCGTCGGACGTGTCCAGGAACTGGCTGATCTCGTCGTTCGTCAGCACGCGCTCGGGCACGTGCACACCGAGCGCGCTGATGCGCGCCCCGCGCACGAGCCCCCGGCGCAGACCGATCACAGCTTGGCCTCTCCGGCAGCGACGGCGGCGGCGTCGACGATCGCGAACATGAGCTCGCCGCGGCAGGCCAGCTGGCCGTCCACGGTGGCCTTGACCTTGGCGCGACCCACGGGACCGTGCACCGCGACGATCTCGGCCTCGAGGGTGATCGTGTCGCCGGGCTTGCAGACGCGCTTGAAGCGGACCTTGTCGATGCCGGCGAAGAGGCCGACCTTGTCGCCGCCCGGCGCAGCCTCGGCGGCCGGCAGCGTCTCATCGGCCGGAGCGTCCGCTCCGGCACTGGCGGCGGCGATGGTCGCCGCCTGCGCCAGCGCCTCGACGATGAGCACGCCGGGCATGACCGGATTGCCGGGGAAGTGCCCGGCGAACCACCAGTCGTCCTCGCGGAGCGTGCGGACGGCGACGCAGCGCACGCCGGGCTCGCCGTCCACGACCTCGTCGACGAGGAGGAACGGCGGGCGATGTGGCAGCAGTGCGAGCACCTGCTCGTGAGTGAGCTTCACAGCGGCTTCAGCTCCCTGGCGCGGCGCAGGTAGCGCTCCACCTGGATGAGTACTGCGGCGGCGGCGAGGCCGTACCCCAGCACGTTCTTGACGGGGATGGTGCGGCCGCCCGGCAGCGGGATGCGGCCGAGGGTATCGTCGAGCGCGTCGAGCGCGTCGCCCACGACGCGCCCCACGGTCGCCTCGCCCGGCTTGGGCTCGAGGGCGGCGGCGGCCGCGACACGCTCCGCGAAGCCCGGCGGCGGCGCCAGTTCGGTGCGGCCCCACGTAGCCATGGCGCCGCGCACTTCGCTCATCTGGGCGAGCTCCTCGGCGCAGTCCGCACAGAAGCTCAGGTGTCCCTGCAGTTCCGCGGTCTCGAGATAGCCCAGCTCGCCGTCCACGTAGTGGTTGATGCGGGCGCGGAAGTAGCTGCAGTCCATCACGCCTCCCGTTCGGCCTGCAGGCGCAGGCGCAGCGACGCGCGCCCGCGGTGGACCATGACCTTGACGGTGCCCAGGGGGCGCGCCGTGAGGTCGGCGATCTCCTGGTAGGGCAGGCCGTAGATGTCGCGCAGCACGGTCGGCACTCGGTAGTCGTTGGGCAGGTCGTGCAGCGCGGAGGTGAGCGTGGCGGCCGTGATGCCGTCGCCCAGCTCGGCCTGCTCGCCGGCGGCGACGTCCGGCACTTCGACGGGCTCGGGACGCCGGCGCTCGCGGCGCTTGTAGTCGATCGACGAGTTGAGCGCCAGGCGGAAGAGCCAGGTGCTGAACGTCGCCTCGCTACGGTACTGCGGCAGCTTGCGATAGCAGCGCAGGAACGCCTCCTGCGCCGCGTCTTCGGCGTCGGTGTGGTTGCCGAGCACGTTGTATGCCACCGAGTAGACCATTCCTTGATACCGCTCCACGATCGTCTTGAAGGCTTCCACCTCGCCGTCCGCCGCCCGCGCCAGCTCGGCGGGCGTGGGGTCGGGCAACGTAGCCCACTTGAGGTTAGACGGCGTCATGAGGCAGGGAGTTACACCTGGGTGGGGGGCGGATTCACGAAGCACTCAAGTGTACACCCGTGAAGACGGGCCTCCCGCTGGGACGAGCCGGCGAGCCTTGCGCCTGGCGAGTCGCCGCCGGCGACGGCCCTCAGGCCGGGCGACGGAGGGTGGCGCCGGCGGCGATCATCAGCAGCCGGGCCGCCGCGAGCGCGGTGTGGCCAAGCGGGTCGCGGGCGGGAGCGAACTCGCAGATGTCCATGCCGGCGAGCTCGCAGCGACCCGCCACGCCGCGCACGAGCCGGGCGAGCTGCCAGAACCAGAGTCCGCCCGGCGCCGGCCAGAGAGTGCCGGGCGCGCAGCTCGGATCGAGGCCGTCGACGTCGATGGTGATGTAGACGCGCGCGCCGGGCTCGAAGAATTCGACGAGGTCGTCCACGCCTCGCTCGTGGACCTCCTCGGCGCGGACGAGGACGTTGCCGGCGGCGCGCGCGGCGGTCACTTCTTCTTCGCGCGCGCTCCCCACGTCGCGGAGCCCGACCTGCACGATGGTCCGCGCCCAAGGCAGCTCGCGCAGCCGCCGGATCGGGCTCGAGTAGCCGTCGCGAAGTCCGGCGACCTCGTCGCGGAAGTCCAGGTGCGCGTCGACGTGCATGACGTCGAGCGGCCGGTCGTCCGGCAGGCCGCGGACGACGACCGGCGGCGCCGAGTGGTCGCCGGCGACGACCAGCGGGGTGGCACCGGAGGCGACGACCTCCCGCACCGCGGCGGTCCCGGCGGCGAGGTCCGCGGCGAGATCGCCGGGGTCGCCGCTGAGGACGGCGTCGCCGCAATCGACGAAGCGCCCGCTCACTCCGGCAGGCGCGAGTGGCCCGCCCAGATCGAAGTCGTAGTGGTCGAGGACCGATGCGTAGCCGGCTGAAGCCTGCCGCACCGCGTCGGCGGCGCCGAGGACGGCCGCGCCCGGTGCAGCGGCCGGCGCGGCCGGCTCGTCCCCGTAGGGCACGTACAGCGGCAGGCCGAGAAAGGCGAAGCGCGCCGGGTCGGCCGACGCGCACCCCAGCGCCTCCGGGCGCCCGACGAAGGGCGCCCCCAGGAAGGTCTCTCGTGTCGGCCTCACGTTCATGCGGTCATGCTACTGGACGAGCGCGGAGACCGCGCGGGCGGCGGCGAGGCTCTTCGCCCCGCCGCCGCCCATCGCGCGCATGCACGTCAGCCGGATCGCGCTCGGCCACCGTCATGCGGCCGGATCAGACTTCCACCGACCGGCCGCGACGCCGCACCACCATCCAGATGACGAGCGCGACGACGATCACCACCGCGACGACAGCGACGATGACCAGCACCGTCGTGTTGGCGCCGTCATCGGCCGTGGCTTCGGCGGCCACCTTCGGCTGCACCTGCTTGTAGGTGTCGACGTTCATGTAGTTGTAGAACGCCGCGCCGTCGTAGCCCTCGTAGTCGGACGGCGACGGCACGACGCCCTCCCACTTGTCACTGCGGTACGCCTCCAGCTGATACGGATAGGCGAAGATGAGGTACGGCGAGGACTGCCAGACGATCTCCTGCATCCGCTGCACCAGCGGGATGCGCTTCTCGACGTCGATCGTCTGCTCCTGCTGCGTGAAGAGCTCGGTGTACTCCGGATCCGTCCAGAGCGTGTCGTTCCAGCCCTCGATCTGCTGCGGCGTCGGGACGCCGAGCATCATCTCGGGGTCGACGTCGTAGGTCCAGAACCAGATGTACATGTCGTAGTCGGGCGCGTAGGTGTCGCCCTTGTAGTTGTACTGGGCGTCGAGCAGCACGCCGGCGTCGACGATCTTGAGATCGACATCGAGCCCGACGTCCTTGAACCAGCCGGCGATGAGCTTGGCGGCCGTCTGGTTCTCCGGCGAGTCGTTCGTGACGAGCAGCCTCAGGCTGAGCGGCTTGCCGTCCTTGGTCTCACGGACGCCGTCGCCGTCCGTGTCCTCGTAGCCCGCGAGGTCGAGCTGCGTCTTGGTCTCCTCGGGATCGTACTTGTAGGCCTGGTCGGCGGCCGGCTCCCAGTGGTACGGCGAGTACGGCACGATCAGGGTCGAGCCCGCGTCGGCCTGGCCGAAGAAGGCGACGTCCACGATCTTCTGGCGGTCGATCGCCCAGTTGAGCGCCTGCCGGAACTTGGGGTCGAGCAGCACGGGGTTGCCCATCGAGTCCGGCGAGTCGTAGCAGTTGAACCCCAGCTCGTTGAAGCGCCAGTGCGTGCCCTTGAGCCCGGTCACGCCCTCGGTGCTCGCCACCGACGGGTACTGCGCCTGCGGCAGTTCGACCGCCGCGTCGATGGTGCCCTGCTTGAGGTCGGCGGTCATGGTGTCGGCGCTCTTGTAGTTCTCGAAGAAGAGCTCGTCGATCTTGGGAGCGCCGCCCCAGTAGTCCTTGTTGGCCTCGAGGCGGATGTACTTGCCCTTGCTCCACTCGACGGTCTGGAAGGGCCCGGAGCCGACGATCGGCGGCTTGTTCTGGAAGCTGCTCGTCGCCGCCTCCCCGCTGACCTTGCTCCAGATGTGCTCGGGGATGATCGGCACGACCATGGCGAGCATGTTGGACTTCGGCTTGTCGGTCGTGATGTCGACCGTGAAGTCGTCCGTGGCCACGGCGCCGGTGATGCCGCCGGTGTAGATGGCCAGGGTCTGCAGGTCGTTCTCGACGATGTAGTTGTAGGTGAACGCCACGTCCTTGGCCGTCAGCGGTTGGCCGTCCTGCCACTTGACGCCCTGACGGATCTTGAACGTCCAGGTCTTGCCGTCGTCGGAGACCGTCCAGCTCTCGGCCAGCTCAGGGCGCGGCGAGAGATCCTTGGCGTCGAAGCCGACGAGGAAGTCGTAGTTGAGGTGCCAGATCTCGTAGTCCTGGCCGAGCAGCCCGATGAACGGGTTGAGGTTGTCGGGCTCGAGAAGCCAGCCGACCCGGAACGTCGTGCCCTGGCCGGCGGCGGGTGACGCGCTGTCCGACGCGGCCGCGACCGGTACCGCCGCCAGGCCCAGCAGCAGAAGGGTGAGGATCAGGAGCACCACCGGATTGCCCGGGTGCCTCCACACATGCCTGCTGAATCGAGTCTTCATCGTTCCCCCTGGTCTGTGGTCTTGGAGTCCCCTGTCACACACGTGCGCTCTGGTCGTCCAGCGCCTCGTCCAGCAGCGCTTCGAGCTGGGCGTCCTGATCCGCCGTGAGCGCGAATGGCCGGCCGGCGGCGAGGAGCCCCGCGAGACGCTCGCGCACACGGGCGCCGAGCGTCGTCGCGCCCTCGGCGGCCCAGCGGTCGTGGACGTTGTGGTCGAGCAGCGCCGGCGTCCAGAACTCCCGGTGGTGCCGGCGCGTGTACTTCGTCCCGAGGTGGTTGCCGCCGGGGCCGGCGGCCTTGATCTCCTCCAGCGCGAGGCTGTACTCGTCCACCGGCACCTCGCGCATGAACTGGCGCGCGTAGCCCACGAGCTCGTCGCCCAAGACGATGGACTCGTAGCTGCTCTGCAGACCCGACTCGAGGTAGCCGACGTCGTGCAGCAGCGTGGCGCGGGAGAGCGAGCCGTAGGCCATGCTGAGCGCCGCCTCGGCGCTCCACTGCTCGTCGAGGAGCTTGGAGTCGGACATGCCGGCGTAGGAGAAGCTCGGCAGGCCGTAGTGCCGAGCCATGTCGGTGCCCACCTGCTGGGCGAGCAGTGCGTCCGGCGAGACGTACGGATCGGTCATGGTGCGCATGTCCATGGCGCCGGCGCCGACGCCGTAGACGAACGGCGCGCCCTTCTTGACGTGCTGGTGCAGAACGAGGCCGCTCAGGGTCTCGGCATTGCCCACGAGCACGGCGCCGGTGATGCTGCGCGGCCCCGTAGCCCCCATATTGGGCGCCGGCGCGTAGATGAGCGGGATGAGCAACTCGGCGCAGCCGATGACCTTGGTCAGCGCGTCGGGGTCGTGCATGAGCGGCGGCGACGGCATGGCGTAGATGCCGAAGCTGTCCCTCTCGCCGCAGGCCGCAGCCATCTGCTGCATCCGCGCGAGCACGGAGCCGTCGCGCGGCGCGACGAGCAGGGGCTTGCGCGTGCCCCGCAGCATGGCGACGACCTGGACCAGGTCGTCGATCCCCTGCGGGGCGTCCTCCGGCAGACCCATGCTCATGATGAAGTCGATGTTGGGCAGCGCCTCGCAGACGGCGGCCATGCCTTCGACATCCGCCCGGCGGACCCGGCGGCGCTCGCCGGTCTCGGGGTCGCGCACGTACAGCACGTCGGAGCCGGTGCCGTAGTACACCTCGCCGTCACGCAGGACGAGAGCCGCGGTGTCGCCGCCGCGCGGCTTGAGCAGCCACTCACGCGGCGCGCTCGCCAGCGCTTCGTCGACCAGCCGCGCCGGGATGCGCACGCGGCGGCCGTCGACCGAAGCGCCGGCCGCGCTGAACAGCGCGAGCGCCGGCTCGTAGCGCACGTCGACCCCGGTGTCGGCCAGCAGTTCCAGCGTGGCCTCGTGCAGGCGCCGGCACTCGGCCTCGCCCCAGACGGTGAGTCTCGCCTCCGGCATATCGCTCCCCCCATGCGCGGTGCGGGCTGGACGGCGCGCATCGCCATCCATCCCGCACGGATTCCCTGACTGTTGCGTCAATCCATTCACGCACGAAATGGAATGTCAAGCACGTATATACTCGGGTAACGATTCACAAGTGAGCGTGAACCGTATACCATCGGCCAAGTAAACGGGGTGCCGGCGGAGAGAGGGATGGACGAAGACGTGCAGCAGACGACGACCGTGGCGAACGTCTTCGCCCCGATCGGCGACGAGTCCGCCTGCCTGCACTGGCTGTGGACCACCCTGTACGCGCCGGACGGGGTCAGCACGGTGTGCCGGCACTGCCGCGTCATGCGCCGCTTCCACCGCGTCTCGCGGCGCCGGGCGTACGCCTGCGACCACTGTGGGACGCAGGTCTATCCCACCGCCGGCACGTTCATGCAGGGGTCCGGCCTCGGCGTCGCCACCTGGTTCGCCGCCGCCTGGCAACTGATGGAGGGTGACGCCAACGTGGCGCCGCGGGCACTGGCCGACGAGCTGAGCGTGAGCTACAAGACGGCGCTGCGTATCAAGCGCAAGCTCGAAGAGGCTCTGGCGCCGGGCAGCGCGGACGCCGAGCTGCTCGAGCGGCTGCGCCGCGACGCCGGCGGGCCCGGAGTGGCCGCCGCCGGCGTCCCCGCACGCGACCGGTCCTCACGGGCCAGAGAGAACATCCGCGCCGCGGCCTGCCGTGCCTTCGCGGCCCGTGGCCCGTCGGCCACGAGGATCGCCGACATCGCCCGCGAGGCTGGGGTCTCCAGCGCGATCATCCACTACTACTACAAGTCCAAGGACGAGGTGCTGCTCGCCGCTCTTCAGTGGGCGAACGAGCACACGAGCCGCCAGCTCCACGAACTCAGGCAGGAGACGAGCGACCCCATCGAGCTGCTGCGTCGGACCATCGATCTGGCGATCCCTTCCGAGGGTGTGCTGCGCGAGGAGTACGTGCTCTGGATCGAGACCTGGGCGCGCGTGCGGCTGCACCCGCACCTGCTCGCCGAGTGCGCCGCGATGTCCGAGGGCTGGGTGACGTTCTTCCAGCAGCTCGTCGAGGACGGAGCGGCGGCCGGCGTGTTCCACCCGGTGGCTCCGGCCGCCGAGATCGCCCAGCGCATGGTCGCGCTCTCGGACGGCCTCAGCTTCCGCTCGGCCATCGGCTACACCGGGATGCAGGTGCAGCGGGTGCGTGAGCTGCTGGTGAGCTTCGTCGCCCAGCAGCTCGGCGTGCCCCCGGGGGCGCTCGCCGAGCGCTGAGCAGGCCGGGCGCGGCCCATTCCCGGCTGGCCGCGGGCCAGCGCCGGCCGGCCGCGCCTCACGACCTGACCCGTACGCGCGAGGGGCGGCGGCGCCTCAGCG
>CAIYOD010000180.1 GCA_903927755.1 uncultured Thermoleophilia bacterium | reverse complement strand
CGGTCCTGACCCGGCGGCGGCCTCTCCGCGCGCGCCCGCCCGCGCCCGCCCGCGCCCGCCCGCGCCCGCCCGGGGTATCCGTCTCTCCGAGGCTGCGCCATGATGTCTTCAAAGGTATCAAGGCACAGCCTCCGGACGGGCATCACCTCGTCCGGCGCTTCCCAGGCGATCCGCTCCTGCGCGGGGTGAGTTCCCGCCGCGGGACCGCGCCGCCGCCGCGGCGGCGGCTCAGAGTCGCGTCGCTTCAGCCTATGCCAACGCCCCCGTCTCTCGAAGCAGCTCGCGGAATGCCGGCATGAGCGCCGGGTGCGCCGCGACCACGGCCGGGCCGGCGCCGTGCGCGGCCGGCGCCAGATCGACGGCTGCGCCGGCTTCGCGGGCGATCAGCACGCCGGCGCCGTAGTCCCACGGCGAGAGGTCCAGCTCCCAGTAAGCGTCCACGTGTCCGGCGGCGATGTGACAGAGATCGAGCGCCGCCGTGCCGCCGCGGCGGAGGTCGCGGATGCGACCCAGCGCCGCGGCGACCACGGCGCCTTGCTGTTCGCGGTGCGATGCGTCGTACGAGAAGCCGGTCGCGACGAGCGCGCGCGAGAGGTCCGTTTGCTCGCGCGCGTGGATCGGGCGGTCGTCGCAGACGGCCCCGTGCCCGGCGACCGCCCGGTACAGGCGGCCGGAACTCGAGTCGAGCACCACGCCCACACGGGTCTCGCCGTCCACTTCCACGGCGATGGAGGCTGCGTAAGCGGGATAGCCGTAGACGTAGTTGGTTGTGCCGTCGAGCGGGTCGACGACCCAGCGGACGCCGCTCGTCCCCTCCCGGGAGGCGCCCTCCTCGCCGAGGATGGCATCGTCCGGGCGGGCGGCGCGCAGGCCGTCGACGATGAGGCGCTCCGCCTCCTTGTCGATCTGGCTCACGAGGTCGGTGGGCGACGACTTGGTCTCGATGCGCAGCACGTCCCGCAGGCCCTCCGTATGGACGCGCCCCGCCTGCAGCGCGAGGTCGCTCGCCAGGGCGAGCAGCTCGCGCAGGTCGGGTGGGGCGGCGGCGAACGGGTCGCTGTCTGCGGTCATGCGAGCTCCCTCGTGTGGATCGTGGCCGGGCGGCAGGGGCGTAGGGCGCCGGTCCGGCAGTCCGCCGACGGTAGCAGAACGTCCGCAGGCGCCACAAGGAGGGTGACAGGACGGATCGGGGTTGCTCTGGGGCCATTGCGGAACACTCTCAGGTAACGGCCGATCCTCAAGGAGGGAACGTGGCGGTCTGGATGGAGAACTGCGGTCGGGTCCACGGCGTAGCGGACGCCGTCACCGACATCGAGATCGTGGCGCCCGACGAGGTCGGTGAGTTCGTCGCCGCGCACGGCGGGCGCCTGTTCGTCTGGGTCTCGACCCATCCCGGCATGCTGTTCGTGCCCTGCATGCTGGAGGCGTCCCTCGAACCTCCGCGCCGGCGGGACCTCGCGTTCAGGCGTGTCAAGGCGCCCGGGTTCGATCTCTTCCTCGAGGGGACCCGGAAGACCTGGCCGAAGGTGCTGGAGTTCGCGCTTCGTCGTCGTCGCGTCGAGGCCTACTGGAACGGCATGGCCTGGATCGTCTGAGAGCCGCGCCGTTCCCTGCCGGGCAGCGGCGACGATGATCGCCGGCCCGCCACGCTGTTGCCCGCCGCGGAGACGCGGCACGGGTGGCGCGGCGAGCGTAGCCGCTCCGCGCCGCGAGCACGACGCCGTTCGCCGTGGCATACTGCGGCGTCAGTGGATGACCGCACGACAGCGCACGTACGGCGGACGACGATCCTGACCCTGGCGGTCCTGATCGCCGCTGTCACCCTGCTCGGCTTGGCCGCGGCGGGCGGCGCAGCCGCGCCGGCGTCTTCCACCGTCCTCCCCGAGCCCGTCTTCATCGGTCCGCTTGCCGGCGAAGCTCGCGCCGCGCTCGGCGCTCCGCAGCCGGGGAGCGGCGGGTGGTACTGGCCGATCGGTACCGAGGACTTCAACGGCTGGTCGGGCTGGCTCGCCCCTCGGGGCTCCTACGTCCACGTGGCCCAGGACATGCCGTGCTCCTACGGACGCGCCGTGTACGCGATCGGCGACGGCGTGGTCTTCATCTCGCGTGCCGACGCGGGCGGCTACGGCGTGGGCGGCGCCCCCGGCGGCTGCATCATCATCACGCACACGACAGCGGCGGGGACCAGGTTCCACGCCCTGTACGGACACGTGTCCGGCCTCAAGGTCAAGGCAGGCCAGCGCGTGCAGGCCGGGCAGGTCATCGCTCGGGTCAACGGCTGCAGACACCTGCACTTCAGCACCCACCCCGGCGCCAGGTACCGTGACGGTAACCCCTACGCCGGACATGTCCCCAAGAGCTGGGCCGACCGCGGTGGGTACGTCGACCCCGTGAAGTTCCTGCAGACCAACCCGCGGGCCGCGGCCTACGAGCCGCCGGCGCTGCCGCGGACCGAGGTCGTCACGACGATCACGCCACTGCAGTACGGAGTGGCGGACGGCGCCGCCTACTGGACGGAGGAGGGCGGCGCCGGTTCCGTGACGTGGAGGCACGACCTCGCCACCGGCGAGCGCAGGGCGCTCGCGCCGGGCGAGGCCGCCCCGGCCTTCGACACCCGGCGATACGAGGTCGGGCTGCTCGTCGCGCCGGCGCTCGGCTTCGCCGTCGCCGACCACCTGCCCACGGCGACGCTCGTGGCGATGCACGCCACGCCGCCCTGGGGCGTCGAGGCCGAGCTGACCGCCACGGTGACCAGCGCCGCCGGCGAGCCGCTGAAGGGAGCGCTCCTCAGGCTGCAGCGGCTCAAGTCCGGCTGGCAGAACGTGGGGCTCGGCGTCACCGACGCGGCCGGCGAGGCCGTCTTCCTGTACACGCCGTCGCTCAGCACTTCTCTCAGGGTGGTGTTCACGCCGCCCCTGGAGCAGCCCGACGGACGTGACTACCTGATCGCGCGCAGCCGCGCCGAGACGGTGACGCCTCACGTGGCGCTGGCGACGCCGCGCGTGCCGCGCGTGGTGGACGCGGCCGATCTGGTGACGGCCGCCGGCGACCTGTCGCCGCAGCATCCCGCGGGGGAGCACACCGTCCAGCTGGAGTTCCAGCGGCGCGGTGCCGGCGGCGACTGGGTGAGCAGGCTGACGGTCGCCGCCGTCAACCGTGACAAGGACGGCGGCGAGACCACGAGATACGTAGGGCACGCGCGCCTCACCGCCGGCTCCTGGCGGGTGCGGGCGATGCATCCCACGGACGAGGAACACGCACTCTCGACGAGCTCCTGGCGGGCGTTCGCCGTCGAGTGAAACTGCAGTGGGCGCCTGCCCGCACATGCTGAGGATTGGCCAGGTTCTTCCGGCACGGACGCTCGGGTTCGGGCCCGAGATCCGCTCTATCGCGGGCGCGAACTGCAACATGCTTGAACTTGACTCGCTATCCGTATCGTGGTTATCTCTATGCCTTCGGGGGAGGCTACAGCCTGTTCCGATCACTGCTCCATCGTGCGCGCTTCTGGCGAGCGCGCCGCAGGAGCACCCGGCGCGAGAGCGCCGGACGGCGGTCACGTCGGGGGGTGTCGACCGCTGGAGACGACGGCCGG
>CAIYOD010000179.1 GCA_903927755.1 uncultured Thermoleophilia bacterium | reverse complement strand
GCGGCGACGGAGACGGCGGCCGTCGCACAGGCCTCCGCCGAGGCTGAAGTCCCACCGCGCGCCGCCGAATCCGCGCCGGCGCGTCGCCGGCGCGAGGCGTCGCTCCCGATGCTGGACGCCGAGCGCCTCGAGAAGACGGACCCCGCTCGGTCGGCGGCGCTGTACCGGGAGGCGATCCTCGGTCTTCTGGAGGCTGCGGCGGACCCGCTCGAGCACGAGGGCGTGCGCCGCGACCTGCTGCAGATCTTCGATCGCCTGAGCGTCGTGCTCAAGCGCGAGGGCCTGCCGGCGGAGGCGCTGGAAGAGATCGATTGCGCCGCGTCGCTTGGCCTGCTGGAGTGCCAGGACTACGGGATCAAAGGTCACCGCGAGGCTTTGAAGAAGCGCGGGGACAGCCTGCGTCGCTCCCTCGAAGGGCGCCCTTCAGCCGCCTCCTGAGGTTGCCCGGCTCGCGTAGGATGGGAGCCGACATGAGGACTCTCAGCCTGCTCACCGCGTCTGTCAGGGATCTGGGCCTGGCGGCCACGGCCGACCAGCTCCCCGGCCTGCTGCTCACGCCGCTCGCGATGCGGCGGCTCAAGCGGCGCAAGCTGGCGGAGCTCTCGCGGGACGGGTTCGACGCGGCGCACGGGACGGACACCGCCGGGATCCTGGTGGGGCGCGAGCTCGGGCCCTGCGTCACTCGCGCCGGACACCTCGTGATCCCCTACGAGACGACCAGCGAGGCGGCGATCAGGTTGGCGCTCGACGGTCTCGGCGCCGACTTCTCGCGGGCGGTCTTCGTCGACCTCGGCTGCGGCAAGGGCAAACCGCTCATGGTTGCCTCCACCTATCCGTTCCGGAGGCTCATCGGGGTGGACGTCTCACCCGCCTGCATCGAGGTCGCGAGGAGGAACGTCGCCGGGTATGGGCCGGACAGGATCGACCCGGCGCGCGTCGAGCTCCGGGTCCAGGACGCCGCGGACTTCGCGTTCCCGGACGAGCCGCTGGTCGTCTACCTGTACAACCCGTTCCCGGGCGCCGTCCTCGACCGGGTCGTGGCGAACCTGGAGGCGAGCCTCAGGGAGTCGCCGCGGCCGGCCGCCGTCGTTTACGTGAACCCCCACGCGCTCTCGGCCTTGCGGCGGTCCGACCTGTTCGAGCGGGCGCGGACGATCGCCGACAGGATGCCACTGGCGGCCGAGGGCATGCCCCGGCACGAGCGCGCCGCGGTCTTCGTCGCCGGGCCCGGATGAAGCTCCTCCTCTGCAGCGGCTGCCACGACGTCGTGGCCCTGGTGACGGACGAGCGGCGCGCTTGCCGGTGCGGCTCGTCCACCGGCCGGTATCGGGAGGACGGCTGGGCCGCCGACGTCTGGGGTCCGCAAGCCGTGCTGCTCGGGCTGCGCAACGAGCTCGTTCCCGAACTGGTGCTCGGTCAGGGTGTCGAGCCGGGCGAGAAGTACGTCACCGTCGGCCTCCACGCGATCCCGCCGTGGGATCCCCGCGCCTTCTACCATGACGAGGGGTCGGAGGACTGAGTGACGGCGTCGCAAGTGCTACGGTAGACAGCAGCTCGTTTCACTCGACACGGAGGCCGCATGAGGCTCGAAGACCTGCTCGGCAGGCACGTCCGCTACAAGGGCGAGGAGGGACGCATCATCGAGGGTCATGCCGATGTGCAGGCATCGGTCGTCATGAGCATCCGCGCCGTGGCCGGCGCGCCGAGCCGCTCCGTGACGATCCCCGAGTCCGAGTGGGATCAGATCGAGCTGCTTCGCTAGGGCCTCGCTCGGGCCCGCGCCCCCGGCGTCGGGCGGCTGCAGCAGGGGAACAGGTGTGCCCTCCCCCCCGATGGGGAACACTTATCCCGACTTTGCTCGGTCAACTTGCCGTGGCATCACCCGTGGCGAACGAATCCCACCGTCGTGGACGCGGCCTTTCGTCGAGAGGACGATGCCGTATGCCTGCAGCCACCACCCCCAAGACCTACGATTGCACCATCTGCCACACTGCCCTCAAGTCGCAGCGGGACCTCGACAACCACATGTGCCTGAGGCACGACGATTGCGGCGAGGCGCGGCTCGGCGCCGCCATCACCTTCCGCTGCATCACCTGCGGCGAGGCGTTCGAGCGGCGCAGCGACCTGTTCGCCCATCAGCAGAAGCACGGCCACGGGAACCCCGAGGAGTGGGACAAACCGCGGCCCCTCGGCCAGCGGGGACGCCGCAAGCCTCAGCAAGGCTGAGGCCGCCCGGGCGCCGGCACGCGCAGCGGCCACCGGCGCCCTCGGCCTCGGGCGACGCTGGCCACGTGCGCCCGCGGCGTGCGCGACGCGGTCGCCCACGTTGACCGGAGCCGGGGTTCCTGCCACTGTAGTAAGACGACGTGCCGCCTTTCTCCTCCGGGCACGCAATCCCCTCGCCGCGGAACAGGTCGATGACCTCTGCGCGGAACCGGCGTACGCAGCCCGCGACATCCGCCGCTGCGAAGCGCCAATCGCTTGCTCGGGATCCCCCTGGCCGGCCTATCAGGATGGCGGTCATGGAGCTCCTTCTGCTCTCCAACTCCACCAACTTCGGCGGCACCATGTTCTCGCATGCCGCCGAGACCTTCGCCGACGTCTCCGCCGGAGCCAAGGTGACGTTCGTCCCGTACGCGCTCGCGGACTGGGACGGGTACGCCGAGAGGGCGGCGGCCGCGCTGGGCGCGTTCGGCGTCGAGGTCGTCTCCGCCCACCGCTCGAGCGCCCCGGAGCGGGCGATCCTCGACGCGGACGTCGTGCTGATGGGCGGCGGCAACACCTTCCGGCTGCTCGACTCCCTGTATGCCCTCGGCGTGGTCGAGAAGCTCAGCCGCAACGTGCGCGAAGGCGCGACCCGCTACGTGGGCGCCTCCGCGGGCACCAACGTCGCCTGCCCCACCATCCGGACCACCAACGACATGCCGATCTGCCGGCCGCCGAGCTTCGGCGCTCTGGGCCTCGTGCCGTTCCAGATCAACCTCCACTACATCGACCCGGACCCTGCGTCGACGTTCATGGGCGAGACCCGCGCGGAGCGCATCACCGAGTTCCTCGAGGAGAACGGTTGTCCTGTGCTGGGCCTGTACGAGGGCTCGTGGCTGCGCGTCAGCGGGGAGCGGGCCGCCGTCACCGGCCGCGCCCGCCTCTTCCAGCGCACCGGGGGCGTCACGTTCATGGAGGGCCTCGACGTCTCGGACCTCCTGAACATCACGCCCGTCTTCGACGACGGCAGACGGCCGCGGCCGGGAGGTCCGTCATGAAGCGGCGGACGGCAGTGGTCTACGCGGAGGCGTTCTTCGGGACGCCGGACGGCAAGACCGCCAACGGCCTCGTGCGTCACTCGGAGAAGTACGAGATCCTCGCCGTGATCGACAGCACCAAGGTCGGGCTGGACGCCGGCGAGTTCCTCGACGAGCGGCCCAGTGGGATCCCCATCTGCGCCGACCTCGCGGACGCGATCGCCCTCTGTGGCTACGTCCCGGACTTCTTCATCATCGGCGTGGCGCCGCTCAGCGGCCTGCTCTCGCAGCGCGAGCGCGGCGTGGTGCTCGGCGCCATGGGGCGCGGCATGAGCATCGTCAACGGCCTGCACGAGTTCCTGAACGAGGACCTCGAGTTCACCGCGGCCGCCGCGACGTTCGGCGTGAGGCTCCTGGACGTGCGACGCCCGCGCGCCAAGAAGGACCTGCGCATGTTCAGCGGCCGCATCGACGAGGTGACCTGCCCGCGCATCGCCGTGCTCGGCACCGACGGCGCCATCGGCAAGCGCACGACCGCGACCATCCTGACGCAGGCGCTGGTCGAGCGCGGGATCAGCGCCGTCCTCGTCGGCACCGGCCAGACGGGACTCATCCAGGGCGCCCGCTACGGCGTCGCGCTCGACGCCATCCCGTGCCAGTTCTGCTCGGGCGAGGTGGAAGCCGTCGTCGTGGAGGCGTTCGAGGCGGAGCGCCCCGACGTGATCATCGTCGAGGGGCAGGGCGCGCTCAGTCACCCCGCGTACCTCTCGTCGACCTTCATCCTGCGCGGCGCCAGACCGGACGCGGTCATCCTGCAGCACGCGCCGGCGCGTCGCATGCTGGGCGACTTCCCGGACGTGCCCGCGCCGACGCCGCTGAGCGAGATCGCCCTGCTCCGGGCGTTCGCCGGCGTCGAGGTCATCGGGCTCACCATCAACCACGAGGACATGACCGACGCGGAGGTGAGCGCCGCGATCATCCTCTACGAGCTCGAGCTGGGGATCCCGGCGACGGATGCGCTGACGCGACCCGTCGCGCGGCTCGTCGACATGGTCGTGGGCGCCTTCCCGGCGCTGGGGGCGAAGCTGATCGCAGAGCCGCTGTCGGGGCGCGTGCTGGAGTAGGCGAGCAAGAAGGACGTCCTGCGAGCCTACCTTCGGACGGCTACTGCGCCATTAGTGGGTTGTGACCCACGATTCATCGGCCCATACTCCTGAAATGATGAGCGACCCCCAGACGACCGGCCGAGCCTCCTCGCGGCTGGCTCGCTCCCTGCGCAGGGTCGTCACTTCTCCGGGCCGCCGCCGGTGGATCGGAGCGGCGGCCCTCATCTTCCTCGCGTTCGCCGTGCTGGGACGCGACGACCTGGCCCTGATGGTGCGGTCCTTCGCCCACGCCGACTGGCGCTGGGCGCTCGCCTCCGTCGCGCTCATGCTGGCGTCGCTCGCGCTGCGCAGCCTCTCGCTGCAGCTCATCGTCGATGCCGTCGCCGGCGTCCGCTCGCGCTTCACCGACTCCTTCTCCGCGACGAGCATCGGGCTGCTCGCCAACTCCCTGATCCCCGTGCGCGTGGGGACGGTGCTGTCGCCGTACGTGCTGTACGTGCTGCTGCGGCGGCGCCGCGAGCACCTGCCGTTCCCGACGGCCCTCGGGATCACGCTCACCGAGCGCATGTTCGCCATCGTCACGTTCCTCGTGATGGCGCTCGTCTTCCTCTCGACGCTCTCCGCGCCGTCCTGGGCCGTGCACGTGCTCTACGTGAGCGCGGGGCTCATCGCCGTGCCGCTCGTGGGCGGGTTCGTCCTCAACCGCCGCCGCCGGCAGGTCGCCGAGGCGTGCGAGCGCGGCGGACCCAGGGTCAGGCGGATGGGGCGCTGGCTGCCGCAGCTCATCCAGAGCCAGCGCATCTGGGACCGGCCGCTCGCCGCGCTCGCCGTGACGGGGACGCAGGTGCTGGCCTGGGTCATCCAGCTCGCCGCGGCCGTCGCCATGCTCTGGGCGTTCCATCTGGGGGCGGCCGGACTGAGCGGGGCCGCCCTCGTCATCGTCCTCACCAACCTGATCGGCCTCGTGCCGGCGACGCCCGGCAACGTGGGCACCTTCCAGGTGGCCGCCGTGGCGGCGCTCGCCACGTACGGCGTCGCTGGCGGCCCAGCCCTGGCGTACGCGCTCGGCCTGCAGGCGCTGCAGCTCGTCGTCGGCATCGTCGCCGGCCTGGTGGCCATGAGCGCCCAGGACATGTCGCTCGCCGAGCTGGCCGGTCGGAGCCGGCAGGCGGCCGCGGCGCTGCGCGCCGCCGAGCCGAAGGTCCCAGCGGCGGAGGGCTCGGCCGCTCCGTGAGCTTGCCGTCGTCGGCGCCCGCCTGACACACTGGCGCGACCGACGAAAGGACTCCGCTCTCATGACACCCGTTCCGCAGCAGCCCGGCGACGACTCCGTCGCGACCCGCATCCTGAGCCGCGAGGCGCTGGCAGCGAGCCCGGAGACCGGGCTCGAGAACAGCGCCTGGATCGACGGCGCGTTCACCGCCTTCCGCAAGACCGGCCCCGGCCTCTCGTTCTCCATCCTGATGGGCGAGCCGCAGCTCTCGGCCGTCGTGGAGAGCCCGGAGGCGCTCTCGGAGCTGAAGGCTCAGGTTGAAGTAGAGGGTGAGAGTAACGACCAGGTACCGTCCGTCGTGGGTCACTACTGCGCCGGCGACGCCGTCCCGGAGTGGACGCGTGACGCCGAGGGCAGGCTCGGCAGAGGCCGGGACGGCGTGTGGTGGACGACGGTGGACGATGCCCGGCTGGACGACTTCGTCGGCCGGGCGGCCCGCTTCTTCGAGCAGCGGCTGTCCCGGCTCGGCCGCTGGTCGTCTTTCGCCGAGTGGGCCCGCCGCGAGACCGGCGCCGACCTGGCGTCGGACGACGACCCCGGGCCGATGACGCCGCTCGACTACTGGTGGCTCGCCGGCGAGACGGAGAGTCTGGCCGGCGTGCACGCCCTGCCCGTCTATCCTGCCGGCGTCGGCCTGTACGTGCCGCCCGAGGACGGCCTGATCCGCGTGTACTCGTGCATGATGAAGGCCGCACTGGCGGAGGCCGCCTACTCGGCCGCGGTGGGGGCGGCGGTCAAGTCGAGCCCGCTGCCGTGCCTCGGCTGCCTGCTGGGCGGCGCGGCACAACTGCTCGGGCGCGACGCCGTCAAGGGGGCGCTGCTGGACGAGCGCTGGCGCGTGGAGTTCGCCGTCTGCGAGGAGCACGGCGCCGACCTGCCGGCGCACTTCTCGGTCTTCGACGGCGACGAGACCTACGACCTCGTCGGCTGCACCGACCAGAAGACGGTCCCGCTCTGGATCCCTCGTCGCTGGAACGACGAGGAGCCGCACGACCTGCACGCCTGGGTCTGACGCATCGTTCGGCCCCCTGTGGGTATGACCGCGCCAGGAGGTGGTGGCCCATGCATGCCATCGTGATCGACGAAGGACGGCTTCACTGGCAGGAACGCCCGGCCCCGGAGCCCGGCGACCACGACGTCGTCGTGGCGGTCCGGGCGGCCGGCATCAACGGCGCCGATCTGTCGCAGCGGGCGGGCCGGTACCCGGCGCCGCCTGGGTGGCCGCAGGACGTCCCGGGTCTCGAGATGGCCGGAGAGGTGGCCGCCGCAGGAGCGCGCGTGACCCGGTTCGCCGTCGGCGACCGGGTGATGGCGCTTGTCGGCGGCGGCGCCCAGGCCGAGCTGGCCGTGGTGGACGAGGCGCACACGCTCGGTGTGCCCGCCGGCCTGAGCTGGCCGGAGGCCGGCGGCTTCATGGAGGCGTACGCGACCGCCTACGACGCGCTCTTCGGACAGGCGGGTCTCACGCTCGGCGACCGTGTGCTCGTGACGGGCGCGGCCGGCGGCGTCGGCTCGGCCGCGGTGCAGCTGGCGGCACTGGCCGGCGCGCACGTCGTCGCGTCGGTGCGAGACGCCGGGCAGCACGAGGCCGTGGCCGCGCTCGGCGCGGCCGAGGTCGTCGCGCCCGCCGCGGTGGCCGATCACGGCCCCTACGATGTCGTCCTCGAGCTCGTCGGCGCCGCGAGCCTGCCGTCGGCGCTCGCGGCGCTCGCCGTCCGCGGGCGCGTCGTAGTCATCGGTGTCGGCAGCGGCGCGAAGGTGGAGGTCGACCTCATGGCGCTGATGGGCCGCCGCGGCCGCATCGCCGCCTCGACCCTGCGCTCGCGCTCCGGCGGCGAGAAGGCAGTCCTGATCGCGACACTCGAATCACTGGTCGTGCCGGCGCTGGCCGGTGGGCGGCTGCGCGTGCCTGTGGCGGCGACGTATCCGCTGGAGGACGCCACGGCCGCCTACGAGCGCTTCGCAGCCGGCGGCAAGGTGGGCAAGATCGTCCTCACGGCCGCGACGTGAGCACGGGGCTCCTAGGACTGCGCGTCGACGGCGCCCGCCTCCGGCGCAGCCTCGAGGCGATGGCCGAGCTCGGGGCGACGCCCGGTGGCGGGATGCACCGTCTCGCGCTGAGCGACGACGACCGGCGCGCGCGGGACCTGCTGGTCTCCTGGCTGGAGGAGCTCGGCGCGCGGGTCGAGGTCGACGAGATGGGCGACATCTTCGGACGGCGGCCCGGCCGGGACGCCGCGCTGCCGCCGGTCATCACCGGCTCCCACCTCGACACCCAGCCCCGCGGTGGGCGCTTCGACGGCGTCCTCGGGGTGATGGGCGCGCTCGAGGTTCTGCGCACCCTCGACGACCACGGCGTCGAGACGCTCCGCTCCGTGGAGCTCGTCGACTGGACCAACGAGGAGGGGTCGCGGTTCGCGCCCGCCATGCTGGCCTCCGGCGTCTGGGCGGGCGCCCTCGACCGCGACTGGGCATGGGCGCGGACCGACGCCGACGGCTTCCGCTTCGGCGACGAGCTCGCGCGCATCGGCTACCGCGGCTCCGCCCCGTGCGCCCGCCGCCCGTTCCACGCCTGCTACGAGCTCCACATCGAGCAGGGTCCGCGCCTGGAGCGCGAGGGCGTGACGATCGGCGTGCCTCGCGGCGTCGTCTGCCTGCACTGGTACGACGTCTATCTCGAAGGCGTCGCCAACCAGGTCGGCACGACGCCCATGGACGGACGCAGCGACGCGCTGGTCACCGCCGCCGAGATGGTCCTCGAGGTCCGCGGCCTGCCGGCCCGGATGGGCGGCGGCATGGTCGCCACCGTCGGCGAGCTGACCACGCACCCCAACTCGCGCAACGTCGTCCCCGGCGCCGCGCACTTCACCGTCGACATCCGGTCGTGGGACGACGATCTGGCGCTGCGCGCCTGGGACGCCCTGCAGGCGGAGTTCCGCGCCATCGCCGAGCGGCACGGCTGCGGGATCCGCGTCGAGGAGACGTGGCGCGTGCGCCACAACGAGTTCGCACCCGAGTTGGTCGCACGGGTGCGCGACACGGCGGAGCGGCTCGGCTACTCGAGCCTGGCCATGGAGAGCGGCGCCGGTCACGACGCGAGCTACCTGGCCACCGTAGGTCCGACGGCCATGGTCTTCGTGCCCAGCATCGGCGGGCGCAGCCATGTCGAAGTGGAGGAGACGGGCTGGGAGGACTGCGAAGCCGGCGCGAACGTCCTGCTGCACTGCGTGCTCGCCTCCGCCGACGAGCCCGCGCCGGGCGAGGACGCCGTCTAGCCCACCGACCCGCGGCGTGACCGAGCCGCCAGGCCCTATGCTCTTAGCGCGCACTGAACACGGGTGCGGCATGGTGAGAGCGTTCGCCGTCCGCGGCGATGCCAGGTCACGCGAGAACGGAGGCGACATGCACGAGCCGGTCGGCGCGCCGGAGCGCGATCCTGTCTGCGGCCGGGAGTTGCCTCCCGGCCAAGTCCCGCCGCGCGCCCCGTGACTCGCCGGCGGACCAAGATCGTGGCGACGCTCGGGCCCGTGTCGCGCCACGAGGGGGTGCTCGACCGCCTCGTGGCGGCCGGGATGGACGTGGCGCGGATCAACCTCTCTCACGGGACGCCGGCGGAGCACGAGGAGGCGATCGCCGCGGCGCGAGGGGCGGCCGCCGCGCACGCCTCGCCGCTCGCCGTGCTCATCGACCTGCCCGGACCGAAGCTCCGGCTCGGAGACCTGGCGCAGCCGCTGTCGGTGAAGGCAGGGCAGCACATCGCGCTCGGCGCCGGCTCCACCGGGATGCTGCCGGTCAACTTCCCCGACCTGCTGCCGCACCTGCGCGCCGGCGAACGTGTGCTCGTGGACGACGGCGCCGTCGCCCTGCGGGTCAGGCATGCCCTTCCGTCCTCGCTGTCGCTGGAGGTGCTCAACGACGGGATCATCGACTCGCGCAAGGGCGTCAACCTGCCCGACAGCCGGTTGCCGATCGGCGCCCTCACGGCGGCCGACCGCGAACTGCTGGACTGGGGGCTGCGCCAGGACGTGGACTACGTGGCGCTCTCCTTCGTCGGGTGCGCCGACGATGTGAGAGAGCTCAAGGAAGCGATCGCCGCGGCCGGCGGCGACCAGCTCGTCGTCGCCAAGATCGAGCGGAAGGAGGCGCTGGTCGAGTACGAGGCGATCATCGCCGCGGCCGACGCGGTCATGGTGGCGCGCGGCGACCTCGGCGTCGAGATCGACCCGGCCCTGGTACCCGTCTGGCAGAAGCGCATCATCCACGCGGCCAACGTCGCCGGCAAGCCCGTCATCACCGCGACGCAGATGCTGCAGTCGATGATCGGCAGCCCGCGTCCGACGCGTGCGGAGGCGAGCGACGTCGCCAACGCGATCTACGACGCCACCAGCGCCGTCATGCTCTCGGGCGAGACGGCCGTCGGCGGGTACCCGGTGGAGGCGGTCCGCACGATGGCGGAGATCGCCTGTGTCGTCGAAGAGGACATCGAGAGCCAGGGCCGCGCCCCGCAGACGTGGGCGGCCGGGCGCACCGGGGTGTCCAACGCCATCAGCCACGGGGCCTGCGAAGTCGCGCACCGTGTGGGCGCCTCGGCCATCATCAGCGCGACGTACTCCGGCGCGACCGCCCGCGCCGTGGCGCGCAACTTCCCCGGTCAGCCGATCATCGCCGTGAGTCCCAATCAGCGTGTGGTCAACCAGCTGGCGCTCTCGTGGGGCGTCCACCCGCTGCTCGGCACGCGCAATGGGACGTTCGAGGAGATCGTCGCGGAGGCCTGTTTCCTGGTCGAGGAGGGCGGTCACGGGGCGCCCGGCGACGTCGTCGTGATCACCGCCGGGCTGCAGACGAACCAGGCCGGCAAGACCAATCTCATCAAGGCGCACGTCCTCGCGTGAGACCGGCGCCCGGCAGGTTCTGCGCGGCCGGCGGGTCAGAGCCAGCGATGCGGCGCTCTCGGGGCCGCATCGAGGCTCACGATGTACGTGTCGCCGCACAGCGGGCAGTCGACGATCCCGTACGGAGCGCGCTGCGCGGGGATCTCGACCACGGAGGTCCGGGAGCACACCTCGCAGTCGAGGTGCACCCGGGTGGCCGCTTGCTGGCAAGTGCTGTGTTCCATCACGGTCTCCTGTCGGCTCCGGGGCGGGGCGCGGACGAGTGGGTCTGATGAGGGAGTCTGGGACCGCTGAGCGAGCGACGTGTGAGCGCGTGATCTCGTTCGCATGAACCTCTGAGGGGAGCGCCGCGGAGAGGAGAGAGAGGCCGGCGCAGCCCCGCTTACGGCTTGTAGCCCGGCAGGATGTGACGCATCGTGTAGGCGCTGAACTGGGCGTAGGGCCCGTGGTACTTCGGGTCTGCGACCTCGCTCGGCTTGTACCCCTTCGTGGTGAGGTCCCAGGCGAAGTCGGAGGTGAGCGCCTGCCGCTGCGTGATGGCTTCACCGGGCTTGAGGTTCAGCACCGTCCCGTCGACCGCCCAGGCGAGCGGGCCTTTGTAGGACTGGCGGACCGTCGTGATCGCCGGGATGAACGTGTCCTGGTTGAAGTGGCAGTGGGTGATCACCCCGAGCCTGGGCTTGCACTGGGCCATGCACTCGCCGAAGGCCTTCTCCGGTGTGTGTGAGTTGGCCTGCACCTCGGCCATCTGCTCGTAGGCCTGCTCGTACATCAGCGGGTCGGTCTTCTTGTAGTAGCCCGCCAGGTGATTGACCCAGGCGTTGACGCTGAGCGCCATCTCGTGGATGAGGACGTCCACGCCCTTGGCGTTCTCGTACATCCAGTCGGTGGGCTTGGTGTCGCCGCTGAAGACCACGGACATGCCGTTGAACTCGAGCCTGTAGCTGATCGAGCCGTCGCGGTCGTGCGCCGCGGGGAAGTGGCGGATGACCACGTCGCCGTCGCTGTACGCGACCCCCGGGTTCTGGCGGTAACGCAGCTCGTGCGGCACGACCTCGTAGCCGTCGACCGGGGGCCTCGTGTCCGTGGCTTTGAGGCCGGTGCTGAGGAAACTCATGGCGTCGCTGTGCCAGCGGCACAGGGCCAGCAGGTTCTTGCAGAAGGCCTGCGTGCCCTGCTCCGTGTACTCCTTGCCCCTGAGGATCGGGCCGCTGGGGCCGTAGATGTGCAGCGGCGTCTTGCGGTCGTGCGCCGGGCCGAAGCAGTAGAGCGCCACGAGGTCGCTCATGTGGTCGGCGTGCAGGTGGGTGAGGAACACGCGCGTCATCCGCGACGAGGGGATGCCCATCGCCGTGTACTGGGAGATGGTCCCCGACCCGAGGTCGAACACGAAGCTCTGCCCGGTGCCGACCTCGATGAACACGCTGTTCATGGCCTGCGCGCGACGGGCCGTGAAGCTGCTGCCGAGGAAGGAGATGCGCATCTCGCCGGGGTCGAGATCCTCGACCGGGAGATACCAGTTGGACTGGATGAGGCCGCGGGCCTTCTCGAACTGGTCTTGGCTGCCGGATGCGACGGCTGCCTGCATCGCGGCAGCTGCCTCTGCCGGGTCGGGCCCACCGACGCCGGCGACGCCGAGCGCGTTGCCCGCCCAGAGGGCGCCCGCCGCTACTCCGGACGCCGCCAGGAACTCCTTACGAGTAAGACCATCCATGATTCTCCCCTCGTTCTGTCACCCCATGGTGACTCTAGCCGACTCGGCGCTCGAGGGACAGCGCCCCAGGAGGCTCAGCGGACGCCCGGCGACTCACGTATCATCCCGGGCGAAGCGCAAGCGATGAGGGAGGCAGGCATGGGCGCGCCGCACGGTGACGCCGCCATCACGCGGCAGGCGATCCTGCTGGCCGCGCGGGAGCTCTTCGCGGCCCACGGCGTGGACGGCGTCAGCGTCCGCCGGGTGGCCGCTGCGGCCGGGGTCAACCACGCTCTCGTGCACCGCTACTTCGGCACGAAGGACGAGATGGTCGCCGAGATCCTGCTCGCGGAAGGCGAGGCGATGAGCGCCCTGGGCAGGCCCGAGGCCGACGCCGGCGCCTCTCTCGATGCGCTGCGGCAGGTCTTCGACCACGCGCTGACCGACGGCCGTACATCGCTGCTGCTCATGCTGCGCGCCGAGATCGACGGCCTGGCGCCGGAGAG
The DNA here is from genome assembly GCA_903927755.1 of uncultured Thermoleophilia bacterium. Taxonomy (GTDB): domain Bacteria; phylum Actinomycetota; class Thermoleophilia; order UBA2241; family UBA2241; genus CAIXSE01. The sequence goes on along the minus strand of CAIYOD010000179.1, from coordinate 6,813 downwards.
CCTCCTCGCCGGCGCTCCGCTGCGGCCGCTGCGGCTGCTGCAAGGCTGGCTGGCAGAGAACGCCCCCGAGGGCGTCGAGATCGATCAGCACGCGCTCGCGATGGTCATCGGCGCGGCGCTGATGGGCCTGGCGTCGTGCCAGCCCATGCTCACCGCGGGCGTCGGACTCGAGGGTGAGGAACCAGACGAGGTAAGGCGCCGCTGCGTGGACCTGCTGGTCGGCGTGGTGGCTGTGGCCATCGGCGCCGGGCCGGAGGCGCTGGGCGCCGCAGGCGATGGACTCGAACAGGACGGAGGTCCGGAGCGATGAACCTGCTGGAGGCGATCGGAGGCACGCCCCTCGTCGAGCTCATGAACGTGGACTCGAAGCCGGGCGTGCACGTCCTCTGCAAGCTCGAGGGCTGCAACCCGGGCGGCTTCGTCAAGGACCGCCCGGCGCTGAGCATGATCGCCGGGGCCGAGGCGCGCGGCGACCTCAAGCCGGGCGAGACGATCCTCGAGCCCACGTCCGGCAACACCGGCATCGCCATCGCCATGATCGGCGCGGCGAAGGGCTACCGCGTGCGTCTGTGCATGCCGGAGTGCGCGAGCGCCGAGCGGGTGCAGATCCTGCAGGGGCTCGGCGCCGATCTCTCGCTCACGCCGGCGAAGGAGGGCATCGACGGCGCCATCCACGAGGCGCACCGCCTGCGAGAGGACGAACCCGAGCGCTACTACATGCCCAACCAGTACGAGAACCCGGACAACATCCTTGCGCACGTCGAGACCACAGGCCCGGAGATCTGGGAGCAGACGGCCGGCGCGGTCGACTACTTCGTCGCCGGCATGGGCACGACCGGCACGCTCATGGGCACCGGTCGCTACCTCAAGTCGGTCAAGCCGGAGGTGCGGATCGTCGGCGTGGAGCCCGTGATGGGCCACGCCATCCAGGGTCTGAAGAACATGACCGAGTCGATGGTACCCGGCATCTTCACGGCAGGGGACCTCGACGACCGCCGCCTCGTCGACGACGACGAGGCCTTCGACGTCACGAAGATGCTGGCGCGCCGCGAGGGTCTGTTCGTGGGCTCCTCGAGCGGCGCCGCCGTCGCCGTCGCGCTGAGGATCGCCGCCGAGATCGATGAGGGCACGATCGTCGTGCTCCTGCCCGACCGCGGCGACCGCTACCTCAGCACGATGCAGTTCCGCTCCATCTGCGCCAAGTGCCCGGCGTGACGGCGGGAGTGGCCGCGCGCGGCCACTACTGAGCTCGGGCGTCAGTCCCGGCCGGCGGCCCCGGCGGCGTCCTGGATGCCCGCCACTGTCTCGTCGCTCGGCGCGCCGTTGGCCAGCGTCGCGACCATGACGGTCGAGCCGGACGAGCCGGCCGCGCGGAACGCCGCCCGTAGGGCGGCGAACACGGCCGGCTCGTCCCCACGCACGAAGGTGCTCAGGCGCCCGACGGTGATCTCCACGCCTTCGCCGGCCGCCGCCTTCAACGCCGCCTCGATGGCCGGGCGCAGGTGCGGCTGCCGCAAGGGGTACATCGAGAGCTGCAGGTTCACCTGGTCCGCCTTCACCTGGTCCGCCGGCGAGCCACCCCCCGCTGCTTCGTGTGCGCCCGTCTGCAGCACGGAGAGGATGTTGCCGGCCGGGTCCTTGAACCAGGCGATCGGCGGGCCGTACTCGGGCTTGGGAGGCCGCGCGATCCCTTTCTCGTCGTGCGGCATCCCCTCGTAGCGCTCGAAGGTCACGCCGGCCGCCGCGAGTCCGTCCACAGCGGCGTCGATGTCGTCCACGGGGAGGTTGAGCACGGTGAACGACGCGGGCTCGTGGCCCTCCTTTGGGTAGAGGAGGACCCTGCCGCCGCCGGCGAGGTGCAGGGTCAGCATGCCGTTCGCCTCGCTCACCTCGAGGCCGAGGGTGTCGGAGTAGAAGTCGCGGGCGCCGGCGATGTCGTCGACCGAGTACCCGGAGAACGCGGGGCTGTGCGTGAACATCGGGACTCCTTCTGGAGGGAGTGTCTGTATGCCGATCAGCGGCCGGCGCCGGGGAGCTTCTGCCGCCGGCCCGTCTCGAAGAAGTCGGCCCAAGGATCTGTCGCGTGCGTCTTCATCCGGCGCAGCACCTTCGCGGCCGTCCAGTCGGCGCCCCCCTGGGTCCTGCCCAGCTCGTCCCAGCTGATGGGCAGGGCGACGGGGGCGCCCGGGCGGGCACGCAGAGAATAGGACGTCACGGCCGTGGCGCCGCGGCCGTTGCGGAAGTGGTCCACGAAGACCTTGCCGCCGCGCTTGGCCTTGGACATCGTCGCCGTGTACTTGTCGGGTTCGCGAGCCACCAGCGTCTCGACCACCTCGCGCGCGAAGGCGCCCACGCGCGGCCAGCGCGCCTGCGATGTGATCGGCACGACCACGTGGAGTCCCTTGCCGCCGGACGTCCTCACGTAGCTCTCCAGCCCGCGCCCGGCCAGCTCTTCGCGCAGCGTCCGCGCGGCCTCGCGCACGCGGGGCCACGGCAGGCCCTGATCGGGGTCGAGGTCGAAGACGAGGATGTCGGGCGATTCGACCGCCCCGACTCTGGAACCCCACACGTGGAACTCCACGGCGCCGTTCTGGATCATCGCCAGCAGGCCCTCGGCGGTGTCGACCACCGGGTAGACGACGGTCTTCTCGTCGGCGCCCTTCACGCGCACCTTGGACACGGAGCGTGGTACCGACGGCGTGACGTTCTTCTGGAAGAAGCACTGCGAGCCGATCCCGCCGGGGCAGCGGATGACGGTGAGGGCGCGCTGCTCGAGGTAGGGGAGCATGAGGCCGGCGACCGCCTCGTAGTACTCCGCCACGTCAAGCTTCGTCAGCCCCGGGTCGGGGAAGACGATCCGCTCCGGATGGCTGATCGCGACGCCGCCCACGATCGGCTTCCGGGAGTCGCGGGGGGTGGAGGACGGGGGAGCCGGGGAGTGGGGAGCGGCGGGTCGCGGCGCCGGTGCGCCTGCACTCCGTCCCGGCGCGTCGTTCTCGAGCTCGCGCACGATCTCGGCCGCCGGCTTGTCCTCCCGCAGCCCCTTGAACACCGGGTGCCGGAGCTGGCCGTCGCCGGTCCACTCGCTGAAGGCCACCTCTGCGACCAGGGACGGCGTCACCCAGTGCACGCCGCGCGCCTGGGCGCCCTTGGGCGGGTCGGAGAACGGCGGCGTGCGTCGCTCGAGCGCGCGGAGGCGCTGCGCCAGCCGCGCCAGCGTCGCGTCGTCGAACCCGCTGCCGACGCGGCCGGCGTAGCGCAGCGCGCCCTCCTCGTCGTGGACGCCGAGCAGGAGGGCGCCGAACCCGTGCCGCGCCCCCGACGGTTCCGTGAAGCCGCCGACGACGAACTCCTGGCGGCGGCCACACTTGGTCTTCAGCCAGGAGCGCGTGCGCCGGCCTGCATAAGCGCCGTCGGCGCGCTTGGACACCAGGCCCTCGAGGCCCTGCAGGCAGGCCTCCTCGAAGACTGCGTCGCCGCGGCCCTCGATGTGGTCGCCGTAGCGCACGGCGCCGTGCAGGTCGCGGCCGCCGCGGCCGAGCAGCCTCTCCAGCCGGAGCTTGCGCTGCGTCAGCGGCAGCTCGCGCAGGTCCTCACCGTCCTCGAAGAGGAGGTCGAAGGCGACGTAGGCGACGTCCTCGGCACGTCCCTCCTTGAGCGCGCGCTGCAGAGCGCCGAAGTCGCTCACGCCGCGCTCGTCGAAGACGACCGCCTCCCCGTCCAGCCACGTGCCGGAGGCGGGCAGGGCGCCGAGCGCCTTGGCGACGCCGGAGAACCGCGCCGTCCAGTCCAGCCCGCTGCGCGAGAAGAGGTGGACGCCGCTCCCGTCGATGCGGGCGGCGATGCGGTAGCCGTCGTACTTGATCTCGTGGAGCCAGTCGCCGGTCCCGGGCGTCTCGGTGGCGAGCGTCGCCAGTGTCAGGGGCACCGTCGAGGGGACGGCGCCGGCCGCGGCCTTCCGCTCGCGCGGCTTCTCGCCGGCGGCGATCTCTTCCATGGTGCGTCCCGTCGAGACGCTGCGGTCGTCCGGGCCCCACGGGTCCGGCTCGCCCGGTCGCGCCTCCTCGTCGCGCTCCTTGATCAGCAGCCACTGGTTCTCTTCGTCGTTGCCCTTTCCCCGCGTGTGGACGAGCACCCAGCCGCCGTTCAGGCGCTCGCCGGCGACGCGGAACTTCAGCTCGCCCTTCTCGAGGCCGCGGCGCGCGTCGCCGACGGGCTCCCAGCTGCCGGTGTCCCAGAGCATGACCGTGCCGCCGCCGTACTCGCCCTTGGGGATCGTGCCCTCGAAGTCGCCGTACTCGATGGGGTGGTCCTCGACGCGGACGGCGAGGCGCCGGACCTTGGGGTCGAGGCTGGGCCCCTTGGGGACGGCCCAGCTGACGAGGACGCCGTCGAGCTCGAGCCGCAGGTCGTGGTGCAGGCGGCTGGCGGCGTGCTTCTGGATGCAGAAGAGGCCGCCGGAGAGGGCCTCGTCCTCGGCGGCCTGCGCCCGGCCCTTCTCCCTGGTCCCGTCCGGCTTCGTCCCCTCGGGCTCGGCGGTCTTCGTGAAGTCGCGCTTGCGCCGGTACGTGCGCAACTCGGCCATCAGCCTGCCTTGCGCCGCCGCTTGTCCTTGCGCCCCTTGGCCTCACCGACGCTCTTCTTGAGGAGCTCCATCATGTCGACGACCTCGCCGCCCTGCTGCCGGGTCGCGCCGCCGCGATTGACCGGCGTGCGGCCGGTCTTCGCCTTCTTCTCGATCAGCTCCATCAGGTCGTCGCGGTACTCGTCGCGGAACTGCTCCGGAGCCCACGGCTCGTCGAGCGCCGCCACCAGCTGCTCGGCGAGCTTGATCTCCTTGTCCGTGACCTCGGGGGCCTCCAGGGCGTCGCCGGCCTCGAGCTCGCTCACGGCCTTGATCTCGTGCGCGAACCTCAGGAGCTCCAGCGTGATGACCTCCTCGTCGGCGATGAGCGCCGCCAGGTGCTGCCGCCCGCGCATCACGATGGTCGCCACGGCGACCCTGTCGGTGCGTCTCAGGGTCTCCCGGAGGATGTGGTACGCCTTGACGCCGCTCTTGGCCGGCACCAGGTAGAGCGGCTTCTCGAAGTACTCCGGAGGCACGGCGCCCAGCGGCACCGCCTGGACGATGTCGATGGTCTCGCTCGCCTTCACGTTGGCCTTGGCGAAGTCGTCCTGGTCGAGCACGACGAAGGAGCCCTCCTCGTACTCGAAGCCCTTGACGACGTCCTCCCAGGCCACCTCTTCGCCGGTCTCGACGTTCACCCGCTTTTCGCGGATGGGCGACGTGTCGCGGCGGTCGAGCTGCCGGAAGCGGAGCTCGTCGCGCCGCGTCGCGGAGAAGACGTTCACCGGTATGGTGACCAGCCCGAAGCTGATCGCGCCTTTCCAGAGTGGTCGTGCCATGGCTAGGGGATGCCCTGTGGGAGGGCTTGGGTAACGCGGAGGTGTGTGGGTCAGCCCGTCAGGGCGTCGAGCGGGCGAGCAGGACGGCGACGGCGTCCTGGGCGGCGTGCGCCTGGCTCGCCGGCACCGGGCTGCCGTTCATGAGCAGGGAGAAGCTGAGCGTGTGCCCGTTGGCCGTGGTCACATAGCCGGAGAGGCTGCTGGCGGCGTTCAGCGTGCCGGTCTTGGCGCGGACGTTGCCGGCCGCCGCGGTCCCGCGCATGCGGGCTTTGAGGGTGCCGTCCACGCCGGCGATCGCCAGCGAGCGCCGGAACACGGGGAAGTCCGGGCGCTTGGCCATCGCGCCGAGGAGATTGAGCACGGCGCGCGCCGTGAGCTTGTCCTGGTAGCTGAGCCCGGAGCCGTCGCGGATGCGGAAGCCGTCGTTCACGCCGATGCTCTGCAGGAAGTCCTTGGCGACGTCGGCGCCGGCGACGGTGGTGCCGCCCTCGCCCAGGCTGGCGCCGAGGCCCTTGAGGAGCTCCTCGGCGAGGAAGTTGTCGCTCGGCTTGTTCATCGCCGCGAGCACGCGGCCGAGCGGCGCCGAGCGCTCGGTGTACGCCAGAGTCGCGGTGATCGGCGCCACCCCGCGGAGCGGCGCGTGCGCCACGCGGATGCCGGCGGCGCGCAGCTGCTTCGTCAGCGCGCCCGCCGCGGCCAGCGACGGATCGTCGACGTAGCCGCCGTCGCTCGCGAAGCTCTCGTTGAGGGTGAGCGCCGAGAGAGGACCGCAGTATGCGGTCATGCTCGGCCGCCAGTTCGCGACGCTGCGCGCCGCATCAAAGTACCCGTCGTCAGCCACCACGCGGCCGGTGATGCGCGTCACCCCCAGGTCTTTGAGACCGACGACGAAGTCGTGGACGTTCCCCGTCTGCATGCCGTAGTGGCGGGACTGGAACGAAGCCGTGGACAGCGTCGGGTCGCCGAGGCCGCGAAGGTAGACGTCGCCGTGGACGACGCCGGTCTCGTCGGGTCCGGGGGCGTCGATGAAGAGCTGCGTGCTGAAGCGGTAGGTCGCCGTCCAGCCGGCCAGCGCCGTCGCCGAGGTGACGAGCTTCTCGTTGGAGGCAGGGAGGCGCAGCACGTCCTGCCGCAGCTGGTACACGGAGCGCTTGGCGGTGAGGTCGTACACGGCTACCGAGGTGCCCGGACCGGCCATGCCGTAGCGAGACAGCGTGGACGTGATCTTGTCCTTGAGCCCGGCCGCCGCGACGGTGGGCGCGAGGAGCAGGAGCAGGAGGGCCAGGCTCGTCAGGACGACGAGCGGCCTGGCCCGGTTTGTGCGCGCGACGTTCATCGCGGTCAACGGTAGCAGGCGGCGGCGGGGGACGCCTCCCGCGGCGGCGGAGGACGCCTCCCGCGCCGCCG
>CAIYOD010000178.1 GCA_903927755.1 uncultured Thermoleophilia bacterium | reverse complement strand
GCCCGCGCGTCCTCCTCCTCGACGAGCCGCACTCCGGTCTCGACCCGCGCGCCGTCGACATCCTCGACGGTCTGCTCACCGAGATCCGCGACGAGCACACCTTCGTGATGGTCACCCACAACATCGCCAAGGGCCTTGAGTGGGGGACGGACCTGATGATCATCGAAGGCGGCCGCATCGCCTACGAGCATGCGGCCGATGTCGACCACGAGTCGTTCAGCGCCGTGTACCGTGAGCATGTCAACGACGGGTCGGTGGCGTAGATGTCCGGCTGGGCGCAGTTCAAGGCCATCGTGCGCAAGGACCTCATCCGCGAGCTGCGCACGCGGGACATGCTCGTGAGCATGATCCTCTTCGTGCTGCTGGCGATGATCATCTTCCACTACGCCTTCACGGTGAAGGAGGGCGCGGACCTCACCTACTTCACCGGCGGGATGCTGTGGGTCACGTTCATCTTCGCCATGCTGCTCGGGCTCAACCGCTCCTTCGCGCAGGAGAAGGACGAGCACTGCCTGGACGGCTTGCTGCTCTGCCCGGTCGACCGCGTGACCATCTTCCTCGCCAAGACGGCCGGCAACCTCGTCTTCCTGCTGATCATCCAGGCGGTGGCGGTACCCGTGTTCGCGCTGTTCTTCATCGAGCGCAACTTCCTCGGCGACCTGCTGCCGTTCCTCGTCGTGCTGCTGCTCGCCGACCTGGGTATCTGCTCGCTGGGGACGCTGCTCGCCACCATCTCCATGAACACCCGTTCGCGCGACCTGCTGCTGCCGATCCTGCTCCTGCCCCTGCTCGTGCCGGTGCTCATCGCCGCGACCGGCGCGACCACGCTCATCTTCGCGGAGGGTGCGGGGTTCGGTAGTCTGGTAGCGCGTATGCTGTTTCTCCTCGGGTTCGACGCAGTGTTCTTCGTCGCCGCCTGGGGCACCTACGACTTCGCCATAGGAGAGTGAGCGTGAAGAAGCTCCTGAGCGCGCCGGCCCTGTTCGCAGTCGCCGGCGTCCTACTCATCGTCGGCGTCGTGCTGGCGTTCTGGTACTCGCCCGTCGACGCCTCGAGCATGGGGTTCAGCCAGAAGATCCTCTACTACCACGCGCCCATCGCCGCGGCCGCGCTTGTCGCCTACGGCGTCGCGTTCGTGGCCGCCATCGCGTACCTGCGCACGCAGGACCTCAAGTGGGATCGCCTGGGCTTCGTGAGCGTGCGCATCGGGCTCGTGTTCAGCGTGCTCGTCATGATCACCGGCATGATCTGGGGCAAGGCCGCCTGGGGCACCTGGTGGGCCTGGGAGCCGCGGCTCACCACGTTCCTGCTGGCCTGCTTCCTCTACGCGGCCTACTGGGTGCTGCGTTCGGTGGTGGACGAGGAGCAGCGGCGCGCCACCTACGCCGCCGTCTTCGCCGTCATCGCGTTCATTGACGTGCCGATCACCTTCTTCGCCACCCGGTTCCTGCCCGAGGGGCTCCACCCCGTGGTCGTCGGCCCGGGTGGCGGGGGCATGGAGGGCAGCATGGCGGTGAGCTTCGGCATCTGCATGATCGGCATGCTCGTGCTCATGGCTGCGATGATCGTCCGCGACCTCGAGATCGAGCTGATCAAGGACCGTGTCACCGACCTCAAGACCTCGCTGGGAGGCTGATTCCATGACCATCGAAGAGGGCGCCAAGTACGTCGCCGCCGCCTACGCCGTCATCATGGCGGTGCTGATCATCTACTACTTCATGAGCTCCCGGCGCGTCGGCGTGCTGAAGCGGGACGTCGAGCTGCTCGAGTCCGAGACGCAGCGCCGGCAGGCGCCGGCCGGCGGCGCGGAGTGACGCTCCGCGCACACACGTCGCGCCTCACGGGGCGCGGGGCGGCCTGACAGAGGCCGATGGCCCAGACGTCCGTCATCCTGATCTGGCTCGCGTACCTGCTGTACGCGGCGGCGTTCGCCGTGTTCCTCATCGGGTTCTTCACGCAGCGCCCGTGGATGAACCGGCTCGGGCTGATCGTGGCCGCGGCCGGCCTGGTCGCGCAGACGCTGGGCCTGATCCTGCGAGGCGTGGACGCCGGCCGGTTCCCCTTCGTCGGCCTCTACGAGTCGCTGGTGCTGGTGGCGTGGGCGATCGTGCTCGTGTGGCACGTGCTCGAGTCGTTCACCAAGATCAAGGCCGTGGGCCTGTACGTGATGCCGGTCGTGCTCGTGCTGCTCACGATCGCCCTCATCTCCTACGACCCGCCGCAGGGCATGGTCCCGGCACTGCGCAGCGACATCGTCATCGTTCACGTCATCGTCATGCTCGTCGCCATCGGCTGCCTCTACGTCGCCGGCGGCGCGGCGATCATCTACCTGATCGAGGAGACGCTGCTGCGCCGCCGCAAGACCGGCGGCGTCCTCGGACGTCTACCCTCTCTCGCGGCGCTCGACCGGCTCATCTATCACGCCACGCTGCTCGGCCTGCCGTTCCTCACCATGGGCATGGCGGCCGGCGTCATCCGCGCCGAGACGTTCAGGGTGCCGGGGTGGCCGACAGACCCGATGGTGCTGCTGTCGGCCGCCGCCTGGGCGGTGTACGTCGTGCTCATCGCCGGCCGAGTGCGCGGCGAGTGGTCCGGGCGAGCCGTCTCGTGGCTCGCCGTCACCGGGCTCGTCCTCCTGCTCGTCATCCGTTTCGCCGCGGTACCGTATCTCAGCGGCTTCCACACCTACGGGGGCTGAGCGCATGCACGTCGTCGTCGCCGGCATCTCCCACAAGACCGCCTCACTCGAGCTCCGCGAGCGGCTCGCCCTGGACGATGAGGCCGCGCTGCGCCTGAGCCAGGAGTTGCTGGGCGAGGGCGTGGCCTGTGAGGCCGTCGCCCTGAGCACGTGCAACCGCACCGAGCTGTACCTGTACGGGCGCGACTCGCTCGCGGCGCGCCAGGCTGCGCTGGCGCATCTGGCGCGCCACGCGGGAGTCGCGCCGGGCGAGCTCGAGCCGAGTCTGTACTCCTACTCCGGCGACGGGGCCATCGCCCACCTCTTCCGCGTCACCTCGAGCCTCGACTCGATGGTCGTCGGCGAGGCGCAGATCGTCGCCCAGCTCAAGGCCGCCTACCAGCAGGCCTGCGACGGCGGCTGCACGGCCGTGGTCTTCAACCGGCTGTTCCGGCACGCGCTCGAAGTGGGGAAGCGCGTGCGCACCGAGACCGCCATCGGCGAGCGTCCCGTGAGCGTGAGCTCGGCCGCCGTCGAACTGGCCCTGCAGGTGTTCGGCAAGCTGCGCGACCACACGGTGCTCATCGTCGGCGCCGGCGAGACCAGCGAGCTCACGGCGACGCACCTCAAGGCGCACGGCATCGAGAAGATCCTGGTCGCCAACCGGACCCTTGACACGTCCGTGGACCTGGCGCGGCGAGTCGGCGGAGAGGCGGTGCGGTTCGAGGACCTCGAGCAGCACCTCGTCGTCGCCGACATCGTGATCAGCTCCACCTCGGCGCCGCACTACGTCGTCACCCGGGAGGTCGTCGAGCGCGCGTTCAAGCGCCGCAGGCACCGCCCCATGTTCCTCATCGACATCGCCGTGCCACGGGACCTCGATCCCGAGATCAACCGCGTGCGCGACGCCTACCTCTACGACATCGACGACCTCCAGCACGTGGTCGAGCACAACCGCCACGAGCGCGAGAAGGAGGCGCAGCACGCGGAGCGCATCGTCGAGCAGGAGCTCGCGAGCGTGAACGACTGGCTGCGCAGCCTGGAGGTCGTGCCGACCATCGCGACCCTGCGCGAGGCCGTCGAGGACATCCGCCGCGGGGAGCTCGAGCGCCTGAGCAATCGCCTGAGCGACCTCACCGACGAGCAGCGCGCCCAGGTGGACATGCTCACCGCCAGCATCGTCAACAAGATCCTGCACGTGCCGACCGTGAAGATGAAGGAGGTCGCCGGGCGGGACCAGTGCTACCTCTACGTGGATGCGGTGCGCACCCTGTTCGACCTCGACTCGAGTGAGGCCGCGGACGAGGCGGCCGCCGAAACTGGGCCGTCGGCCGCGGAGGCGGATCCCGCCGAGCTCCCGGTCGCCACCCGGCCCCCGGCCGCGGACGTGCCGCCGGCCGCCGTGGAATCTCCGGCCGCCGAGCCGCCAGCTGCCGCCGGAGGCACCGTCCATCACCTGCGCGGCACCGGGACGGAGGACGCGTGATGGACCTGATCCGTATCGGCTCCCGTGGCTCCCGCCTCGCCCTCGTGCAGGCGGAGTGGGTACGCGACCGCGTGGCGAAGGGCCATCCGGACCTACGCGTGGAGATCGAGATCATCAACACCAAGGGCGACAAGATCCTCGACGCGCCGCTCGCCAAGATCGGCGATAAGGGGCTCTTCACCAAGGAGCTCGAGACGGCGCTGCTCGACGGACGCATCGACGTCGCCGTGCACTCCGCCAAGGACATGCCGACGGCGGTCCCGGACGGCCTGGAGATCATCGCCTTCACGGAGCGCGAGGACGTGCGCGACGTGTTCGTGCCGAACCCGGCACTGCTTGGCGGACGCTCTCCCGGTCTGGGGTCGCTGGCGCTCGACGAGGTGCCGCAAGGCGCGCGCGTGGGTACGTCGAGCCTGCGCCGGCGCTCGCAGATTCTGGCGCTCCGGCCCGACCTCGACGTGGTCGACATCCGCGGCAACGTGGAGACCCGGCTGCGCAAGCTCGTGGACGAGGAGATGGCGGGGACGATCCTCGCGGCCGCGGGACTCTCCCGTCTCGGCCGCTCCGAGGTCTCCGGCTTCGCCTTCGCGTTCGACGAGATGCTCCCGGCCGTCGGCCAGGGCGCGCTCGCGATCGAGGCCCGGGACGATCACCCGCGGCTGACGGATCTGAAGGCCGCGCTCGACCACCTGCCGACGGCGCTGGCCGTCACGGCCGAGCGTGCCCTGCTGGGCACGCTCGAGGGCGGCTGCCAGGTGCCGATCGCGGCGCACGCGCTCTGGGAGGCGGGCGGCGAGAGCGGTACGGGCACGCTGGCGCTCGCTGCCTACGTAGGCTCGCTGGACGGCGCCCGCTGCGTGCGCGGCGCGCGCGCGCGTCCTGCCGACGACCCGCGAGAGCTCGGGACCTCCCTGGCCGCCGAACTGCTGGAGCGCGGCGCGGGCGAGATCCTGGACGAGATCCGCACGCCGTGAGCCCGGCCGGCCCGGACACGCCGAGCCCGGCGGACCGGCCGCTCGCCGGCCGCACCGTCGTCGTGACTCGGCCCCGGGAGCAGGCGGCCTCACTCGTGGAGGCTTTCGAGGCGCTCGGCGCCGACGTGCTCCTGGCGCCGACCATCCGCATCGAGCCCCGACCGCTGGACGACGAGGTCGCGGCCGTCCTTCGGGAGCTCGCGACCTACCAGCTCGTCGTCTTCACGAGCGCCAACGCCGTGCGCGTTTTCGCCGACTATCTGGCGCGCGGCGTGGAGGACGGCGGCATGCCCGCCGGGCCGGCCGTGGCCGCCGTGGGCCCGGCAACGGCCGCCGCGCTCGAGAAGCACGGTCTCGCTTGTCATCTCGTCCCCGACGAGTACGTCGCCGAGGGCCTGCTCGACGCCTTCGAGGAGCAGGCCGCGCCCGTCGCCGGCGCCCGCGTGCTGCTCCCGTGCGCAAGCGAGACCCGTGATGTGCTCCCCGGGACGCTGCGCGAACGGGGGGCCGTGGTCGACGTGCTCCACATCTACGACACCGTGCCCGCCGCGGAGCTCGCCGTACCGGCGGCGCAGGTGGAGTTCGCCGACTACATCACCTTCACGTCGGCCAGCACGGCGAAGAGACTGGCGGCGCTGCTCGAAGCCGAGGGCGCCGGAAGGCCGCTCGCCGAGCGGCTCGCCGGCGCGCGGCTGTGCTCCATCGGCCCCATCACCAGCCGGGCGCTGCGCGACCTCGGCCTCCCCGTGGCCGTCGAGGCCCGTGAGTACACGGCCGCGGGCCTCGTCGCGGCGATCGAGGAGGACGCGCGCTCGCACTGAGCGCGTCCACCATCTGCGGCGTCTGCGCCCGCGGCGCGCTCAGCGGAAGCAGTCGGGCTGCGTGCGGAGAGCGTGGCGGGCGATGAGCCGCGAATTCTCCGCGGTCACGTGCGCACCGTCGTAGAACCAGCCCGTGCGGCCCCTGAAGGACGCGACCGTGAGGAGGTTGAGCACGCGGAAGTCGCAGCGCGTGCGCGCGTCGCGAAGGTAGGCGTGCAGGACCGCCATCTTCTTCCGAAAGCCCACGTCGCGGAACGCACGCAGCGCGCGAGGATGGTACGGCATGATGACCACGGCCGGCACGACGCCGTGCGCGTTGAACAGACGCATCGTCTCCTCGAAGTAGTAGCGCGATCGTGACTCCCGGGCCGGCCCGGTCCAGGTGTACTTGGGCAGTAGTCGCCTGATGTAGGTGTCGAGGTGCCGGCCGAAAGAGTAGCCGGGCACGCCGCGCCGGATGTCGTAGGAGTTGCGGACGAGCTCGCCGCGGGCGGTGAACCGGTTGCGGCCGAGGACCTCCTTGATCCTCGGTCTGCCGGCGAGCGCCTTCTGCCGCTCGATCAGGTCGCCGGGGAATGCCGCCGCCAGGCGCTCGTCGTACAGCAGGCCGGGGGGGAGTGCCGCGTCGGCGAACGTCGCCGTCTGGACGGCGAAGACGCAGTTCAGCTTCACGTCCGGCGCCCTGGAGAAGAGGTAGCTCGCGAACGCGTAGGCGTCGGTGGGCCGGCAGTTCTGCACGCTGCAGTTGAAGGTGGGCAGGCCGGCCTGCTCCAGGAAGTACGGCGGCTCGAACCGCGTGGCCCGCGAGCCGCCGAAGATGACGAGGCGCGGCGGCTCGGGAAGCTCGTCGATGAGGTCGGCCTTGAAACTGCGGTCGAAGCCGACCTTGCGGTAGCTCTTGAGGCGCCACGTGGGCACGGCGGGCGACCCCGACGGCGATGCCGTGGCCGGGACCTCGGGGGCGGGTCTGCTGTCCGCGGCGGCCGGCGCCACCCCGGCGGAGCTCAGCAGGGCGAGCACCGCGGCGACGAGCACCGCGGCGGCGAGGCCGAGGGACGGCAGGATGCCCGGAAACGATCGGCGCGCGCGCAAGCAGACCTCCATCGTTGCCTCGCCGATACTACGTCATCCCAACTGTTGCGCCGCGTCGGGCTTCGTCGTAGGTTCGCAGCATGGACAGGCCCATCTGTTTCTTCAGCGACTATGGCTACACCGACGACTTCGCCGGCGTGTGCCGAGCCGTCATCGCCAGGCTGGCGCCGGGCGTGAGGGTCATCGACGTCACCCACGGGCTGCCGGAGCGAGACGTGCTCGCGGGCGCCGTGGTGCTGCGCAACACGCTGCCGTACATGCCGGACGAGGCGGTGATCCTGGCGGTCGTGGACCCGGGGGTCGGAGGGCTGCGGCGACCGGTCGCCCTGCAGAGCGCCGGCGGCCGGCTGTTCGTCGGCCCGGACAACGGCCTCCTCATGCACGCCGCCGACGCCGACGGCGGGGTGACGGCGGCGCAGGAGCTGAGCAACCAGGAACTCTGGCTCAGCCCCCTCTCCGCCACCTTCCACGGCCGCGACATCTTCGCGCCGGTCGCCGCCCGCCTCGCCGCCGGCCTCTCGCTCGACGCCGTGGGCTCGCCGGTCAAGCCCGAGGCGCTGGACCGCATCGACCTGCCCGAGCCGCGGAGGCACCGCGACGGCCTCACGGCGATCGCGGTGCTCGTCGACCGTTTCGGCAACGTCGCGCTCAACCTTCGCGCCCGCGATCTGGAGAAGGCGAGGCTCACCGAGACGGTCGAGCTCCTCACCGGCGGCGAGCGCTACCTCGCCAAGGTCGCGCGCACCTTCGCGTCCGTGCGCGCCAGCGACATCGTCGTGCTGATCGACAGCTACGGCCAGGCGTCGGTGGCGGTCAACGCAGGGTCCGCCGCCGAGGTCCTCGGGCTCGACGCCGGCGACGAAGTCCGCCTGCGACGGCTCGGCTGAGAGCTTCCGGCCGCCGCCGACGGCCTTCAGGCTCCGCGCCGACGGCCCGCGTGTTGCGCCGCCCGTCGGGATTCGCTATAGTTCCCCTTCGCGCGTCCGAGCCGGGCGTGCTTCCTGCTACCGAACGAGTGAGCGCATGAAGACTTACGTCGCCAAGCCTTCCACCATCGAGAAGAAGTGGTACGTCGTGGACGCCAAGGGTCACACTTTGGGTCGTCTCGCGACCGTCGTCGCCGATTGCCTGCGCGGCAAGCGCAAGGCGATCTACACGCCGAACATCGACACCGGCGATTTCGTCGTCATCATCAATGCCGAGCAGATCGTCGTGACCGGCAACAAGCCCGAGCAGAAGATGTACTACCACCACTCGGGCTATCCCGGCGGCATCAAGAGCGAGTCGTACGCCAAGCTCCAGGCTCGCCGCCCCGAGGAGATCATCCGCCACGCCGTGCGCGGCATGCTCCCCCACAACAAGCTCGGGCGCGCCCAGCTCCGCAAGCTGAAGATCTACGCCGGCACGGAGCATCCGCACGAGGCGCAGAACCCCGAAGTGCTCGAGATCAAGGAGTAAGGCGTGGCTGATGCAGTGACCTATCGCGCGACCGGCAAGCGCAAGACCGCCGTCGCCCGCGTGATCCTGACGCCGGGAGTCGGCAAGGTCGTCATCAACGACCGCGAGATCGACGCCTATTTCGGCCGTAAGGTCCTCGAGACCATCGCGCTCATGCCGTTCGAGACCACCCGCACCGCCGGCAAGTTCGACGTCAAAGCGAACGTGTACGGCAGCGGCATCAGCGCCCAGGCAGGCGCCGTCCGCCACGGCATCGCCCGCGCGCTCTGCGAGGCCGACGAGACCCTCCGCACGCCGCTCAAGCGCGCCGGCTTCCTCACCCGCGACGACCGTAAGGTCGAGCGCAAGAAGGCCGGCTTCCACAAGGCGCGCAAGAAGCCGCAGTTCAGCAAGCGCTGACGCTGCGCATACACGAGTTTCTTCCGACGGGCCGCCGCGAGGCGGCCCGTCGTCGTTGTGGTGCGCTGCCCTTTTCACTAGCTCCGCAGTGTGAAAGTATGCGGATAGGCGAATACGGCAGACTCGCGGGGAGGGAGCGGCATGGCGAAGGTGGCGATCATCGGCGCGGGGTTCGCGGGACAGACCGCCGCGCTCTATCTGGGCGATGCTCTGGGCGCGGAGCACGAGATCACGGTCATCAACCGGCTCAAGGACTTCTCCTACGTGCCCTCGTGGGTCTGGGTGGGCATCGGGCGCATGCCGGTGGAGAAGACGCTGTTCCCGCTCAAGCCGGTGTACGACAGGTTCGGGGTGCGCTTCGTGCACGGCCGGGCGACGGAGGTACGCGTGGACGAGCGCGCGGTCGTCGTCGAGCGCGACGGCAGCGGCACGACGACCGTTGCTTACGACCACCTCATCGTCGCTACCGGTCCCAGGCTCGACTTCGAGGGCACGGAGGGGCTGGGGCCGGAAGCGGGCTACAGCCAGTCCATCTGCACGGGGCCGCACGCGGTGCGGGCGCGCGACGCCTATCTGGAAGAGGTCGCGCGGATGGAGAAGGGCGAACGCCGCCGCTTCGTCATCGGCACCGGTCACCCCGGGGCGACCTGTCAGGGCGCCGCGTTCGAGTACATCACCAACGTGCACAAGGACCTCGTGCGCCGCGGCGTCCGCGACAAGGCCGACCTGCTCTGGCTCTCCAACGAGCAGGCGCTCGGCGACTTCGGGGTGCGCGGCGTGAGCGTGCGCCGCAAGGGCCGCACGCTCACCAGCGAGGACTTCATCACCGCCGTCTTCAAGGAGTACGGCATCGGCTCGCAGGTGCGCACCGGCGTGCTGGGACTCACGGAGGACACCATTGCCTGGGAGGACTTCGAGGGCCAGAAGGGCGAGACCGGCTTCGACTTCAGCATGCTCATCCCGCGGTTCCTCGGCCAGCCGCTCGCCTTCACCGGCAAGGACGGCGAGGACGTCTCCGCGGACATCCTCGCCCCGAACGGGCTGGTCAAGGTCGACGCGACGTACGGGCTGCCGTACGACGAACTCATCAAGCAGCCGGACGCCTGGCCGCGCGTCTACCAGAACCCGGCCCACCCTGAGATCTTCGCCGCCGGCATCGCCTTCGCGCCGCCAGGGCCGATCAGCGTGCCGCACACGACGCCGAACGGCACCGCCATCGCCGCGGCCCCGCCGCGCACCGGGATGGTCTCGGGCATCATCGGCCGGGTGGTCGCGCTCAACGTCATCGACCTCGTCAAGACCGGCATCATGACCCACGGAGAGCGCATGACCGAGATGTACGCCGCGTGCATCGCCTCGATGGGCGACTCCCTGTGGGACGGCTCGGCGGCGGTCATCATGATCTACCCCGTCGTCCCTGATCATCAGAGGTATCCGAACGACGAGGGGCGCGACCTGTTCGTGACGCACATGGAGATGGGTCTGGCCGGCGCGTGGATGAAGCGCATGATCCAGACCACGTTCATGCACAAGCTCCGCGGCCGGCCCGGCTGGCGGTTCATCCCGGAGTGAGAGGAGCCCGCATGGAGATCACCGAGAGAGATCGCTTCTGGATGAACAGCAAGCTGTTCCAGTTCTTCCGCTTCGTCGTGCTCAACCTGAAGATCCTCAAGGGGGTCGACGCGAGCAAGCGCGCCTGACGCGCGGAGGCGGCGCCGGGACGGGACCGGCGCCGCCCGGCTCGCACTCCCTGCGGCGGCTCGCGCCCGCTCCGGACGCTCCCAACCGCTCCGGCGGCTCGCTCGCCTCACCGGTGCTAGGATGGCGCGAGTCGATCCGCGAGGAGTCCTCAGATGGCCCGCAACCAGAACCGCGCGCGCACACGTCTCAACACCGCCCCGATGTGGAAGAAGGTCACCGTCGTGCTGGCCGCGCCCGTGGCGATGCTCGTCGTCATCCGCGTGCTGCACGCGAACACGTGGAACGTGTACCTCTTCCTGGTCGTCCTCATCGGCGTCGCCGTCCTCGCCGTGTGGGGCATGGCCAAGCTGCTGGGCGTGCACCTGAGTCTCGGCAGCTGGGACTAGCTCAGCATGGGCGCGTACTTCGGCACGGACGGCATCCGTGGAGTGGCCGGCGACCTGCTGACGCCGGAGTTCGCCGTGCAGGTGGGCCGCGCCGCGGCCGTCGTGCTGGCGCAGAAGGCCGGCCCGCATCCGCTGTTCGTGATCGGCCGCGACACGCGGCTCAGCGGCCCGATGCTCGAAGCGGCGCTCACGGCCGGCCTCACGAGCGGCGGCGGGCGCGTGGAGATCGCCGGCGTGATCCCGACGCCGGGGCTCGCCTCGCTGGTGCACCAGCGAGGCGCGGACGCCGGCGTCGTCATCAGCGCCTCGCACAATCCCTTCGCCGACAACGGCATCAAGTTCTTCTCGAGCGCCGGCACCAAGCTGAGCGACGAGGAGGAGGCCGAGATCGAGGCGCACATCCAGCACCACGACCTGCAGTCGCTGGCCGGCGCCGACTTCGGCAGCGCGGAGCAGCTCGAGGGCGCCGTGGAGGGCTACGTCTGGGACGTGGTCAAGCGCATCCCGCTCGACCTGAGCGGCATGAGGATCGCGCTCGACTGCGCCAACGGCGCCATGCACCTGGCCGCGCCGCTCGCCCTCGAGGAGTCGGGCGCGCAGGTGACAGTCCTGTTCGACCAGCCCGACGGCACCAACATCAACGCGGGCTGCGGCAGCACCCACATGGCCGCGCTGCAGAAGGTCGTGGCCGACGACGGGTTCGACCTCGGCCTCGCGTTCGACGGCGACGGCGACCGCGTGCTCGCTGTCGACGCCGCCGGCAACCTCGTCGACGGCGACTTCATCATCGCGATCCTCGCGAAGCACCTGAAGGCCCAGGGCAAGCTCCGCTCCGACACCGTGGTGACCACGGTCATGACCAACCTGGGCTTCCATCTCGCCATGGAGCGAGAGGGCATCGAGGCGATCATCACCGCGGTCGGCGACCGCTACGTGGTCGCCGAGATGCTCAAGGGCGACTACCTGCTCGGCGGTGAGCAGTCCGGCCACATCATCAACCGTGACGTGAGCACCACCGGCGACGGCCTCGCCACGTCGCTCCTGCTGCTGCAGGCGCTGCGCCAGATGGACGTCCCCCTGGCTGAGGCGGCCACGGTGATGGAGCGGCTGCCGCAGAGGCTCGTCAACGTACGCGTGCGCGACCTGGGCGAGCTGGACGGCGCGGCCGCGGTGTGGGCGGCGGTGGACGCCGAGACCCGCCGCCTCGACGGGACGGGCCGCGTGCTCGTGCGTCCGTCGGGCACCGAGCCGCTCGTGAGGGTGATGGCCGAGGCGCCCACGCAAGACGACGTCGACGCGGCCTGCGCGCGCATCGTGGCGGTTGTCGAGGAGCATCTGACCTGACGGAAGGGATCGTCGTGAGCGATGAAGTGAAGTATTACCCGTTCAAGATCGGTGGAGTCGAGCAGATCCATCCCAACGTGCATCCGGGCACGCCCAAGTACGCGGCGGGCATCGTGGTGGGCAATATCGCCTTCCTCTCGGGCATGACGCCGCAGAGCACCGAGGACGGGTCGTGTCTGACGGTCGGGGTGGAGGCTCAGGTCTTCGCCTGCCTCGACAAGGTGCGCGCCGTGCTCGAAGAGATGGGCAGCTCGATGGAGAACATCGTGAAGACGGTCATCCTGCTCAAGGACCTCGAGTACTACCAGCAGATGCGCGCCGCCGAGCTCAAGTACTACCAGAAGCACGCGCCGCGTCTCGTCTCGGAGCCGCCGGCCAGCACCTACGTGCAGCCGGCGATCCTCGCCCGCCCCGAGTTCCTGGTGGAGTTCGACGTGACGGCGGTCATCGAGCGCGCGTGACCGGATCGCGCCGGTCGCCTGCGAGCCCCTGGCCTAGGTGAGCGCCGGAAGTTCCACCAGCTGGAGGTCGGTGCGCGCGAAATCGTCGCCCACGGCGAGCAGCGGCTCGCCGGCTTGCGCTGCGAGGGCGTAGGAGCAGCAGTCGACGATGTTCAGCGCCGCTGGATGCCGGCCCTTGCCCCAGCGCTCCCATGCCTCGGCCGCCAGTGCGGCGAGCTCGGGCGTGAGAGAGACGACCTCGACGCCGAACGCATCGAGCAGCAGCCCGAACTCCGCCTGACCTTGAGCGCCGAGCCGGGCGAAAGCGACGATGGAGCCTTCGAGCAGGCAGGCGGCCGAGGTCCGGACGCCTTCGGCCTCGCTCAGAGTGACGAGGACGGCGTCGCGCTGGGGCTCCACGAATGCGGCGGCCAGCAGCGCCGACGTGTCGACGATGAGCCCTTCGCTCACGGCACGCCATACCGGTCGTAGCCCATGATCTCGTCGACGCTGCGGTCGTCGAGGACAGGCAGGGCATCCATGCGGCGCAAGGCGACACGGGCGAGCGCCAGCTTGTCCGCCGGGCTACGGCGGCTCTCGATCCGGGCGAGACGCTCCTCGAGCGCGCGTGTGATGGCGGTGGTCAGTGATTCGCCGGTCTCCCGCGCCAGCTCTCGGGCCAGACGCTCAGTGTTGTCGTTCTTGATGGAGATGCCCATGCCGATATTCTACCATAGAGGCTGAATTCTAGAACGGTGCCCGGGCGGCGCGGGTGAGTACGGGGTAGAATGCTTCCCGAGGAAACCCCAGCGCCAGGCCCGGCGGAGGTCCATCGTCCGGGGACTGGAGGGACCATGTCGCGAAGAACCATCGTCCTGCTGATCGTCGCGATCGCGCTGCTGACCACCGCCGTCCTCGCCGCCGCCGTCATGGCTCGGCGCGGCAGCACCCTGAAGCCGCCCGACTCCGCCGCAGAGCGGCAGTTGCGGGCGGCGGTGACGGAGTACTACGCGCTGTGGGAGCCGGTTCGCCCGGCGAGGTTCTACGGCAAGCAGCTCACTACGGTCCGCTGTGTGTCGCTCATGCAGGGTCGCGACACCGAACTGGAGAAGGTCGCGGCCGGCGACGCGTTCACAGAAGCACGCTCGGGCTGGTCCACGCTGGCCGGCCTCATCCGCCAGGAGCAGGAGTTGGGCCGCTCATTCGGCGATGGTCAGATGGTCACCGCGTGCCGCGGCGACGTCGGCTACTGGAAGGTACTGTCTGGCGGCGGCGACGAGTACGTGGTCCGCGCCGCCGTCCTCGAGACCGTGGACCACGGGCGTTGGGACGCCGCCCGGCACGAGCTCACGGACACCGGAAGCATCTCCTACGACGAGGCGATGGCCTACGACTACACGCTGCGTAAGCTCGACGGCGTTTGGAAGGTCGTCGCCGCTCATGGCACCCGTCTGAGCTTCACCCTAGGCGGCAGCAGCCTCCATCCCGACAGCGCCTGAGGCGCCCCGGGGAGGTTCCGGCGGGCGTCGCGGGGTAGAATACCCCCGACATAGCAGACTGGTGGTGCGGACACCCGTCAGCAACCTGAGCGCCAGGCCCACGCGGCGAGCTCCCGAGAGGGAGCGGCCCCGCGTGGGTGACGAGGTGGAGGTTCATCGAAAGACTCGGCGGATGCCTCCCGGCCCGGCACGGTCGTTATCAAGTCGACAAAGCCCGCTGGCAACGGCGGAGACAAAGCGACTCGAGGGTGCCGTCCGCAGCCTGCCCATCTGCGCCCTGATCTACGGAAGGGAGCACGCATGTGCGGCATCGTAGGCTACGTCGGGCGACGTCCCGGCAAGCCCGTCATCCTCGACGGCCTCAGGCGCCTGGAGTACCGCGGGTACGACTCGGCCGGGATCGCCCTCATCGAAGAAGGCGGCATCGACACCGTGCGCGCCGTCGGCAACCTCGATGCACTCTTCGCGGCCGCCGGCGAGAATAGATCCGAGGCCTGCGTGGGCCTCGGGCACACGCGCTGGGCCACGCACGGCAAACCCAGCGAGGAGAACGCCCACCCCCACAGCGACTGCAGCGGCCGCATCTCGATCGTCCTCAACGGGATCGTGGAGAACTACAAGGAGCTGCGCGCCCGGCTGACCGAGCATGGCCACACGTTCACCAGCGAGACCGACGCCGAGGTCGTGGCGCACCTGATCGAGGAGCACGGCGGCAAGGGATTGGCGGCCGCGGTCCGCGGCGCCCTCGGCGAGATGGACGGCCACTACGCGTTCTGCGCCATCTCCGCCGACGAGCCCGACGTCGTGGTCGGTACCCGGCACGAGTGCCCGCTCGTCGTCGGCGTCGGCGAGCACGAGATGTTCTTCGCCTCGGCGATCCCGGCGTTCCTGACGCACACGCGCCGGGTGGTCGTGCTCGAGGACGGCGACGTCGTCACCCTCCGCGCCGACGGCGCGGAGTACACCGACGTCGCCGGCGAGCCCCTCGTGCGCGAGGAGACCGAGTTCCCCGGCGACGACGACGCCGCCGAGAAGGCCGGCTACGAGACCTTCATGCTCAAGGAGATCCACGAGCAGCCGGCGGCGCTGCGAGACACGCTCGCCGGGCGCCTGTGTGAGGACGGCACCGTCGACCTCTCCGAGGTGGGGATGGGCGACGACTTCCTTCGCCGGCTGCGGCGCATCTTCATCGTCGCCTGCGGCACCTCGTACCACGCCGGCCTCATCGTCAGCTACGCGATCGAGCAACTGGCGCGCGTACCGGTGCAGATCGACGTCGCCAGCGAGTTCCGCTACCGCGAACCGGTCTTCGACCCGGACACGCTGGTGATCGGCATCACGCAGTCGGGGGAGTCGGCCGACACGCTCGCCGCGATGCGGCTCGCACGAGAGGCCGGCTCGCCGGTGCTCGCGCTCACGAACACCCCGGGCAGCCAGGCGACGCGCGATTCGGACTTCGTCCTCTACACGCGGGCGGGCCTGGAGATCGGGGTGGCGGCGACCAAGACGCACACCGCCCAGGTCGCCGCCATGCTCCTGCTCGCCCTGCGGCTCGCGTGGGCGCGCGGCTCCATGCCCGAGGACGCGCTCAAGGCGCTCGGCCACGAGCTGCGCACGGTGCCCGAGCTGGCCGAGCAGCTGCTCGCGCGCCCGAGCGCCATCAAGGAGATCGCCGAGCGGTACCACGACGAGCGCTTCTTCCTCTATCTGGGCCGCGGCATGGGCTTCGCCGTCTGCCTCGAGGGCGCGCTCAAGCTCAAGGAGATCAGCTACATCCCCACGGAGGCCTACGCAGCCGGTGAGATGAAGCACGGGCCCATCGCGCTGCTGGATGTGGAGTCGCCCGTCGTGGTCGTCGCCGACGACGGGCCGGTGTTCCCCAAGCTCGTCAGCAACATCGAGGAGGTCCGGGCCCGGGGCGCCGACGTCATCGCCGTCGCGACCGACGACAACGACGTGATCGGCGAGCTCTCGCGCGACGTCCTCTGGATCCCCAAGACCGACCATCACCTGGCCCCGATCCTCGCCGTGATCCCGCTGCAGCTGCTGGCGTACCACATCGCCGGCATCAAGGGGCTGAACGTGGACCAGCCGCGGAACCTGGCCAAGACCGTGACCGTGGAGTAGCCGCGGCGGCGCGGCTCCGGCGCTCCGGCGGCAGGGTGCATTCCGTGTGGATGACTATGCTTGCGGATAGCCCTCGGCTATTCATTTCGGCCGGTGGTGGCGGTCCGCACCGTTCTCGGATATCCCGGGGCTATCCGCGAACAGAGTGCCACGCGAGCATCCCCGGGATGCCTGCGCGCTCTGGAAGGCCCCGGCCGGGAGGGCTCGGCTGCGGGTTCGGGGGAGTGCAGGCCGCTCGGCGGATAGAATGCCTGCATGAGTACGAGCTTCCCACGCATCCCGCCCGGCGGCCTGCTGTTCGGCCTCGGCATCGACGTCACCGAGGCCGCTCGCATCCGCAGGCTCCTCGAGCGGCTGCCGCGCGCCTACGAGCGGCTCTTCAGCGAGCAGGAGCGCGCCTACTGTGACGGCTTCTCCGACCCCTGGCTCCGCTACGCCGCCCGCTTCGCCGCCAAGGAGGCGGTCGGCAAGGCGCTCGGAATCGGTATCATCGGGTTCGTGTGGCGCGACATCGAGGTACTGTCGGGTGGGAAGCCCCTCATCGCGCTGCACGGAGGCGTCGCCGACATCGCGCGGCGCCTGGGCGTGACGAGGGTCGAAGTCTCGCTGAGCCACACCGGCGGCATGGCGTACGCCGTTGCCGCCGCACTCAAGGAGGACGCGGATGGATGAGTCCCTGCTACTGGGCCTGTACACCGCCGACGGCATGCAGAAGGTCGACGGCCTGGCCATCCACGGCATCGGCATCCCCGGCGGGCACCTCATGGAGCGCGCCGGCCTCGCCGTGGCGACCGAGATCCTCGAGCGGTACGCGCCGGAGGAGGTCGTGGTCTTCGCCGGCAAGGGCAACAACGGCGGGGACGGCTTCGTGGTCGCGCGCGAGCTCTTCGACGCCGGCGTCGAGGTCACCGTGTTCCTGCTCGCTCCTGCGGAGGAGTACAAAGGCGACGCCAGGCTGAACCTCGACATCCTCGCCAATCTGGGCGTGGACGTGCGCCCCGTCACGGACGAGGAGGGCGCGCTCTCCGAGGACGCGATGATGCTTACGGAGCTTGCCGACGTCGTGGTCGACGCGATCTTCGGCACCGGGTTCACCGGCGCCGCCAAGGGCTCGGCCGCCGCGGCCATCGAGCTCATCAACGAGGCTCCGGGCGCGGTGGTCAGCGTCGACATCATGAGCGGCGTCGGCGCCGGCAACGGGGCGATCCACGGCCCGGCCGTGCTCGCCGACCTCACGGTGGCGTTGCACGCCGCCAAGATCGGCCATTTCGTGACGCCGGGCGGCGCGTTCTCCGGCGAGGTCGTGATCGCGCCCATCGGCATCCCCACGCTGTGCGACATCGATCCGGATGTGTGGCTGCTCACGGCTGAGGCCATGGGCGATCTCATCGTCCCGAAGGGCGCACTGGACCACAAGCGCTCCGTCGGCACCGTGCTGGTCGCCGGCGGGTCGAAGGGCATGACCGGGGCGGCGCACATGACCGCCATGGCGGCGCTTCGCGCCGGAGCCGGGCTGGTGCACGCGGCCTTCCCGGAGGGAGCGCACGGCCCGAAGCCCTATCCGGAAGTCATCACGGTGGAAGTGCCCGGCGACGACGGACAGTTCGGGATCGCCGCCCGCTCGGCGCTCTTCGAGCAGGCGGCGCAGCTCCGCGCCGTGGCCGTCGGTCCGGGCTTCGGCCGCGCCGACGAGGCGAAGCTCCTCGTGCGCGAACTGCTCGGCGTCGACCGGCCGCTGCTGCTCGACGCCGACGGACTCTACGCGCTCGGCGGCAAGCTGGAACTGCTGGCCGAGCGCCGGCAGCCGACGGTGATCACGCCGCACGAGGGCGAGCTGGGCCGCCTGATCGGCCGCCCCGCGGACGAGGTCGCGGCCCAGCGTCTCGAGTGCGCCCGCTCGGCGGCCAAGCGCGCGAGCGTCACCGTCGTCCTCAAGGGCGAGGCGACCATCGTCGCCGACCCGTCGGGACGGGCCTACGTCGTCCCGACCGGGAATCCCGGCCTGGCCACACCCGGCACGGGCGACGTCCTCACCGGCGTCATCGTCGCCCAGCTCGCCAAGGGCCTGCCGGCCACCGACGCCGCCTGCCTCGGCGCCTACCTGCACGGCCTGGCCGCCGACCTGGCGGCAGGGGATGCGGTGGGCACCGAGGGCATGGTGGCGAGCGACCTGTTCCACTACCTGCCCGCCGCCGTGGAGCGGCTCAAGGCCGGTCCACAGGAGGAGAGCCATGAGCACGACCACTGACCCCACGCCCGAGGGCGAACCGCTCGTCCGCGACATCATGACCGTGCCGGTCATCACCGTCCCGCCGACGATGACGATCAAGGAGCTCGCGGGGTTGTTCCGCGACAAACGCATCGGCGGGGTCCCGGTCGTCGACGAGGACAGGCTGGTCGGGATCGTCACCGAGGGCGACCTCATGGCGATCGACGCCGACATCGAGATGCCGCATTTCTTCGAGCTCTTCGACAGCATCATCTACCTGGGCAGCCAGAAGAAGTTCAAGGAGCAGCTCGAGAAGGCGTCCGCCGCCACGGTCGGGCAGCTCATGACCGACGAGGTGAGGTCGGTGGCGCCGGACGACGAAGCCCGCGTCGCCGCCACCTTGATGCACAAGCACAAGTTCGACCGCGTGCCCGTGGTGGAAGGCGAGGCCGTCGTCGGGATCGTCACCCGGCACGACATCATGAAGATCCTGGGGCTCTGAGTGCTGGCCGGACGACACCGCGCCGTCGCCGAGGTCGACCTCGAGGCGATCCGCCACAACGTCCGCCGCCTCATGCGCGACCTCCCGGACGGCGCGGTCCACTGCGCCGTCGTCAAGGCCGACGGCTATGGCCACGGCGCCGTGCCGGCGGCGCGCGCCGCGCTGGAGGCCGGGTCGACCTGGCTCGGCGTGGCCACGGCGCCCGAAGCCGAAGAGCTGCGGGCGGCCGGCTTCACCGCGCCGATCCTGATCTTCGGCCCGCTCACCGGGGCGGGGCTCGAGCGGGCCGGGAAGGCCGGCGCCGAGGTCGTCGCCTGGTCGGCGCCGTTCATCGACGAGGCGATCCGGCTCGGCGTCCGCGTGCACGTCAAGTTCGACACGGGCATGGGCCGGCTGGGCGTGCCGGCGCACGAGGTCCGCGACCTCTGCGAGCAGGCCCACACCGGCGGCGTCCTCTCCGGCCTGATGAGCCACTTCGCGACGGCAGACGAGGCCGAGATGAGCTTCTTCGAGAAGCAGCTGGGGCGGTTCGCCAAGCTGGCCGGGGAGCTCAAGGAGCAGTACCCCGGCCTGCTCTGTCACACGGCGAACAGCGCGGCGACGCTGCGCGGCCCGGCCGCCCACTTCGACATGGTGAGGACGGGGATCGCGATGTACGGCCTCGCGCCGGCCAACGACGATCCCTTCAAGGACGACCTGCGGCCGGCGATGAAGTTCGTCTCACACGTCGCCGGCGTCCGTGAGGCCGTCCCCGGCGAATCGGTCGGCTACGGGCGCACGTGGTACGCGATCGAGCTCACGCGCATCGCGATCGTCCCCGTCGGCTATGCCGACGGCGTGCGCCGCGCGCTGAGCAATCGCGGCGAGGTGCTCGTCGCCGGGAGGCGCTGCCCCATCGTGGGCCGCATCAGCATGGACCAGATGACGGTCAAGCTGCCCGACGACTGGGGAAAAGCCGGCGACGAGGTCGTCCTCTTCGGCGCCGCCGGCGACGGCGTCGCCGGCGGCTCCACCGTGGCGTGGACGTCGCCCGACGGGCCGCGCCTGGACGCGCCCGAGACGCCGCGCATCCTCTGCGAGGAGACGGCGCGCATGCTCGGCACCATCAACTACGAGGTCGCGTGTGACGTGGCGCCGCGGGTAGCGCGCCGCTATCGCGGCGAGTCTCCCGCGGCCTGACGGCTATGCCCCGCTACGCCGCCACGCTGCCGACGTCCGACGAGGTCACCCGCGCCGCGCTGGCTGCGCTCGGCCCGGGGGAGGCCGGCTGGCTGGTCGGCGGCTGCCTGCGCGACGAGCTCCTCGGGCGCCGCGTGCGCGACATCGACATCGCCCTCGACGGCCGGCCGGAGGCGCTCGCCCGCGCCCTGGCCGATCGCTTCAAGGGCGGCGTGTACGCGACCTCGGATGTCTTCGGCAGTTGGCGTGTCGTCGTCGGTGACCTGCACATCGACGTCACTGCGCTGCGCGGCGGCCCGCCCGGCGGCCCGCCGGACCCGGAGACGCGCGCCCTCCGCCTGGAAGCGGACCTCCGGGCTCGTGACGTCACCGTGGACGCGCTCGCACGGCCGCTCGACGGCGACGACATCGTCGATCCGCTGAGCGGCCTCGACGACCTCGCGGCCGGCCGCCTGCGCCTCTGCTCGCCGGCCTCGCTCGACGACGACCCGCTGCGGGTGCTGCGTCTGGCGCGCCTCGCCCGCGTGTTCGAGCTCATCCCGGACGCGGCGGCCACCGAGGCCGCCATCCGCGGCTCGTCCGGGCTCTCGCGCGTGAGCGGCGAGCGCATCCGCGACGAGCTTTGCGCGCTCCTCGGCACGCGCGCCGCGCCGCTCGCGCTCCGCGACCTCGCCGTGTGGGGCGCGCTCGCCGTCGTCCTCCCCGAGGTCGACCGCCTGCGCGGCGTCGAGCAGAACCCGTACCATCACCTCGACGTGTTCGAGCACACGCTCGAGGCGCTCACCTACGTCGTCGGCGTGGTCGCCCAGCTCGGTGGGCGCCGGTTCCTCACGACGCCGGCTGACGCCGGTCTCCCCGGCGTGGAGCCGCTCGTCCCCGTCTCCTGGGCCGTGCTGCTGCATGACATCGGCAAGCCCGTGGTCCGCGTGGTCGACGAGCAGGGCAGGGTGATCTTCTGGCACCACGACGAGACCGGCCGTCAGATGACCGCGGACATCGGCCGGCGCTTCAATTTCAGTAATCGCTTCGTCGAGTACGCCGGCACGCTGGTCCGCCAGCACCTGCGGCTCGGGTTCCTGACGCGTGAAGAGCCGCTGACGCGCCGGGCCCTGGCCCGCTACCGGCGTGATGTCGACCCCTGGGTGTTCGAGTCCGTGGTCGTCTCTCTCTGCGACCGGCTGGCCACGCGGGGGGAGAAGACCTCGCTGACCTCCATGGCGCGGCACTACCGGCTGGCGCGCACCGTCTGGACGGGCGTCAGCAAGGCGCCGGCGCCGCAACTGCTGAGCGGAGAGGACGTCATGGAACTGCTCGGCATCGAGCCCGGGCCCGACGTGGGCCGGGCGCTCGACGCGCTCGAGGAGGAGATCGAGGCCGGCGAGGTCGCCGACGCGGAGGGCGCGCAGGCGTTCTTGCAGGAGTGGTGGCGCGCAGACCAGGCGGGCGATGCCTGAGCTCCCCGAGGTCGAGACCGTCCGGCGCCGGCTGCTCACCTGCCTGCCGGGCCTGCTGCTGCGAGAGGTCGTCGTGAACGACTGGACGGTGAGCGTCCAGACCGAGCAGGAACTGAACGGGTATCTCGCCGGCCGTCGGGTGACGGGGCTGCGACGTCGCGGCAAGTACCTGCTCGTGGACGTCGGGGCCGTCGAAGAGCAGGCCGGCGGCGCCTCCGGCGGGCCGGCCGGCGGCCTTCCACCGGCGCCGGGCGCCGCGGGCTATGCCGGCCCCTCCGTGGCCGTCGTCCATCTGCGCATGACCGGCCAGCTCGTGTTCCGCCCCGAGCCCGGGGAGCGGCCGCCACGCTTTCTCTGGGACCTCGAGCCGGCGACCAGGCTCCACTTCCAGGACGTGCGGCGCTTCGGCCGCCTGTGGGCTTTCGAGCCCGCGGCCGAGGATGAGTTCTTCGGCTCACGTGGGATGGGCCCCGAGCCCTTCGGACCGGAATTCACCGTCGCGTATCTGCGCGGCGCGCTGCGCGACAGGCGCGCGCCGCTCAAGTCCTTTCTGCTCGACCAGCGGCGGATCGCCGGCGTGGGCAACATCTACGCCGACGAAGCGCTGTTCCGCGCCCGCCTGCACCCTCTACGGGCGGCCGGAAGCGTCGGGCCGCGTGAGGCACAGCGCCTGCACGCGGCCGTGCTCGAGACCCTTCAGGCGGGCATCGACCACGAGGGCTCCAGCATAGAGAGCTTCATCGATCCGGCAGGGCAGCGCGGCAGCTTCCAGGAGATCCTGAGCGTGTACCAGCGCACCGGCGAGCCGTGTCGCTTGTGCGGGACGACGATCGAGCGGACCGTCGTCGGCGGCCGCGGCACGCACTACTGCCCGCGCTGTCAGCCGCGGCGCGGTGGCATGGCCCCCGGCTCCCGCCGCCGCCTCGGGGAGATCGCCCCGCCCCGCTCGGCCAAGCCGGCCGACTGGGAGGCGCCGGACCGGTGAGCGACCGGGCGCCCGGTGAGCCGCTCGCCCTCGGCGTCGACCACTCGGCTGCGACAGGCGGCGCGCGCTCGTCCGTCGGGCCGCGACTGTACATCGTGCTCACCCGCGTGCCGCGTCGCTCCCAGCTCGCCGTGGGCTCCCTCGGCACGGTGACGCTGGAGCGCGGCTGGTACGGGTACATCGGGAGCGCCGCGCGGGCGCGGGAGGCGCGTGTCGCTCGCCACCTGGCCCTCGAGAAGCCGCTCCGCTGGCACGCCGACTATCTGTTCACCGCGTTCCCCGCGGAGCGCGCCTGGCTGGTCGACGGCGCGGACGGGGAGTGCGAGCTCGCCGGCGCGCTGGCGGCGCTGCCCGGCGCGGAGCGCCGACCGCGCCGCTTCGGCGCCGGCGACTGCCGCTGCGCCGGCCACCTCGTGCGCTTCACGCGCCGGCCCTTGCGCCGCGACCTTGCGGCCGCGGCGCACGCCGCCGGCGCGCCTCCAAGCGGGGCGGTACGAGCCTTCGGCTCCCGCCCCGCTGCCTCCTGACATCTTCGTCCTGCAATCTGCAGCGATTTCCCGGCCTGTACCTAGGCATCTAGGTACGCGTACCTAGTACATCCGTCTACTCGAGCCCAGAAATCTGCTCAAGCTCTAGGTATCCCTGCCGATACAGGGTCTCGCCACAGGATGTTGCCCAGCGAGGCGACACCTGGGTGTGGGACCGGCACATCGGTAAGGGATCGGCCCCCGCATCTCGTTGAGAGCGGCCGACCGAAGGGCACTCGCACCACGCGAGTGAGGCACAAGACGGAGGAAGAAGAAATGAAGCGCATGAAGGTTCTGTTCGGCAATCGGCGCATGATGGTGCTGCTCACGCTCGCCATCCTGGTGCTGACCGCCACTGCTCTGGTCGCGTCGAGCGCCAGCTTCACGGCCACTTCGGCCAACCCCGGCAACATGTTCACGTCAGGCTCCCTGGGCATCTCGAATACCCAGTCGGGCGCCATCCTCACCGCCCTGAACATGAAGCCTGGGGAGTACATCGAGGGCTCCGCGACCATTGGCAACACCGGTAGTATCCCTGGCACGTTCAAGCTGGCTGGCGTCATGGACACCGCCCGGGCCGACTACAGCACCGCCTTCGCCGGTTATCTCAATCTCAAGGTCTATGAGGACGGCGGCTCGACTCCCATCTACGACGACACCCTCTCCGGCTTCACTTCTCTCAACCTCACGAGCGGTACTCCGTGGGCCGGCGGCGCAACGCACGCCTACCTCTTCCGTGTCACGTTCCCCAATGGCGACGCTGGCGCTGAGAACACGATGATGGGCAAGTCCGCCACCATCGACTTCACTTGGAGCGCCGCGCAGTAATCGGACGATCTTCGATTTGATCCCCAAGGGGCGGGGCCGGGCCAACGGCCCAGCCCCGCCCCCTTCTTCACTCCCCGAGACTCTCACCCAAGGAGCGCCACGTGACCGCCAAGCACCTGACGAGGACGAAGGCCGGCAAGGCCCTCCTCTCGCTGGTCGTGCTGGCGCTGCTCGCGGTGGCGCTCCAGTCGCTGGTGTTCTCGGACGCGAGCTTCACGGCCGGGAGCGCCAACCCGGCGAACGTCTTCACCGCCGGCTCGCTCTCTCACACCAACTCGAAGGCGGGCGTGGTCATCGTGGACGCGGCCAACCTGCGGCCGGGCATGAGCCAAGAAGGCACCGTCACGATCGGCGGCACGGGCACGCTCACGGGTCTCTACACGCTGAACAAGGGCGCCGTCGTCGACAACCCGGCCAGCCCCGGGCTGTCGAGGACGCTCGTCTTGCTCATCCAGCAGACCGGAGTGGCGACCCCGCTCTACAACAACAGGGTCGACCTCATGCCGGCGTCCCTGACGCTCGGCACGATCGCTCCGGGCGCCTCCCGCACCTACCTCGTGCGCCTGACCTACCCGACCACAGCCGCCAACCCGGCGCTCCAGGGGGCCTCGATGACGCTCCCGCTTCAGTTCGCGGGGGTGACCCAGTGAAGCGCCACCTGGGCAGGGTGGTCACCGCGCTCTGCATCGCGGCGCTGGTCTTCGTCGTGGCCGCGATCCTCCTGCCGAGCCTGCTGGGCCTGCAGCGGTACGTCATCACCGGCGGCTCGATGACGGGCGCCATCGCGAAGGGGGCGGTCATCTACTCGCGGATCACCCCCGTGGAGCAACTCCGGACCGGCGACATCATCACCTTCGATCCGCCCGGCTCGTCATCCGCCGTGACGCACCGCATCATCGCGGTGGAGGCAGGCCCGAACGGCGGGAAGGCGTTCCGCACCAAGGGCGACTTCAACGAGACCGCGGACCCGTGGAACCCGATCACGCTCAACGAGCCGCAGCAGGCGCGGTACGTGTTCCAGGTGCCGCTGCTCGGCTACGTGCTGGCGGCGCTCAGCATGCGCACCGTGCGCATCGCGCTCATCGGCATCCCGGCGGTCCTGATCGCCCTCTCTCTCCTGTGGTCGTTGTGGGCGGAGGCCGGTGAGGTGGTCGCCCGCAAGATCGAGGACGACGGCGTGCCACACGACGCGCGGGGCAGGGCGTGAACCGCAGGGTCTGGATCGCGGCGTCTCTCGGGCTCCTCGTCGTGGCCGCCGCGCTGGTCGTCTCCCTGGGCGGCACGGCCGCCTCCGGCGCTTCCTACACGACGACCAGTCAGAGCACGGTCACCGCCTCGGCGGACCGGGCGAGCAACTGGCTGCACGTCTACTCCCAGACCACCGATCCCGACGTACAGACCGGCTACGCGAGACGTCGCGGCGTGAACGGCGTGTGGGGCCCTCCGGCGGCCACCGGTCAGGACGAGGGCATCGTGGTCGACATGGGCGACTTCCCCGACAAGAAGATCACGGTGGACTTCATCAGGGTCTTTTCGATCAAGACTCCTGCCGTGTTCCCAGACCCCGCCGTGACGCAGATCACCGTGACGCTCAGCGAGCTGCCCGATCCGACTTCCGGTGAGGACCTGATCGTCGGTCCCGAGCTCACGCCGTTCGGGCAGACCACAGGGGCCGTCCAGACCGTGGTGCTGGCGGCGAACCGCAAGTATCAGTTCAATGTGGGCATCCGGGCGCGCAAGCGCTTCGAGCTCGGCCGCAGCTACTATCCGCGGGTGGTGCTCACGCTCACCGTCGCGGGGATCTCGAACTACTACCGCTACGAGATCCCGCTCGAGGTGACGGACGCCGGCGGCAGCTGAGCCTCCGGCATCCCTGCGCGGTCGAGACCGCGTGTCTCAGGCTCGCCACAGTCCTCCACCGTCGTGAGCGCGCTTCCGCCGAGGTCTGCTGCGATTCCTCATGGGTCGCGGGAAGCACGCATCCGATGAACCTCGCAGACGGTTCGACGATGCCGCGGTACGTACGCGTGCCCGGCGGACCGCGGGACGGGGTCCGGCGCCCACCTCGCCGGCTCCCCCGTCTCCATCGCGCTCGACCGGGCGGCGGCGGCGACCGGCTGACCCCGCCGCCCGGGCCGGGCCCACGCGGCCCGGCGCACATGGTCGATCAACGTCCGCCTCGCCGGCGTGCTCAGCCGGCGAGGCGGCGGTCTATTGTCAGAGAAGACTACGGAAATCGTGCGGCGTGCCGATATTCACCAAAGCGCCCGTCACGGGCGTGAGAAGATGGGCGCTTCGCGAGGGGCGGGCTCCCGGCGCGGACCCGATGAGGGAGAGAGCACGAGCGACATGCGCGCACAGACCCCGAGGGGCAGAGGCGGCCGCTATGGCCGCCGCGGCTTCGCTGTGGCAGCGGCAGCGGTCGTCGTCCTGGTCCTGCTCGGCACCGTCGCCTACGCGGCGGTCCGGCCGGGCAACGACGACGCCGCCAAGCAACTCCAGGGCAGCGGCCGCGTCCGCATCAAGAACAGCCGGGGCGGCGACGCCCTCGTCGGCATGCAGGGCATGCTTCCCGGCGACCACACGAGCGGGACCGTGAAGATCGGCAACGCGAGCAAGGTCCGCGCCCGCTTCTACCTGGGCCTCTCCAGACTGGTGGAAGCCCAGGGCACGGACGGCGGGCGCCTCTCCTATCGCCTCATGCTCACCGTCAAGCGCCTCTCCTCGAACCGCCGGCCTCAGCTCGTCTACACCGGCCCGCTGCGTCAGATGCCGCTGGTCAAGCTCGGCGTCTTCAAGCCGAGAGAGAGCCGCACCTACCGCTTCGCCGTGCTGTTCCCGGCCGGCGGGACGAGCGAGGACGACCGCTTCCAGGGCGCGTCGACCAGCCTGCAGTTCACCTGGTACGCGCGCCGCGCGCGCTAGCTGTTCTGCATCACGAGGTTGTTGACCCGGTGAGCCTGCCGAGCGGTGTGTCGCCGTCCAGGCCGCCATGCGGTCGGTAGCCATTGTAGTAGCGCAGGAAGCCGGGCAGGGCGGCGATCCGTTCCGCGGTCGAG
>CAIYOD010000177.1 GCA_903927755.1 uncultured Thermoleophilia bacterium | reverse complement strand
GCACGCCACCGGCAGCTCGGAGCCGGCGCCGGCGGCCGCACGGAGCGCCGCCGCCGCCGGCAGCAGCGCGTCCACCATGGTCTTGTCACCCGGCTCGGCCTTGCCGCGCATCTGCACTCCGGCGACGCCCGCGCTGACCACGCCGGCCCACTCGGCCGCCGTCAGGGTCGTCCCCTCCGCAGCCGCTTTGCCCATCTCGAGGAAGAACGTCCCGTACAGCGGCCCGGCCGCGCCACCGACGGTGGATACGAGCGTCATGCCCACGGTCTTGAAGAAGGGTCCCAACGGGACATCCTCCGCCGAGCCCTGCGCTGCGGCGCTCAGCTTGGCCGCGACTGCCTGCATCCCGCGGTCCATGTTGACGCCGTGGTCGGCGTCGCCGATGGCGGCGTCGAGCTCAGTCAGCTCGTCGCGCCGCGTCGCGACCTCGGCCGCGAACGCCTGCAGCCAGGCGGCGGCGGAGGCTGCGTCGACCATGCCGGGCGTGGCGCTCATGCGCCCCACCGCAGGCCGGGTGTGTCGACGGGCGCGTCCCACAGTCTCGTCAGTTCGTCATCGAGCCGCAGCAGTGTGATCGAGCAGCCGGCCATGTCCAGCGCGGTCATGTAGGAGCCGACGAGGTTGCGCGCGATCTCGACGCCACGTTCCTCCAGGAACCGGTGCAGTTCGGCGTAGACGACGTACAGTTCCATGAGCGGCGTGCCGCCCATGCCGTTGACGAAGGCGAGCACCTTGTCGCCGCTCGTGAAGGGGAGGTCCTCGACGACGGCGCCGGCGAGTGTGTCGACGAGCTCGCGAGCCGTGGCCTGCGGCCGCCGCTCGCGTCCCGGCTCGCCGTGGATGCCGACGCCGACCTCGATCTCGTCCTCGCCGAGGTCGAACGTGGGCTTGCCGGCCATGGGCGTGGTGCACGAGGTCAGCGCCACGCCCATGCTGCGGCTGCGCTCGTTGACGGTGCGGCAGAGGCCGGCCACTTCTGCGAGCGGCCGGCCTTCCTCCGCCGCGGCGCCGCAGATCTTCTCCGCGAGGACGGTCGCGCCGACGCCGCGGCGCCCTGCCGTGTAGAGGCTGTCTTTGACGGCGACATCGTCGTCGATCACGACCTGCTCCACGGTGAGGCCTTCGTCGCGGGCGAGGTCGGCGGCCATCTCGAAGTTCATGACGTCGCCGGTGTAGTTCTTGACGATGTGCAGGGTGCCGGCGCCGCCGTCGACGGCCTGCGTCGCCGCCAGCATCTGGTCCGGCGTCGGCGAGGTGAAGACCTCGCCCGGGCAGGCCGCGTCGAGCATGCCCGGGCCCACGAACCCGCCGTGGAGCGGCTCGTGCCCCGAGCCGCCGCCGGACACGATCGCCACCTTGCCGGCGACCGGCGCGTCGGCGCGGGCGATCCAGTGCGGGTCGGTGTGGACGACCAGGCGGCCGGCGTGCGCCAGGGCGATGCCGGCGAGCGCCTCCCGGACGACGTCCTCCGGACGGTTGATGAGCTTCTTCATCGCTCCCCCTCCACTGCGGCCGTCGGGTCGGGCCGGCGGCATCACGGTCATCCACTCATCGTTCGTCGCCCGGCCACGCCAGTCAAGGGCTCCCCGGTCGTCCGCCGGGTGCGGCGGTGCCTGTGGTGTTCCCCGCGCGCGAGTGGCATAGACTCGGCCTGCCGCTGCCCGTGGAGCGGCGTCCGGACCGACTGGAGGTGCCATCCATGCCCCGCACCGCGAAGCCCTATCGATTGGTCCCCGCCGAGGTGCCCAAACAAGCCGGGAGGCGCGGCAGCGTGTACGCGGAGATCGTCGCGGAGTTCGTCGCCTCGGGGGTCGAGTCCGCCCTCGTCGAGATGTCGGGTCGCAAGGCCAATTCCCTCAACGTCGGCCTGCGCAAGGCGGTCACGACCTCAGGCGTGCGCGTCAAGGTCGTGCGCTCCGGGCAGGTCTACCTGCTGAAGGCCTGAGACGGGCGTGGCGGGTGACCCGCCGCCGCTCCACAGAAGCGGCGGGCCGCCAGCCTCATCTCGTCCCTCATGGTTGGACACCCACGCCCGCCTGGCCATGGGACGTGTGTCTAGTCGGACCAGGTACGCGCGCCCAGACTGAGGGGGGCAGGCGCGGGAGCCGGGTCCGAGGGCGGCGGGACCACCCGCCGGGTACACTCGATCCATGACCGTCGCCTCCCCCGCCCCCGACCCCCGGCTCCTGCGCCGCACGTTCCGCTCGCTCCACACCTACAACTTCCGCCTGTTCTTCATCAGCCAGGTGATCTCGATGAGCGGCACCTGGATGCAGGGAGTCGCCCAGAACTGGCTGGTGCTGAGCCTCACGGGGAGCTCGGTGGCCCTGGGGATCACGGTCGGCCTGCAGTTCGGGCCGGTGCTCTTCCTCGGCGCTTGGGGAGGGGCTCTCGCCGACCGCGTCGACAAGCGCAAGCTTCTGATGGCGACCCAGTCCGCCGCCGGGATCCTTGCCCTGGTGCTCGCCGTCCTCGTCGTCACGGATGTCGTGACGGTGTGGATGATCTGGGTGCTCACCGGGCTCACGGGCATCACCATGGCGCTGGGCATCCCGTCGCAGCAGAGTTTCGTGTTCGAGATGGTGGGGCCGGACGACATCGCCAACGCCATCGGGCTCAACTCGGTCGTGATCAACTCGTCGCGCATCATCGGTCCGGCGATCGGCGCGCTGCTCATCGCCTGGGCCGGCGTGGCACCCTGCTTCTTCCTGAACGCGGTGTCGTTCATCGCCGTCATCGGCGCCTTGGCGATCATGCGGACCGGCGAGCTGAAGGGGGGCAAGCGGGTCGCGCGCGAGCCCGGGCAGGTCCGCGCCGGCCTCCGCTACGCCTGGCGCACGCCGGCGCTGCGCATCCCGCTGGTCATGCTCGCCGTCATCAGCACGCTGGCCTACAACTACTCGGTCGTGCTGCCGCTGCTGACCAGGAGCGTGTTCGGCCGCGGCGGTGGCTCCTACGGCATCCTCTCGGCGGCCATGGGCGTCGGGGCGCTCGCCGGCGCCCTGCTCATGGCGAGCCGGGGGAGGCCCTCGCGCCGCCTGCTCGTCGGCGCCGCCTTCGCCTTCGGCCTGGTCACCATCGCGCTCGCGCTCGTCCCCGGCTACTACGCCGGGCTCGCGCTGCTCGTCCTCATGGGTGGCGCCGGTGTGCTGTTCATCAGCACGACGAACGCCCTGCTGCAGTTGAACGCGGCGGACGCGATGCGCGGCCGCGTGATGGCTCTGTGGTCGATCGTCTTCCTCGGCAGCACGCCCATCGGCGGGCCGATCACCGGCCTGCTGGTGAGCGGGCTCGGCGTGCGCTGGGCGATCGGCATCGGCGGCGTCGCCGCCCTGGCGACGGCCACGGGCGCCCTGCTGGCCCTGCGGCATCGCGGGCTGGTCGAAGAGGGCAGCTGCGAGGCGCCGGTCTGCCTGCCGGACGGACCGGCGCCCGGCGACGCTCTCGGCGAGGCGGTCGAGGTCGGCGCGCGCGGCGCGGCCGGCCGGCGCGCGTAGGCGGCCGGCTTCTCAAGTCGGCCGCCGCGTTGCCGATGTAGGTTACGGGACCGCTTGACCGTCGCGGCCCGTCCGCGAGCCTGCGACCAGCGAAAGGAGGGCGGTGCTTCTCCAGGGCAACCTGCAGGAGTTCAGTCTCCCCAACATCTTCCAGCTCGTGAAGATGAGCGCCAAGAGCGGCGCGCTCACCATCCGTCGCGATGGGGAGTCGGGCAAGGTCTTCTTCAGCAACGGGATGATCACCTACGCCTACTCCTCGCCGCAGCTGCTGCCGCTCGGCGAGCGGCTCATCAAGAGCGGCGCCATCAGTCACGCGCAGCTCAAGCAGGCGCTCGCCGCGCAGAAGAAGTCCCCGGACGGGTCGCGCCTCGGGAACATCCTCCTGGAGCAGGGACGCCTCGACC
Organism: uncultured Thermoleophilia bacterium; assembly: GCA_903927755.1. Lineage (GTDB taxonomy): Bacteria > Actinomycetota > Thermoleophilia > UBA2241 > UBA2241 > CAIXSE01. The sequence continues at coordinate 21,090 of CAIYOD010000177.1, read as the reverse complement.
GGGCGACGCTCGAGACGGCGGTGCGCGAGCAGATCCAGGACACCGCCTTCAACTTCTTCAGCTGGACGGACGGCGAGTTCGAGTTCGGCGCCGGCGACAGTCCTCCCGAGGAGGACATCCTCGTCGAGATGAGCGTCGAGACGGTCATCATGGAGGGCTGCCGCCGCATCGACGAGTGGGAGCTCATCTTCGAGCAGCTCGGCTCGCTGGAGCGCGTCCCGCACCTCGCCTACGGCGATCACGTGGACGACGAGGGCAGCCTCACGCTGACGGCGGAGGAGTGGCGCGTCGTCGTCCACATCGACGGGCGCGCCGACATCAACACGATCCTGCGCGACTGCGGCCTGGACCGGTTCCACGGCGCCAAGGTCATCTACAGCCTGTTCTCGAGCGGCCTGATCAACGTGAGCGAGCCGGTGATCGAGAGCATCGGCAAGGGCACGAGCGTCGCCATCCGCGGACCCATCGACATCTACAACGAAGTGTTCATCAGCACGCTCACCGACTCCAACATCGTCAGGCAGCTGCGCGTCGAGCTCATCGACGAGAAGGAGATAGAGATCCCCGTGGTGGCCGGCCAGCTTCCGGCCAGCGGCAACGGCAACGGCAACGGAAACGGTCATAGAAGCGGACAGGAGGACATCGAAAGCACGGAGCAGGCCGAGGACGTCCTCGTCTTCACGGCCGCGTCGAACTGCCCCGAGCAGGCCTGGCTCCGGCTCGCCGGCGAGAGCTCCGCCTGGATCCTGATGGCCAACGCCAACGATGTCGACAGCCTCAGGTCCACACGCGCCGATCTCGAGTTCGTCAAGGGGCTCGGCAAGGTCCCGTACGTCGTCGCCACCTACATGTCGATGACCGGCGACGAGATGACGTCCAAGCAGGTCGCCAAGGCCCTCGGTCTCGATGCCGGGACGCCGGTGCTGCACTGTTCGCTGCGCGACCGTGACTCCTGCGCGAGCGTGGTCAAGGCGGCGCTGGAGCTGGCGGCGGACAAGCGCGGCGCCTGAGGCGCCGCCCCGCGCCGTCCCGCACCCCTGCCGTCTCGCGCCTCCCCGTCCAACGCCGCCGGCCGCTTGTCTTCGTCGCGCCCGGGCGCGAAGATTGACGACCGTATGCGGGCCGCGCCCGGGCCCCGCGCAAAGAAAGGACACCACCACATGTACTACCCCAGCTACCGCATGAGGCGTCTGCGGCGCACCCCCGCGATCCGGGACCTGGTGCGCGAGACGAAGCTCCAGCTCGACGACCTGGTCTACCCGCTGTTCGTCATCGCCGGCGAGAACATCAAGAACCCCATCTCGTCGATGCCCGGCTGCTACCAGTTGTCCATCGGCAACGTGATCCCTGAGGTGCGCGAGATCGTCAAGCTCGGCATCAAGGCGATCCTGCTGTTCGGCATCCCCGCGCACAAGGATCCCGCCGCGACGGGCGCCTACGACCATGAGGGCATCGTGCAGATGGCCGTCCGCGCGATCAAGGACGAGTTCCCGGACCTCGTGATCATCACGGACGTGTGCCTCTGCGAGTACACGGACCACGGTCATTGCGGCGTGGTGCAGGACGGTGAGGTGCTCAACGACGTCACGCTGGAGTTGCTCTCGAAGATGGCTGTGACGCACGCGGAGAGCGGCGCCGACATGGTCGCTCCGAGCGACATGATGGACGGCCGCGTGGCCGCCATCCGCAACGCGCTCGACGATGAGGGCCTCACCGACACGATCCTGCTGTCCTACTCGAGCAAGTTCGCCTCGGCCTTCTACGGGCCCTTCCGCGAGGCGGCCGAATCCGCTCCGGCGTTCGGCGACCGCAAGACCTACCAGATGGACCCGGCCAACGGCGAAGAGGCCGTACGCGAGGCGCTGCTCGACATCGAGGAGGGCGCCGACATGATCATGGTGAAGCCGGCGATCCCGTTCCTCGACGTCATCCACGCCGTCAAGCAGGAGACCAAGTTCCCGCTCGCCGCCTACAACGTGAGCGGCGAGTACGCGATGATCAAGGCCGCGGCCGCCAACGGCTGGCTCGACGAGCAGCGCGCCGTGCTCGAGGCCATCACCGGCATCAAGCGCGCCGGCGCCGACCTCATCATCACCTACCACGCCAAGGATCTCGCCACCTGGCTCGGATGACGGCCGGACCGGAGCCATCGAGTGGCGGGCCGAACGGCCCCACAGTAGCCATCGCAGGCCGGCCACGGTAAGGTGGCAGTCCGCTCCGCATGGGGCGGCTGCAGGAGAGGGCCGGGCGGCGCACCCATTCGTGCGTTGCGCCGCCCGCCCGTCTCTGGCACACTGGAACTGGTTTGCACCATCCTCACGCTGAAAACCCTCAGGGAATGAACGCGCGGCCCGGCGACGCCGGGGACGGCGTCGCACCTCCGCGCGTCATCGCCTGGGAGGTCACGCGAAGCTGCAATCTGGCCTGCGTGCACTGCCGGGCCAGCGCCGTGCACGGCCCCTACGAGGGAGAGCTGAGCACCGAGGAGGCGTTCACCCTCGTCGACCAGATCGCCTCGTTCGCCAACCCGATCCTCATCCTCACCGGCGGCGACCCGCTCATGCGCGCCGACATCTTCGACATCGCCGAGTACGCCATCGGCAAGGGCCTGCGCACGGTCATGTCGCCGAACGGCACGCTGGTCACGCCCGAGGTCGCGCAGCGCATGCACGACGTCGGCATCGCCCGCGTGAGCATCTCCATCGACTTTCCCAACGCCGCGGAGCATGACGAGTTCCGTGGCGTGCCCGGCGCCTACGACGGCGCCCTGCGCGGCATCCGCAACTGCCTGGACGCGGGCGTCGAGGTGCAGATCAACAGCACCATCACCAAGCTCAACGTGCACTACCTGCCGGCCCTGCTGCAGCTCGCCGACGACCTCGGCGCCGTGAGCTTTCACCCCTTCATGCTGGTGCCCACCGGGCGCGGCAAGGAGCTCGAGGAGCAGGAGCTTCCGCCGAACGAGTACGAGAAGGCGCTGGAGTGGATGTACGACGCGCAGCAGGAGAGCGACCTGTTCATGAAGCCCACCGACGTGCCGCACTACTGGCGCGTCATGCGGCAGCGCGCCAAGGCGCAGGGCCGCAAGCTCGAGGTGCACCCGCACAGCCACGGCGGCATGAACACGCTGAGTCGGGGCTGCCTCGCCGGCATCGGCTTCTGCTTCATCAGCCACATCGGCGAGGTGCAGGGCTGCGGCTACTTCGACAAGGTCGCCGGCGACGTCCGCAAGCAGACCTTCCCCGAGGTGTGGCGCGACTCGCCGCTGTTCAACGAGCTCCGCGACTTCGACGGCCTCAAGGGCAAGTGCGGCGTCTGCGAGTTCAAGAAGGTCTGCGGCGGCTGTCGCGCGCGGGCCTACGAGGCGACCGGCGACTACATGGCCGAGGAGCCCTACTGCGCCTACGTGCCCAAGGGCTGGTGCGCGCCGGGCGTCGGCTGACGCCTCCCGGCGCGGCTCGCCCCGATGGCGAGCTTCCCAGGCTCGACGCTCACCCTCAAGTCAAGACTTAGGGTTGCTCTGCGCCCTCTGCGAGCTCCAGCCGCATGGTGAGTCCGTCCCCCTCGCGTCCGACGACGGTGAAGCCCGCCCGCTCGTAGAGGCGGCGGGCGACCTCGTTCCGCTCCGACACGCTCAGGCCGAGCGCGGCCACCCCCTGCTCGCGGGCCAGCTCCACCGTCGCCGCGAGCAGCGCCCTCCCGAGCCCTCGACCCCGGAACTCCGGTGAGACGCCCATGCCCAGCCCGGGCAAGTCGGCGCTGATGAATCCGTAGCCCGGGTGCTCGAAGGTGAAGCGACGGAACCAGCAGGCGCCGGCGGGCGCGCCGCCGGTCTCGGCGATGACGCCGCCGTCCCCGTCTCGACCCCAGCCCTCGACGTAGTCGGCGATCTCCGGGATCGCCAGGAGGTCGTCGAGCGGGCACGGGGGCTCACCCGGGCCGCGTTCCCAGCTTGCGGCCTCCGCCAGCATCGCCGCGATGAACGGCTCGTCGTCCCGGGTCGCCGCGCGCAGGTCCGAGCGATCGCCCGGGCTCATGACTCGGCGAAGTGCGTCTCGAGCAGCACCGACGCTTCCGTCAGACCGGCGTCGGCGTACAGCCGCTGCGCCGCCTCGTTCTCGCTGCCGGTGCTCACGGAAGCCTCGGCGCAGCCGGCATCCCGGAACACGCGCAGGGCCGTCTCGACGAGCCGGCGCCCGATGCCCTCGCCGCGCCGGGAGCCGGTCACGACGAGCAACTCGATGAGCCCGGAGTCCGCGGTGTGGAAGAGGCCCGGCACCAGCGCGTAGCTCAGGAGCCCGACCGCGTCGGCGCCGTCGTGGGCCAGCAACACGCCGCTGACCGGCGACGCCAGGAAGTGCCGCACGTAGTGCTCGTCGATCGCCGACGCGTCGCCCTCGCCTTCGGCCATCTCCTCGACAAGGCGGACGACGGCGGCCTCGTCTCCGGGGCCGGCGTGGCGGATGGTGGCTGGCATGGCATGCTCCTCGGGCCGGGGCTCCTCTCGTGCCGCCGTTCGGCGCGGGCCGCGTCATGCCTGCCTTTCCTGCCATTTCGGGTAGATTGTGTACCGAGGCACAGGCCGCCCGGCGGCGGGTAGTATAGTGCCAGTTTTGCTGTCGCTCAGCACTCGCAGGGAGGACCCGAGTGAACACCGAGACGTCCGCGCGCCTCTTCGAGGAAGCGCTGCAGTACATCCCCGGAGGGGTCAACTCGCCCGTCCGCGCCATGAAGGGTGTCGGTATGCCGCACCCCTTGTTCATCTCGCGCGCGGAGCGCTCTCACATCTGGGACGCCGACGGCAACGAGTTCGTCGACTTCGTCTCGTCGTGGGGCCCCATGATCCTCGGGTGGGGACACCCCGAGGTCGTCGGCCGCCTCAAGGAGCAGGTCGACAAGGGCACCAGCTACGGCGCGCCCACGGAGCTCGAGGTCGAGCTGGCGCGCCTGGTGTGCGAGGCGGTCCCCTCGGTCGAGCTCGTGCGCATGGTCAACTCGGGCACCGAGGCGACGATGAGCGCCGTGCGCGTCGCCCGCGGCTTCACCGGCCGCGAGAAGATCGTCAAGTTCATCGGCTGCTATCACGGCCACTCGGACGGCTTCCTGGCCGCCGCCGGCAGCGGCGTGCTCACGCTCGCGCTGCCCGACAGCCCGGGCGTCACCAAGGGCACGACGGCCGACACGCTGCTGGTCGAGTACAACGACGTCGCCGCGCTGACCGAGCTGTTCGAGGAGCGCGGCGAGGAGATCGCCGCGCTCATCGTCGAGCCGGTCGCCGGCAACATGGGCGTCGTGCCGCCGCAGCCGGGCTTCCTCGAGGCCTGCCGCGAGCTGTGCACCAGGCATGGCGCCGTGCTCATCTTCGACGAGGTCATCACCGGCTTCCGCGTCGGCTGGGGAGGCGCCCAGGAGCGCTACGACGTCATGCCCGACCTCACGACGCTCGGCAAGATCATCGGTGGCGGCCTGCCGGTCGGCGCGTTCGGCGGCCGCCGCGACATCATGGAGACCGTGGCGCCGCTCGGCTCGACCTATCAGGCCGGCACGCTCTCCGGGAACCCGCTCGCGATGGCCGCCGGCGCGGCCACCCTGCGGGTGCTCTCGGAGCCGGGCGTGTACGAGCAGCTCGAGGCCGCCGGCGCCCGCGTCGAGGCGAGCCTGCGCGCGGCCGCCGATGCCGCGGGCCGCGCCGTCACCATCAACCGGGTCGGGCCCATGCTCACGATGTTCTTCTGCGAGGGCCCGGTGCACAGCTTCGCCGACGCCAAGGCGGCCGACACCGCCGCCTACGCCGCTTACTGGCGGCACATGCTGGAGGCCGGCGTCTACCTCGCGCCGTCGCAGTTCGAGGCGGCGATGATCTCGCTGGCGCTCACCGAGGCGGACCTCGAGAAGGCCGCGGCGGCCGCGAGCGACTGGTTCGCCGGAGCGGGGGCCTGACGGTGCGCGGCGTCGACAAGAACGACGTACCGAGCGTCACCGTCCCGCGGCTCGCGCTGTACCTGCGCAAGCTTCGCGAGCTCAGGGCGCGCGGCGTCGAGCGGGTCTCGTCCAAGGACCTCGCGGAGATGATCGACCTCAACGCGGCGCAGATCCGCAAGGACTTCTCGTACTTCGGTGAGTTCGGCACGCGCGGCGTGGGCTACGAAGTGCCGGTGCTGGTCGACGAGATCACGCGCTGCCTGGGGCTCGACCATACCTGGAACGTGGTCATCGTCGGCGCCGGTCTGCTCGGCACGGCGCTGGCGCGCTACCGCGGGTTCACCGAGCAGGGCTTCCGTCTCGTGGGGATGTTCGACAGCTCCGCGAGTGTCATCGGCGCCCGCTTCGGGACCGGGGAGGACAGCCGCGTGCGCAGCGTGCACGAGCTGGACGAGTTCTGCCGAAGAGAGCGCGTCGACATCGCCATGATCACCGTGCCGGCCGGCGAGGCCGAGAACACGGTGCGGCGTCTGGGGGCGGCCGGGGTCAAGGCGATCCTCAACTTCGCTCCGCTCAAGGTGCACGCCCCCGAGGGCGTGCTGGTCCGCCAGGTCGACCTCTCCAGCGAGCTCATGTCGCTGTCCTTCTATCTGGACAAGGAGCAAGAGTAGCCATGGAACTCGCCGCCGGCGTGGCCGCGGCGCTCGCGGCGGCCGGGGAGGCCTTCGGCCCGGCGCCGGCCGTCGCGCCCGAGCCGCGCTGGGGCTCGCTGTACGTGGAGCTCGACGCCGGCGCCGACGAGGCGTTCGCCACCGATGTCGAGCTCATCTACGAGGGGTACCTGCTGCACTACCGCGAGAGCCGCGCGCTGGCGCTCGCGGCCGACGACCTGGAAACCCGGCTGCTCGCCGGGGACTGCTACTACGCGCGCGGCCTGCGAGGCATCGCCGCGCGCGGTGACGCGGACGCCGTCGGCCTGCTCGCCCGCCTGATGGCGGCGTGCTCGTACCTGCGCGACGCCGGCGCGCCGTTCGCCGCCGACGACGCCCTGTGGGCGTACGCCACGGCTGGGCTCGTCGCGCAGCACGCCGGCGCCGCCCCGGCGTCGGTGGCGACGCTCTTCGACGCCGTCGAGGCCGGCTTCCACGTCTCGCCGCCGGCGGACGTGCCGGCAGCGGTGCGCGAGGCGGCCGCCCGGCTCACCCTGACCGATCCCGAGCCGCTTCTGCGCGAGCTCGACGCCGTCGCCGGGAGGTGACCGTGGACCTGCGTGCCTTCATCAGTCTGCTGGACCGCGAGGGCGAGCTCGCCCGCGTGCGTCCCGAGGTCGACCCGTATCTGGAGATGGCGGAGATCGCCGACCGCGCCAGCAAGGCGCATGGGCCGGCCGTGCTGTTCGAGCAGCCCAAGCGACCGGCAGGGCAGCCCGCCGTGCCGGTCCTCATGAACCAGCTCGGCTCGTACCGCCGCCTGGAGCTGGCGCTGGGCGCGCCGCTGGACGACATCGCCAAGCGCATCGGCGGCCTGCTCGAGCTGCAGGTGCCGAGCGGCCTCGTCGGCAAGGTCAAGGCGCTCGGCCAGCTCAAGGAACTGGCCTCCTACGGGCCGCGGTACGGCAAGAAGGCCGCCTGGCGCGAGGTCGTCGTCGACCCGCCGGACCTCGCGCGCCTGCCGGTGCTCACCACGTGGCCCGGCGACGGCGGACCCTTCATCACCCTGCCGATCGTGGTCACGAAGGATCAGCAAGGTCGCCAGAACGCCGGTATGTACCGCCTGCAGGTCTTCGACGGCCAGACGACCGGCATGCACATCCACGTTCATCACGACGGCGCCGCCAATTTCCGCGAGGCGGGCGACCGCATGGAGGTGGCGGTCGCCCTGGGCACCGATCCGGCGGTCACGTACGCGGCCACGGCGCCGCTCCCGCCGGGCATCAGCGAGTTCATGTTCGCCGGCTTCCTGCGCGGCGAGCCCATCGACATGGCGCCGTGCTCGACGGTCGACCTCCAGGTCCCGTCCGACGCCGAGATCGTCCTCGAGGGCTACGTGGAGAAGGGCGAGACGCGGCTCGAGGGGCCGTTCGGCGACCACACCGGCTACTACTCCCTGGCGGACCAGTACCCGGTGTTCCACCTCACGGCCATGTGCCACCGCCGCGACCCCATCTACCCGGCCACCATCGTCGGTAGGCCGCCGATGGAGGACGCCTACCTCGGCAAGGCCACCGAGCGCCTCTTCCTGCCGCTGCTGCAGCTGGTCCAGCCCGAGATCGTCGACATGGACCTGCCGATCGAGGGCGTCTTCCACGACTGCGCGATCATCAGCATCCGCAAGGAGTACCCGGGCCACGCGCGCAAGATCATGAGCGCCGTGTGGGGCATGGGGCAGATGATGTTCACCAAGTTCGTGGTCGTCGTGGACGAGCACGTCGACGTGCACGACTACAGCGAAGTCACGTGGCGGGTGTTCAACAACGTCGACCCCGAGCGCGACACCGTCATCATGCGCGGACCCCTGGATGTGCTCGACCACTCGAGCCCGTACGCCCGCTACGGCGCCAAGATGGGCATCGACGCGACCAGGACCTGGCCAGACGAAGGCCACGGCCGCGAGTGGCCGGACGAGCTCGCCATGGACCCGGCCGTGGTCCGCCGGGTGAACGAGCGCTGGAAGGAGTTCGGGCTGCCGTTCTCGTAGAGGCCGGGGCGGCTTCGCGCGCCGGCCCGCGCCGCCCATCGCTTTACGCCGGGGCGGCGCGCTTCTACACTTGTGCGCGTTCATGAAGATGCCGGCGACGGCCTGAGGAGGCGACTGTGTTCCACGGCAACATCCATCGCCATCTGCTCGTCCTCTCGCTGGTGAACTGGGCCATCGCGATCGTCTGCTGGACGATCAGCGCCTACCTCGGCACCGCGAGGCCGACCGACCTCATCGTCTACACCGTCCTCTTCGTCGTCGGCCTCTTCGCCGTGATCGTCGCCGTCGGCTCGTTCGTGCTCTCCTCCTTCGGCACCGAGCCCAAGCCGGCGGCCGTCGCTGCAGTCGCCGGCGCGCCCGAGGCCGCCGAGACGCCGGCCGCCGAGACGCCGGCCGACGAAGGCGCCGGGACCGGCGCCTGACCGCGGGCGTGTCGCCCTCAGGCGGCGCCCGCGCCGGCTCACGCCCGGCGCTCTTCGCGCGGCTGGTCAAGATCGAGCACAGCGTCTACGCGCTCCCGTTCGCCTACGCCGGCGCCTTCCTTGCCGCCGGCGGCTGGCCCACACTGAGCCAGCTCGTCTGGATCACGCTGGCCATGGTCGGGGCGCGCAGCGCCGCCATGGCGCTCAACCGCCTCATCGACGCCGGCATCGACGCGCGCAATCCGCGCACCGCGGAGCGCGAGCTGCCCGCGGGGCGCCTCGGCCGGCGGGAAGTCGTGGTCTTCACCATCGTCTCCGTCGCTCTGCTCGTGGTGGCCGCCTTCAACCTCTCGGAGCCGTGCCGGTACCTGTGGCCGATCCCGCTGGCGGCCTTCGTCCTGTATCCGTACACCAAACGCTTCACGTGGTTCTGTCACTACTTCCTGGGTCTCACCCTGGGGCTCGCGCCTGCCGCCGCCTGGGTCGCCGTCACCGGCGCGGTGTCGCTCGAGGCCTGGCTCCTCTTCTTCGCCGTCGGACTCTGGGTCGGCGGCTTCGACGTGCTGTACGCCGTGTTCGACCTCGAGTTCGACCGCGCCCAAGGCCTGCATTCGCTGCCGGTGACGATCGGTGAGCGCGGCTCCGTGGCCGTGGCCGCGCTCTCGCACGTGCTCACGATCGCGCTGCTGGCCGCCGTCGGCGCGCTGGCCGGCCTGGACTGGATCTACTGGGCCGGCCTCATCGCCGTGGCCGCACTGCTCGCCTGGCCGCACGTGGACATCGCCCGGCGGGGCCTGCGGGAGGTCGGCATGGGCTTCATGTCGGTGAACGGTGCCGTGGGGCTTCTGTACGGCGCCATCGTTGTGCTGGCGACCGTCATCGGGTAGGAAGGGTCTGCACTCGGCCTTCGCCAGGCTTGGGCGAGCTTGTGATTGTGCTCGCGAGCGGATACCCGGGATGGTACAATCGAGCGCGCCCGGCCTCAGAGTGGGGACTCGAGGTCAGGCGGTCGTGTCAGTGTCAGGGAGCTGAGGGGAAACGGGAGCGTGACCGAAGGTCGCCAGCGGCATCGTTATCAGCCCGGACCGCGTCCGTGGTATCGGACCACGTGGTTCGCCACTCTCGTCGTCGTCGCGTTCGTCGTCGTCGTGGCCGTCGTCGTGGTCATCCCGGTGTGGGCCACCGACACTCCCGCGTACTGCTCTTCGTGCAAGGCCACGCGCGCCGCGGGCCAGTCCTGGGAGCGCTCGCCGCACTCCATGGTCTCGTGCACCGAGTGCCACGTGCCGCCGGGCGCCGCCAACGCCGTCAAGTGGCGCACGCGCGAATGGCTGAACATCTGGGCCGACTATCTCAACGTCCCGCAGGTCGCCAACAGAGGCGCCCGCCCGACCAGCGCGAACTGTCTGCAATGCCACGACACGGACAACATCCCCTCGCAGAACGACGTGGTCCGCATGCCGCACGAGGCGCACGTCGACCTGCGCGACCTCACCTGCGCCGATTGTCACAACCAGGTGGCGCATCCCAAGCCGGGCAACACGGGCACCGAGGTCTCCATGTCCGTGTGCTCCATGTGCCACGAGCAGACCGCCCAGTCCGACCAGTGCGACTTCTGCCATCTCGAGCCGCAGGCCAAGGACGTCCATCCCAAGGAGTACATCGAGACGCACGGCAAGCAGGCGCTGGCCGACCCCGAATCCTGCCTGCGCTGTCACCACAGCAAGGCCGCGTTCTGCGATCCCTGCCACGCCAAGCCGACGCCCGACCACTTCTCCGGCACCTGGCGCTACACGCACGGCACCACCGCCGAGGAGGACCCGCTCGGCTGCACCGGCTGCCACGACCCCGACACGTTCTGCGAGCAGTGCCACCGCGTGCGGCATCCCGACGACTGGATCCAGACCCATGGGCCCATCGCCGACAAGAGCGGCGACGCCTGCATGGTCTGCCATCCGCAGAGCATGTGCGACCGCTGCCATGAGGCCGAGGGAGTGAAGGTCCCGTGACGCGCCTTCGCCTCATGCCGCTGCTGCTCGTCGCGCTCTGCGCGGCCGCGTTCGGCTTCGCCGGCACGGCCGCCGCCACTCCCGCGACCGCCACCAACGCCCTCAACGCGCCGACCAACGACGAGTGCTTCAAGTGCCACGGATCGGCGGACGTCAAGGGCGAGACCATCGACGTCAAGGGCGTGCAGAAGACCATCTACGTCGATCGCGCGATCTACGAGCAGTCACGACACGGCAAGCTTGCTTGCACCAGTTGCCACCTCGGCTTCACGTCCGGCCCGCACGACGCCGAGCAGACGCAGAACTGGCTGGCGACCGCCAAGATCGGCGCCTGTCGCGAGTGCCACGCGGACGTCTTCGAGATGTACCGGGGCTCGTTCCACGGCAACCTGGTGTTCGGTGAGTCGAGCGGCGAGGCTCCCGTGTGCGCCGACTGCCACGAGGCGCACAACATCATGCCGCCCGAGTCGCAGGAGTTCCGCGCGCAGATCGACACCCTGTGCGCCAACTGCCACGCCGACGCCCTCGAGACCTACCTCGACAGCTATCACGGCAAGGCCTTCTATCTCGGCGAGATCCAGACCGCCGTCTGCACCGACTGCCACGGCGGTCACCGCATCCTGGCGCCGTCCGATCCCAACAGCTCGGTCAACGAGGCCAATCTCATCCAGACCTGCGGCGAGTGCCACCCCGGCGCCAACGACAATTTCGTCCAGTTCATGGTCCACGTCAATCCGAAGAGCCCCAGCTCCTCGTTCCTCGTCTGGACCTTCTACATGGCGTACGTCCTGCTGATCGCCGTCGTCTTCACGTTCGGGTTCGTGCACTCCGGCTTGTACATCTATCGGGGGTTCAAAGATGGCCTCTACAAGCGAAACCATCACTGAGCAGCCGACAACCGAGGTCGTGCGCCCGAAGAAGCAGGTGCGCACGCGCATCGAGTACCGGCGGTTCAACGTCTTCCACCGCTGGATGCACTTCCTCGTCTTCTGCAGCTTCACGGTGCTCGTGTTCACGGGCATGCCGCTCAAGTACAAGGACACCGCGTGGGCGCAGTGGTTCATGGACCTGTTCGGCGGCGTCACCGCCGCGGGCGTGTATCACCGCATCGCCGCCATCGTCACGGTCTTCTACTGGACCGCCGAGATGCTCGTCATGGTCATCATGGTGCTCAAGGCGCGCGGCAAGCTGAAGAGCCGCATCCCGCTCTTCTTCAACGGCAAGGACCTGCAGGACGTCATCGGCATGTTCGCCTGGTTCTTCGGCCGGGGCCCCAAGCCGCAGTTCGACCGCTACACCTACTGGGAGAAGTTCGACTACCTCTCCCTGGTAGCAGGCACGGTCATCATCGGCATGACGGGCTTCATGATGTGGTTCCCCCTGGAGTTCACGAAAGTCCTTCCCGGCTACTGGCTCAACGTCGCGCTGGTCATCCATTCCAACGAGGCGCTGCTCGCCATGGGCGTCATCTTCATCTTCGTCCACTTCTTCAGTGCGCATCTCAAGCCCGAGAGCTTCCCGCTGGACAAGGTCATCTTCACGGGCAGCTTGCCGGTCGACCACTACAAGGCCGAGCGTCCGCTGGAGTACGCGCGCAGAGTGCGCGAGGGCACGCTGGACGAGGTCCTCATCGAGAGAAGGATCACCTGGAAGACCTACGCCGCCGACGTGGTGTGGTGGACCATCACCCTCATCGCCGGTGTGAGCGCGCTCATGATGACGGCGTTCATCATCTGGTCGGTGTTCGACTGACCATGGCGAGAGTGAGTGACAGAGTGGCTGCAACACGTCGCCGGTCCGGTGGCGGGGAGGTGAGTTCGGTGAAAGGTCAGCTCCGAAGGGCCGTACCGGCGGTCGCGGTGACCGTGGCGTTGCTCGCGGCAGTCGTCCTGGCGCTGGCGCTCTCGGCTCCGCCGGCGTCCGCATACTCCGAGTGGGCGCACGACGGCGCCCTTGGGTGCTCCTGCCACGACCTGGGCACCCCTACCGACGCGACGTGCACCGCCTGCCACGGGGGCTTCCAGAGCTATCCGGGCCTGACCTGCTGGTCGTGCCACGCGCCCGGCCAGGACACGTCGACGCTGTCCACGCCGAGTTCCGCCTGCAGCCAGGAGTGCCACCTGTGGAACGCGATCCAGAAGCAGTACATCGACCCCTCGACCCACGGCGCCAACCCTCACCTCGGGTCGACGAGCGCGTGCCTGGCTTGCCACCCCACGAGTGTGAACATCGGCAATCCGGGTTCCAGCCCGCATCACCAGGGCACGGCCCCCGGATTCACCCAGTGCGGCGCCTGCCACTCGTCGCCGCAGAAGCACGCCGGCAAGGTCGCCTGCACGTCGTGCCATGCGACCGCGACCGCGTTCCACGTGTACCAGGCCACCAGCCCCGGCTTCAAGAACTGCGGCTCCTGCCACTCCATGCGGCACGCCGGCAAGCGGGTCGCGACCAGCAGGTGCGCCAGTTGCCACAAGGGCACCGGCGGCCGGCCGGCGCAGCACTCCTCGTCGGTCACCAGGAATTTCGTGTGCAGCGGCTGCCACAAGCAGAAGCTGCACGCCAGCGCCGTGAGCAGGTCGGTCAAGAGTTGCCGCACGTGCCACAGCGGCCGGTACCACGCGCAGCAGAGGACGCCAAGCAAGGCCACGTGCGAGCGCTGCCACAACATCGCCAAGCGTCACGACAACGGTTTCCAGTGCACGCTGTGCCACCGGCGCGCCGTCCACAACCGGCGACCCAGTCCCGTGAACCTCTGAGGCCTGCCACTTGCGCTTTCGACTCACAAAACGCGGCGTCACGGTCGGGGCGATCGTCCTCACGATCGTCGTCATCGGCATCGGCGTAGCGCTCGCCGCGTCGTCCACGCCGCAGTTCTGCGCCGCGTGCAAGAGCCACGTCCCCTACGTGGACGAGTGGCGCCTGTCGGCCCACGACGGCGTGAACTGCGAGCAGTGCCACACCAAGCCGGGTCCGCTCTTCTTCCTCTCCGCGAAGCTCGAGGCGCTCCAGCAGCCGATCCATGAACTCACGGGCGACTACGAAAAGCCCATCCTCGGCGCTGTGCTGAATCAGTCGTGTCGCCGCTGTCACGGCAACGACATCCTCTACAACCCGGTGTCGAAGAACGGCATCAGGGTCCAGCACAGGCACCTCATCGACGCCGGCTTCCTCTGCATGCGCTGCCACTCCACGCAGGCGCACGGGGACGCGGTGCCGCCGGGGTCCCGCACCTACCCGTCCATGGACCAGTGCCTCCTGTGCCACAACAACCAGTACACGACCGCCGGCGGTCAGGTGGCGTCGTCTCGCTGTGACATCTGCCACACGAAGCGGGACTACGGCGCCGTACCCGCGTCGCACGAGACCCCCACGTGGATCGACAACCACGGGTCCATCGGCATCCTCTCCACCTGCAGCGCGTGTCACGTGAAGAAGAACGCGTGCTCCAAGTGCCACAACGGCATCGACATGCCGCACGACGACGCCTGGATCTCGCAGCACGGCGACCGTGTCAACGCGACCGGCAGGCAGGACTGCGGCCAGTGCCACGACACCGAGGAGTACTGCGAGACCTGCCACGAAGTGAAGATGCCGCATCCGGCGGACTACGTCGGCTCGCATCCCAAGGTGGCCGAGCGCGTCGGCACCGGCACCTGCTTCAACTGCCATCTGGTGGCGAACTGCCAGGCGTGTCACGAAGAGCACAACGCCGGCGACCCGCGCGCCCACCAGCTGTTCGACGGCGTCAAGTACACGCTTCCGTCGGAGTCACCGTCGCCCACCGCCGTCGGGACGGGTGAATGATGGCCGGCAAGAAGCCACTCAAGAGCAAGGTCCTGCTGGACGTCCACATCCCCGGCAAGTGGATCATCGGCGTGCTGGCGGCGCTCGGCGTGCTGCTCGTCGTCGCCATCATCGGCTTCTCGGCCGTGAACCGCATCGACACCTGCCAGACGTGCCACATCATCAAGCCCGAGGTGGTCACCTACAAGCAGTCGGCCCACTACCGCGCCGGCGTCGGGTGCCAGAAGTGCCACACCAAGCCCGGCGTCTTCAACTACTTCATCCGCAACATCCAGGGTGTCACCAACCTCATCCTGTACGTCTCGGACACGTACCAGCGCCCCATCACCACCTTCGTCGGCGCCGACAACTGCACGCAGTGTCACCCGAACAGCGAGATCGAGAAGGACATCATCGTCGGCAACATCCGCGTCAACCACACCGGTCTGCGTGAGGACGGCTATCAGTGCCTCACCTGTCACGCCAACATCTCGCACCCCGGCACCCGGCCGGAGGTGGCGCGCGCCTCCCAGGACAAGATGTCCATCTGCGCGCGCTGTCACGACGGTGTGCAGCTCCCCGACGACTGCGACATCTGCCACGTCGGCGGCGTGCCGGCCAATGCTCCCAAGGTCAAGATGCCGTTGCACATGAAGCCGAGCCAGTGCACCGAGTGCCACCAGCAGAAGAGCTTCTGCGCCGACTGCCACAACGGCCTCCGGATGCCGCATCCCGAGCGCTGGACCAAGGAGCACGGCGGGGTGGTCGTGGCCCGCAGCAAGAGCATCTGCGCGTCCTGCCATCTCAAGGACGACCCGAAGTTCTGCATCGACTGTCACGGCCTCCAGATGCCGCATCCGGGCAGCTGGCAGTCGAATCACGGCAGCTTCGCGCTCGCCGGCGACAACGAGAAGAAGTGCGTCAAGTGCCACGGCACGAACAGCTGCATCGAGTGCCACGGCCTGCAGATGCCTCACCCGGGCGGCTGGATGTCGTCGCACTCGAGCGTCGCCCTGAGCTCGCCGGGCGTCTGCGACAAGTGCCACAGCAGCTCGTACTGCATCGGTTGTCACGGCGTCGCGCTGCCGCACAGCGGCGGTTTCATCGCCGACCACCCGAACTACACGTACAACCAGGGCAGCGTCTGCATGAAGTGCCACGGCAACGGCGGCACAGGCCCCAAGGGCTGCTACGGTGGCCAGTGCCACAGCGGTTCGATCGACTGAACCGCCGGTCGTGACCCCGCGAGGGGAGCCCCAGGCATGAGCACGAGTCCACCACAGAGCGTGTTCCTCGGCGTGAGCGGCGCGAGCGGAGCGCCGTACGCCGCCCGGCTGGTGCAGGCGCTGGCCGCAGCCGGCTGCAGCCTGCAGCTCAGCATCTCCGAGAGTGGCATCCTGGTGCTCAGGCACGAGCTCGGCCTGCCGGCCGGCACGCGCGCCGCGGTCACCGGCGAGTTCCTCCAGCGCGCCGGCGCGACGGCGCAGGTCTTCGCGCCCGACGATCTCGGCGCGTTGCCGGCGAGCGGCAGCAGCGCGCCGGACGCCGTCGTCATCTGCCCGTGTTCCATGTCGACGGCGGCCAACATCGCTCTGGGCACGTCGCGCACGCTCATGCACCGAGCCGCCGACGTCGCGCTCAAGGAGCGCCGGCCGCTCATCGTCGTCCCGCGCGAGACGCCGCTCACGCAGATCCATCTGCGCCGGCTGCTCGAGCTGGCGGAGGCCGGCGCCGTGGTGCTTCCGGCCATGCCCGGCTTCTACTTCCGCCCGCAGTCGCTGCAGGACGCCGTCGACCACGTCGCCGGCAAGGTGCTGACCGCCCTCGGGTTCGAGCAGGACCTGTTCCCGCCGTGGGACGGGGGCCTGGGCTGATGGCGTCCCGCCGACCCGCGCGCGGGTCCGGCGACCTCCCCATCGATCGCGACCCCTCGCGCATCGAGGCCATGTTCGGGGACATCGCCGCGCGCTACGACCTCATGAACCGGCTCATGACCGTGGGCCTGGATGGGCGCTGGCGGCGTCTGGCGGCCACTGAGGCCCACCTCGCGCCCGGGGACGAGGCGCTGGACGCGTGCTGCGGCACCGGCGACCTCTCCTTCGGCCTCGCAGACCGCTGTCCCTCGTGCGTGGTCACCGGGCTCGACTTCACGCCGGAGATGCTCGTGCAAGCGCGCGAGAAGGCCGTGGCTCGAGAGAGCCATGGCCTCCCCGTCCCGCGCGAGTTCGTCGCCGGCGACGTCCTCGAGTTGCCGTTCGAGGACGACCGCTTCGCCGCCGTCACGGTGGGGTGGGGGGTGCGCAACGTGCCGGACGTCCCCAGGGCGTTCCGCGAGATGGCGCGAGTGACCCGCCCCGGCGGCCGCGTCGTGTGCCTCGAGTCGACGCAGGCCCCGGACGGCCTCGGCAAGCGCTTCCACGACGTCTGGATGGGACGGGTCGTGCCCGTGCTCGGGCGTCTCGTGACCGGCGACCCTTCGGCATACGCGTACCTGCCGGCCTCCGTGGCGGCGTTCCCGCGGGCCGACGAGCTCGCCGCCATCATGGCCGGTGCCGGACTGACCAACGTCCGCTTCCGGCGCCTGGGCTTCGGCGCGGTCGCCCTGCACGTCGGGGAGGCGTCGAAGTGACGCCGCACCGCCCGCGGCCCAAGCTGTCTTGGTCCTCGACGGCCCAGAAGCGGCGCGTCGCCCGCGGCCTCGACCTGGTGGAAGAGCGCCTCACCGGGGTCGCCGCCGAGTACCCCGGGGAGCTCGGCGACGCGTGCCGCGTCACGCTGAGCGCCGGCGGCAAGCGCGTGCGGCCGCTGCTGACGCTCCTCTGCGCCCGCCGCGGCGAAGCGGCGGGCGAGCCGGTGCTGCGCGGGGCGGCCGCGGTCGAACTGCTGCACATGGCGAC
This sequence comes from uncultured Thermoleophilia bacterium, assembly GCA_903927755.1. GTDB lineage: Bacteria > Actinomycetota > Thermoleophilia > UBA2241 > UBA2241 > CAIXSE01. The sequence goes on along the minus strand of CAIYOD010000177.1, from coordinate 3,360 downwards.
GCTCGTCCACGACGACGTCCTCGACCGCGCCGAACTGCGGCGCGGTCGCCCCACCGTGGCGCATCGCTACGGGGCGTCGGTGGCCGTCTCGGCCGGCAACTTCCTGCTGGCCCGCGCCTTCTCGGAGCTCGTCGGCGCGGGCGTCCCCGCAGCGGTCGACCTCCTGAGCGCCACCGCCGTCGGCCTCAGCGAGGGCGAGGTGCTGCAGCGGGCCGAGGCTCACGACGTGAACGTCGGCATCGAGGCCTACCTGCGCCGCTGCGAGCGCAAGACCGCCGATCTCTTCTCGGCCGCGTGCGCGCTGGGCGCCCTGCTCTCGGGCGCTCCGGAGGCGGCCGGCGCCGTCGGCGAGTACGGCCGCCTGATCGGCCTCGCCTTCCAGGTCTTCGACGACATCCTCGATTTCAGCGGCGATCAGGAGACCACCGGCAAGCGTCCGGGCACTGACGTCCGCGACGGCACCATCACGCTGCCGCTGATCTACGCGCTCGAGGTCCGGCCGGAGCTGGCGGAGGTCCTCCGCCGGCCGGCCCCGGCCGATGCCGACGTCGACGCCGTCCTGCACGCCGTCATCGAGACCGGCGCCCTCGAGCGTGCCCGTGGCGACGCTTTGAGGTACATTGAGGATGCCAGGTCGGTCCTCTCCACCTGCCCCGACACCGTCGAGCGTGGCTTGCTCGGCCAGGTGGCCGAGCAGGTCGTCGACCGCTACAGCTGACGACTCCGGAGTCCGATCCCCGTGAACCCACGTGAGATATCCGCGCTTGCCGCGCGCTCGGGTCTCGACCACGTCTGGCGCAAGGTCGAGACCGCCGAGCGTCTGAGCGGCGACGACGCGAGCGCATTGCTCGCCTCGAACGACATCCTCGCCCTCGGCGCGATGGCCGATTTCGCGCGCGCACGCCTCGTCGGCGACGAGGTCTACTTCATCTCCAACCGCCACATCAACCACACCAACGTCTGCCGCAACCGCTGCCTCTTCTGCGCGTTCAGCCATGACGATGGGGATGCCGACGCCTACACGCTGACCGTGGACGAGGTCGTCGAGAAGGCCCGGGAGACTCTGGCCGTCGGCGGCATCAGCGAGATCCACATCGTCGGCGGGGAGCATCCCGACCTCCCCTTCAGCTACTACCTCGACATGATGCGCGCGCTGCGCGAGTTGGCGCCGGACGTCCACATCCAGGCGTTCACGGCGAGCGAGATCGCGCACTTCGCGCGCATCAGCGACCAGTCGGTGCCCGAGGTGCTGCAGGCGCTCAAGGACGCCGGTCTTGGCTCTCTGCCCGGCGGCGGCGCGGAAGTCTTCAGCGGCCGCGTCCGCGACCTGATCTGCGAACGCAAGATCACCGGCCAGACCTGGCTGGACGTGCACCGCGCCGCGCACGGGGTCGGGATGGTATCGAACGCGACGATGCTCTACGGCCACGTCGAGCAGCCTGAGGAGCTCGCGGACCATATGGTCCAGCTGCGCGAACTCCAGGACGACACCGGCGGCTTCAACGCCTTCATCCCGCTCTCGTTCCAGCCGGCCAACACGGGGCTCAGCGAACTGCCCGGGCCGACGGGCTTCGACGACCTCAAGATGCTCGCCGTCGGCCGTCTGGTGCTCGACAACTTCCGCCACGTCAAGGCCTTCTGGATCAACGTGGGGCTCAAGCTGGCCCAGGTCTCGCTGGCGTTCGGGGTCAACGACCTCGACGGCACCGTAGTGGAGGAGAGGATCAGCCACGCGGCCGGCGTCGACACCGGCCAGGAGCTCAGCAAGGCCGAGCTGGTGCACGTGATCGCGGCCGCCGGCCGCGTCCCCGTGGAGCGCGACACGCTGTACAACGTCGTGAGGCGGTACGACGCCGTTGACTGAGCCGGCTCCGGCAACCGCGGGGGGAGAGGCATCGGTGCGCGTCGGGCGCATCGAGTTCGTCAACTGCTTCCCGCTCTACCACCACTTCGCCCGGGAGCTGGCCACGCGAGGCGTGGGCGCCCGGATCGTCGAGGGGTATCCGGCGGCGCTCAACGACATGCTGGCGGATGGAGCGATCGACGTGACGCTGTCGTCCTCGATCGCCTTCGCGCGCAACGCGCGGGAGCAGGCGCTCCTGCCGCAGGTCTCGATCAGCTCGTTCGGCGCGGTCGACTCCATCCAGCTGTTCGCGCGCACACCGCTGGCACAGATCCGCCGGGTCGCGCTGACGGAGAAGAGCGCGACCTCCATCTGCCTGCTCAAGGTGCTCTGCCGCGAGTGGGGCATCGAGCCCGAGTTCGCGCCGCGCCGCGGCCCGCTCTCGGAGGTCCTCGAGGACTTCGATGCGCTGCTGCTCATCGGTGACGAGGCGCTGCACCTCCTGCGCGTCGAGGCGTATCCGCACCACTTCGACCTCGGCGCCGAGTGGAAGAACGTGACCGGGCTGCCGATGGTCTACGCCGTCTGCGCCGCGCGCCGTGACTTCGTGGAGGCGCGGCCGGAGGCGGCCGCCGCCGTCGGCGCCGCGCTGCTCGCTTCGCGCGACGCCTGCGCGGCGGCCCCCGAGGCCACGGCCGCCGCCGCCGCCCAGCTGTACGACTTCAGCCAGAAGTACCTCATGGACTACTTCGACAAGCTCAAGTTCGAGTTCACGCCGGAGTATCGCGCCGGCCTGCGCGAGTTCTACCGGCGCGCCGCGGCCATCGGCGAGCTCGACGAGGTGCCCGATCTGGACGGCCCGTTCGTCGCGGCCGGCGGCGCCTGAGGCTGGTGCTCGAGTGAGCTGCACCAGCCTGATCTTCCGCCGGCCGATCCCCGACGACTGGGAGCGCGTCGTCGCCGTCATGCCCGCCTGGTGGGACGGCCCCGATCTGCGCGCCCTGCTCCCCAGGATCTTCTTCGAGCACTTCCGCGGCTCGTCGCTGCTCGTCGAGCACGAGGACGTGCTCGTCGCCTTCCTCATCGGGTTCATGTGCCCCGACCACGCCGACGAGGCCTACGTCCACTTCGTCGGCGTCGCCCCCGCCTGGCGGCGAGCGGGGCTGGCCCGCGACCTGTACCGCCGGTTCTTCGGGTTGGCGCGCAGCAACGGCCGCTCCGTCGTCCGCGCCGTCACCGCTCCGGTCAACGCCGGCTCGATCGCCTTCCACACGGCGCTCGGGTTCTCGGTGCTGCCCGGCGACGATGAGAGCCACGGCGTCCCCGTGACCACCCAGCGCGGCCCGCACGGCGACCACCTGGTGCGGTTCCAGCTGTTTCTCGAGCCGGAGGCCGAGGCATGAGCGGCGGTCAGGCCGCGCCCGCCGACGGCCCACCCGCCGGCGCGGCGACGCCCGCCGCCCCGCCCGTCGGCCGCATCACCGACGCCGAGGCGCTCGCGCTGCTCGAGGGCGGCG
>CAIYOD010000176.1 GCA_903927755.1 uncultured Thermoleophilia bacterium | reverse complement strand
GGCCTCGACGAGTGGCTTCATGTGCCGGAACAGAAAGGTGAGGATCAGGGTGCGGATGTGCGAGCCGTCGACGTCAGCGTCGGTCATGATGATGATCTTGTGGTAACGCGCCTGCGCGACGTCGAACTCGTCGTCGCCGAAGCCGGCGCCGATGGCGCTGATCATCGTGAGGATCTCGGTGTTGGCGAGCATCTTGTCGATGCGCGCCTTCTCGACGTTGATGATCTTGCCGCGCAGCGGCAGGATGGCCTGGAACGAGCGGTCGCGCGCCTGCTTGGCCGAGCCGCCGGCCGAGTCGCCCTCCACGAGGTAGATCTCGCTCAGCGCCGCGTCCTTGATGGAGCAGTCGGCCAGCTTGCCCGGCAGCGTGCTCCCCTCGAGCAGGCCCTTGCGACGCGTGAGGTCGCGCGCCTTGCGCGCCGCGCTCCGCGCCCGCGCCGCGTTGATGGCCTTCTCGACGATCTGGCGTCCCTCGCTGGGATTCTCCTCAAGGAACTCCGCCAGTTTCTCGTTGACAGACGTCGCGACCAGTGTGGCGATCTCGGTGTTGCCCAGTTTGGTCTTGGTCTGACCCTCGAACTGCGGGTTCTTGAGCTTGACCGAGACGAGCGCCGTGAGGCCCTCGCGCATGTCCTCGCCGGTGAGGTTGTCCTCCTTCTCCTTGAGGAGGTTCTTCTGCCGGGCGTAGTCGTTGAGTGTGCGCGTGAGCGCGGACCGGAAGCCGGTGAGGTGCGAGCCGCCCTCCGTGGTGTTGATGTTGTTGGCGAACGTGAAGACGGACTCGTTGTACGACGAGTTCCACTGCATCGCGATCTCTACCGAACCGTCAGAGGTCTCGTTCTCGAGATAGATGATGCTGCGGTGGATCGCGTCCTTCTCGCGGTTGATGTAGGCCACGAAGTCGCGGATGCCGCCCTCGTACTGGAAGGTGACGCTCTCGCCGTCGGCGCGCTCGTCGTTCAGGGAGATCTTGAGTCCCTTGGTGAGGAACGCGGTCTCGCGCAGGCGCTGGGCGAGCACGCGGTAGTCGTAGTCGACCTCTTCGAAGATATCCGGGTCTGCCAGGAATGAGACGGTCGTGCCGGTGGGTCCGTCCTTGTCGAGTTTCTCCATCTTGACCAACTCGGTGACCGGGACACCACGCTCGAAGCGCTGGTTCCAGTGATAACCCTCGACGTAGATGTCGAGCTCGAGCCACTCACTGAGGGCGTTGACGACTGAAACGCCGACGCCATGCAGGCCGCCCGACACCTTGTAGCCGGCGCCGCCGAACTTGCCGCCGGCGTGCAGCATCGTGAGGACGATGGTAGCCGCCGGCAGGTTGTACTTCTCCATGATCCCGACGGGGATGCCGCGGCCGTCGTCGGCAACGGTGATCGAGTTGTCGGGGTTGATGGTGACAACGAGGGCGGAGCAGTAGCCCGCGAGGGCCTCATCCACCGAGTTGTCAACGACCTCGTAGACGAGGTGATGGAGGCCTCGCGGCCCCGTGGAGCCGATGTACATGCCGGGCCGCTCGCGGACCGGCTCAAGGCCCTCCAGGACCTGGATATCTTGGGCGTCGTAGTGCGACTTCTTCACACGACCTCACAGTGGCCGAGGGGCTGGACAGGGTAGCAGGAGGCAGGCAGGACCCGCCTGTGCAAGTATACCAAAAGGTGAGGCTCAGGGCGACCCTGAAGGCCTGCTAAAACCGCCGCAAACCGGCTGTTTTTGTCAACCAGACGGGGTGCCGCGACCGGGAGCCGTGGGAGGCTCCTGCGATGACCGTCGCAGAGCGGCCTCGATAGCCGCCCGGAGTCGTCCGTCGTCGACTCCCTCCGCCTGGGCTCGCGCGGCGTCCTGCTCGTCCGGTGCGGGCCGTTCGTGCCGACACTTCTCCTTCGCTGCAGAGAGCCCTGATCCCTGCCTTGAGGGGTCCTCAGCGGCCGGCGGCGGACCGTCAGGACCCTCGTCCCGCGGCGCCGCAAGCCGGCCCACCACGAACCGGAACTTCCGGACCGGATGCCCTGGCGATACCTCGTCCATGCGCCGCAGGATCTGCGGCCCGAGATAAGTGAGCTCGTTGGCCCAGACGGACGACGCGCACTCGATGGTGAGCTGTCCGCGGCGGAAGGCCTTCGGCCTCGTTCCGCCGGCTACCGGGTCGCCCACGGCGCGGGCCCATGCGACGTACGCGCGCGCCTCATCGCCCCCCGCGAGCCTGTCGAGCGCCGGCGTGATGATGTCGCCGAGCCGGCGCGGTAAATCGTCTCTGCGGCCGCCGGCGGCGTCTCGCTTGCGACTCTTCTTGCCGCGGCCGCCATCCGCGCCGCCGTCCTTCTTCACGCCTCCGCTCACAGCGCGTCCAGGTCCGGCGGCGCCGGCGGCGCCTGGTCGTCGAGAGGTGGCGCCGTCTCACCGGCGGCGAGCGAACCGTCCAAAGGAAGCTCCACGACCGTCGCTCGCGCCAACTCCTCATCCGTGAAGTAGTGCCGGTTCGTCGTCGTGATGATGGCCTGCCCGGCCGTCCCCAGCATGCGCACCAGCAGACGCCGCCGTGCGTCGTCCAGTTCGCTCATGACGTCGTCAAGGAAGAGTGGCCCTTGCTGGCCCGTGCGCCCCGCGGCGAGGCGCTGCTCCGCGAGGAGCAGCGCTAGGACGGCGGCGCGCTGTTCGCCCTGGGAGCCGAAGAGGCGCAGGTCCCGGCCGCCGCGCGGCAACTCCACTGGACCGCAGGTGGGGCCGCCGCTCACGGTCGGGACGATAGGCGCGGCGGCCGGCGTGCTCGCGGGCTCGCCGTCTTTTTCCGCGCCCGGTTCATCGTCTCGCGCTTGTGAGCGCGTCCGGGGCTCCGGTCCGATCTCGAGGAACTTGAGGTCGTCGCGGTGGGGCCCGTAGAGCGAGAGGCCGCGACCGACCTCGCCGGGTCGGCGCGCGCGCAGTTCCTCCAGCAGCGCGGCTTCGTCGTACCCGACACCGTCAAGCTGCGCGACCAGCCTGAGCGTGAATCGCTCTCCGGCCGGCGCCAGCGCCGCGGCGGTCTCGCTGAAGCCCTCGGCCAACTCGGCGACGAGGTCCCGGCGTCGGCGGCCGAACTCCGCCGCGACCCGCGCGAACTGCGCGTCCCATGGATCGAGCGCCGCCGGATCCGCCCCATGCTTGACAGCCGCCAGTTGTGCGTTGCGCTGGCGCAGGACGGCCTGCAGATCGCGCGCGGCGGCTGCGTACTGCGGGTCGAGCGGGGCGGCGAAGGCGTCCAGGTGAGCGCGGCGCCGCGCCGGGCTTCCTTTGACCAGGAGCAGGCTCTCGGGCACGAAGATGAACACCTGGCTGCGCCCTCGAAGGTCGTCGAGTGACGCCACCTCGAGGCCCGCCCAGCGGACGCGCTTGCCCTGGCTCGGCGCGAAGCCGACATCGACCTGCTGCGCCCCGGCATCCGGCGTGTCCAGTTGCAGCTCCACTCGGGCGAAGGGCTCGCCCCACGTGATCAGCTTCTCGTCGCGACGCGTACGGGGCGAGCTCCCGCGCAGCGCGAACCACGCCGCCTCGAGGAGGTTCGTCTTGCCGGTCGCGTTCTCGCCCACGACTACGTTGAGGCCCGGCCCGAAATGGACGGCGGCGTCGCAGTACGAACGGAAGTTGACGAGTCTCAGGCCGGAGACGACCACACGCGGTACTCCCGGCCGCCGACCTCCACGATGTCGCCCGGCTGGAGCGTCCGCCCACGACGAGTCTCGACCTCGCCGTTCACGGCCACGTCACCGGTCTGGATGATCACCTTGGCGTGTCCGCCGGTCCCGGCGACCCCGGCGAGCTTCAGAAAGGCCCCGAGGGGCAGAGGGCCGCTGACGGCGACGTCTTCCATGGCGCGGCGGACCAGGTCAGACGCCGGCAGCGATCAGCTGCTCAGGCGGATCGGCATGATGAGGTACGTGAAGTCGTCCCCCGGGCCGCTCACGAGACCAGGCCGCAGTGGGCTGGTGAAGCGCAGCAGCGCAGCATCGTCGTCCACAGCGTCGACGCCCTCGATGAGGTAGCCAGGGTTGAAACCGATCTCGAACGGCTCTCCGGCGAACTCCACGTCGAGCGTCTCCTCGGCCTGACCGACGTCCTGCGTGAGCGCCTTCATCGTGAGGCGGTTCTCGCCGAAGGACATGCGGAGAGGCGCGTTCTTCTGCGCCAACAGACTGACGCGCCGCGCCGTGGCCATGAGTTGTCCGCGGTCGATCGTGACCTCATGCTCGAACGTATCGGGAAGCAGTTGCTTGTAGTTGGGGAACTGCCCCTCGATGAGTCGGGAGGCGATCCACACATCGCCCGCCGGATCGCTGAGCTTGAAGACGGCCTGGTTCTCGCCGATGGCAACCTCGATGTCGCCCTTTCCTAGAGCAGCAGCGAGGCGCGTGACTTCACCGAGCGCCTTCACCGGGACGATAGCCTGGACCTCGGTCTCGAGCGAATGGTCGAGCTTGGTCTCTTTGACAGCCAGGCGATAGCTGTCGGTGGCGACCATCTTGAGTGTGTCGCCCATGATCGTCATAAGCACGCCGGTGAGGATGGGCCGCGTCTCGTCCCGAGAAGCGGCGCGGCCGACCTTGTTCAGCGTCTCAACGAACGGGTCTCGACCCACCATGAAGGCGCCGGTCATGTCGAAGGTGGATGTCTGCGGGAAGTCGGCGGCCGCCCAGGCGTTGAGCGAGAACGCGGCGCGCCCTGCGCTGACCTTGACCGCTGCCTCGCCCGCCTCGATGACCACTTCCTCGTCGGGGAGGTTGCGTACGACATCGCTGAAGAGTCGCGCCGGCACGACGATCTCGCCGTCGCGTTCCACGGGCGTGGCGAGGTTGGCCTTGATGGAGAGCTCCATGTCGGTGGAGAAGAGATCGAGCCGGCCTTCGCCCGCCTGCAGGAGGATCCCGGACAGTACGGGGAGAGCGCTGCGCGTGGAGACGCCCCGCGCAAGCACACCGAGCTTGTCGACCAGCGCAGAGCGATCACACGTGAACTTCATCCCGACTCCTTATGAATTAAAAGAGAAGTAGATACTCCTCGCCGTCATCACAGGCCCTGTTGACGATGTGGAGAAACCGTCTTGTCGCTGCATAAGCGGGGCGGGAGCGTCTGCACAGAGGTGTGGACGGTGTGTGCAGAACGTGGCGCTCCTCCCCGCGGCGGCTCCGATGATGAGCGAAGCATAGCCGATTTCAATGTCCTTTTGGGGATCGTCCACAGGTGACGACCGCACTCGTCCACAGGGGTGTGGATGGGTCAGTGTGCGGTCTTGAGGCGGGCGCCGATGAGCGCCACAAGGTCCTGCAGTTGCGTGTCGTGACCGTCCTTGAGTTGCCGGTCGATCTTGTCGATGCCGTGCATGACGGTCGTGTGATGACGGCCGCCGAAGCGGGTGCCGATCTGCGGCAGGGAAGCTTCGGTGAGCTCACGCGACAGGTACATGGCGATGTGCCGGGCATAGGCCACGTCCTGGGTGCGACGGTTGCCCCGCAGATCGTTGACGTGCATGCCGAACTGGCGCGCGACCTCGGCCTGGACCATCTCGATGGTCACCGGGTGCTGGTACGCCTTGGGGACGATGTCCTTGAGCGCCTCTCTCGTGATCTCCAGCGTGACCTCGGTACCGTGGATCGACGCGAAGCCGACGACCCGCGTGAGAGCCCCGTAGAGCTCGCGGATGTTCGTCGTCACCTTCTGGGCGATCCACTCGAGCGCTTCGGGCTCGGCGATCTCGTAGCCCTCCCACTTGACCTGCTTGCGCAGGATGGCGATACGCGTCTCGAGGTCAGGCCGACCGATGTCGACGACGACGCCCTGGCCGAAGCGCGAGCGCAGGCGTTCCTCGAGCTCCTCCAACTCGCGGGGCGGCCGGTCGCTGGTGATCACGATCTGCTTGCCTGCCTCGTAGAGCGCGTTGAACGTATGGAAGAACTCGACCTGGGTCTGCTGTTTCTCGGCGAGGAATTGGACATCGTCGACGATCAGGACGTCATTGTCGCGATAGGTCTGCTTGAAGCCTTCGATGCGTCCCTTGTCCGTGACGGCGTTGATGAAATCATCCGTGAACCGCTCGCAGGTGACGTAGCGCACCTGGAGATCCGGGTGCTGATCGAGCGCCGCGTGCGCGATCGCCTGCGTGAGATGTGTCTTGCCGAGGCCGGTGTCGGCGTAGATGAACACCGGGTTGTAGGCGCCGGCCGGCGCGTCCGCGACGCTGTGCGCGACGGCGGTGGCGTACTCGTTGTTGGGACCCGTCACAAAACGGTCGAAGACATAGCGCGGGTTCAGGTCGCCGGGCACCCTCGGCGGCCGGCCGGGGCCGCGACGACTGGGGCGGCGTTTGGGCAACGCCGGAGGGGTCTGCTCTGCTGGCTCGGGAACGCCGGCTTCCGGAGCCGGCTTGTCCGCCAGTTCGGCCGCGCGCGCGTCGACCACGACGCGGACCTCGACGGTGTCGCCCAGGACCTCCGCCAGCGCCTCGGCGACTTGCTTCGCGAGCCGCCGCTCGATCCACTCGCGGGCGAAGTCGTTGGGCACGCCGATGACGAAGGCGCCGTCATCGAGGCCGAGAGGCACGGTCCTGTCGAACCAGAACTGGAACGCGGCGTCGTTGATGCGCCCGCGAAGATGTTTCTTGGCCTCGTCCCAGATGCGTGTGAGTTCGTCGTCCGTCGGTGCCCCGCCAGCTCGACCCCGGGGGATGCAGCGGCCCATCGGGGTGCGTTGTGAACGTCGGTCAGAGGATGCTCTCGAGGAGGCGGAGGCCCTCCTCGCGCAAGGCTCGCTTGCCGTCCCCCAGCGAGTGTATCAACCCCATGTCTTGCAGTACAACGAGCTCCCGGAACACGGTCGCGGGGGAGGATCCGAGCTCTTTGGCGATGGCCGTGGGGCCGGCCGAACCGAGCTCCATGAGCAGCACCAGGACCTTCATCTGGCGAGTGGTGAGCTTGACTTCGGGCGCGCCGGCCGCGGCTGCGGGAGCCTCCGCCGCGGACGGCATCTTGATGGTGAACACGGCGCCGCCACCGAGGTTGTCTTCCACCGTCAGGATGCCGCGAAGGAACTGGAGGGACTCGCGCGCCAGCGGCAGTCCGGACCCGACGCCGCGGATGATCTGCCGCTGGTACGCGGTCGCCGTGGTGAAGCCGGGCTGGAAGGCACGGTCCTTGTCGTCGACGCCCGGGCCGTGGTCGGAGATCCGGATGGTCTGACCGTTGTCGAGGATGGTGATGACCACATCCCGGAAGTAGGCGTGCAGTAGGTTCTCGATCAACTCCTGGATGACCGAGTAGGGCACCTGCCCGCCCTGCTCGCGACAGTAGTGGTACGTCTTCTCCGCGAGCGAGGCGACAAGGGCCGGCAGGTCCTCCTCCTCGACCGCAATGACCCGCGGGGGGCTGGTGAGAGTGTCGTAGATCGCGATGCGCGGCGCCTCCAGGCCCAGCGGGACGTCGGGCAGCGGGCCGTCTGGAGAGGGCCTGGCGGCAGCAGTGGGAGCGGCGTCGGCGAGGCCGTCGTCGCGCTCACGTGTGGCTTGGGAAGCTCCCCGAGACGGCGGGGCTGCCTGGGCGGCAGTCCGCGGCGCGGACTGCCGGACGGCGGCCCCCTCGTCGGCGAGCAGCCTGTCGAGGAACGAGTCCATAGGGGCGCCGAGTATAACAGGGCATGCCGGAACCCTCCATGGGGCGTCGCGAAACGCGGTTTTGCAGGTGAAAGGCCGAAGTTATCCACAGCCTGTTCACGAATTGTGGAAAGTCACCCGGCGTATCGCACCGAAGATGCCCAATTTGCGGCCGTTGTGGAAACCGCGGTTTCAGGGGGCTTGGGCGGTCGGGTGGCTGCAGCACCCTGCCGAACCCCTTCGACGCACCGCTGTCAACCCCCAACCTGCACCCCTTGGAATGAAGTACTTCGCTGCAAAACAGCGGTTTCTTTGGATGAGTGTCTTGTGAGGGCGGTGTCAAGCTAGCATTTCTTCGTCAACGCCTTTTCCACGGCAATCGTGAGCCTGAGTGCATGAGAAAAGCTACTTATCCACATTCTCCACAGGCGCCTGTGAACAGGCGGGCCGAGGGATGAAACAGCCCGGGCCTCCCATGGCCGGCGATGATGGGCTGCGCTACACTGGTCCCTGTCCCAGCGGAGCTCCCGTGTGAGGAGCTGAGATGGCGCTTCCTGGCGCCGACGCGTCGAACCTGACCGCCCCGCGGGGCGGCGGCGCCTTGTGCGCTGCTGGGTAATGCCAGCGAAGGGAGAGATGTCATCGTGAGCACACCACTCGTCCATCCCGAGGGGGCGGCTCCCCCGGTGCGCGACCGCCTGAACCTGAATCCGGCGCACTGGGGTGTGCGGGCGATCGCCGAGATCGGCGTCGCGATCGCCCTGGCTGCCGTCCTCAGCTGGCTCGCTCAGGCCTTTCCCCTGCGCATGCCGCAGGGGGGGTCCTTCGGCCTCGAGATGCTGCCGATCCTCTTCATCGCCATCCGGCGCGGGGTGCTTCCCGGTCTCGTCGCCGGCCTCCTGTTCGGCTTGCTGCAACTGACCGGCGTCGCCGGGACGCCCTACATCTACCACCCGCTGCAGGCGCTGCTCGACTACCCTCTGGCGTTCGGAGCGCTTGGGCTCGCGGGGCTGGTGCCGGTCGGCAGCATGCAGGGCGCGCGCAATCTGCCGCGGCTCATCGTGGCGGTCGCCCTCGGGACCGGCGCGCGACTGGTGTTCCACTTCCTCTCGGGTTTGATCTTCTTCGCGGAGTACGCGCCCGCGTGGGAGGCTCCTTGGCTGTACTCGATCACATACAACCTCCTCTATCTGCTGCCATCCGCGATCGTCACGGCCATTTGCCTATGGCCGTTGCTCAGGGCCTATGACGTGGCCTTTCCCAGTGATGGCTTGCCGGCTCGATGAAGGACGCGGGGTCAGAGGCGCGCGCGCGTCCGTTGGCGGTCATCTTCCTTGCCGGCGAGTACCGGGACCCCGAGTGGCACCGCGCGCTCGCCGCCCGGGCGGACATCCTCCTGGCGGCCGATGGAGGAGCCCGGTTCCTCACCGGCCTCGGGGTTACGCCCCAGGCGGTCGTGGGCGACTTCGACTCGCTGGACGAGGAGACGACCGACAGACTGCGAGTCGCGGGCATCGAGTTCCTTCGTCACCCCGTGCGCAAGGACGTCACCGATGGGGAGCTCGCCGTGGGTGAGGCGGTGCGCCGCGGGGCCGGCGAGCTGTTGCTTGCCGGCGCCACCGGCGCGCTCGACCACACGCTCGGCCATCTCGCGATCCTGCGGCGCCTGGCGGCGCGCGGCGTCGCCGCGCGCCTCGTGGCGCCGGATCTCACCGCGACCGTCTTGGTCGCTCCTGTCGCCGTGGCACTCGACGCGCCCGCCGGCGCTCGCGTCTCACTGGTCCCGGCGGGCGAGGCCGCGATAGTGACGCTCACCGGCCTCGACTATCCACTCGAGCGAGGGATCCTGCCTGCGGACGCCTGTCTCGGGCTCGGCAATCAAGTGGCGGCCGAAGGCGATGCCCGCATCGTGCTGCACGAGGGGGCAGTGGTCGTCCTGGTCGATCACCCGGACGAATCGTTCTCCCCCATCCGCGTGGGGAGCCGCGAGTGACCGCCGCTTCGCCGTTCTGGCGGGTGGCCGCCGTGGCGTGGGCGGCTGCGATCTTCATCAGCGGCGTGCTCCCGACCAGCTCCACGGTCCATGCGCTCTCGGGCGGTCACGACACATTCACCACGACCGCCGCGCACTTCGCCGTGTACGCTCTGCTGGGCTTCCTGCTCGGTGTGGCGCTCGGCGGGTGGCGGATCGACGCCGGACGGCTGGCGCTGGGCCTCGCGCTGGCGGCCGCCCTCGGGGGGGTGATCGAGCTGGCGCAGGGACCGCTGTCCTATCGCGACGCGCAGCTCGTCGACTTCATCGTCGACGTCGCCGGCGCCGCCGCCGGCCTCCTGGTGTTCAGCGCGTCCGTACGGGCGACGCGACCACGATCGCGTCGCGGATGATGCTCGCGGCGACGTCCTCCGCCGGCACGTCGTAACCGCGCTCCGCGACGAGGTCCCTCAGAACGTCGACCCGGCGCTCCCGCGACCCGGTGGGGTCACGATCAACACGACTCTGCTGCTGATCTCTGGCCACCACACCCTCCTTCCACCTCTCTCAGGACAGTGAATCGGGCCGCCGGGGCGCGGAGTTTACTAAGATGCGTAAGCAGATATGACTCCACTCGGGAGATACACGTGATCAGCATCCACCAAGCGCTCGACGCCGTGCTCGCAGCGGTCCGCCCGCTGCCCTCGGAGGAAGTCCCGCTGCTGCAGGCGCTCGGGCGCGCTGCCGCGGAGCGCATCATCTCGCCCGAGCAGGTCCCCACGTTCGCCAACTCCGCCATGGACGGGTTCGCCGTCTCGGGAGCGGAGCTGAAGGCCGGGCGTCGCGAGTTCCGGGTCACCATCGACATCCCCGCCGGCCGCTACGTGTCCGAGACGGTGGCGCCGGGGGACGCGGCGCGCATCATGACCGGCGCGCCGGTGCCGCCCGGGACCGATACAGTGGTGCAGGTCGAGCACACCCGGGCAGAGGGTGACTCGATGACCGTCGAGACTGTCCCCGAGATGGGCGCGAACGTGCGCCGCGCGGGTGAGGACGTCACTGTCGGTGACGTCCTGTTCGAGCGCGGCGCTCACCTTGGCGCCGCCGAGATCGGCCTGCTCGCCGCCGTCGGTGTCCAGCGCGTGCGTGTCGCGCGCCGACCGCGTGTCGCGATCCTGGCCACCGGCAGCGAGCTGGTCGCGGCGGGAAGGCCGCTCGAGCCGGGGCAGATCCGCAACTCCAACTCCTTCACCGCGTACGGCCAGGTGCTGGCCGCCGGAGCCGACCCCCTCCTTCTCGGAATCGCACGTGACGACCTGGACGAGACGCGGCGGCTGCTCGCGGCGGCGCTCGAGAACGATGTGGTGATCACCTCAGGTGGAGTCTCGGTAGGCGACTATGACTTCGTCAAGCAGGTCCAGGATGAACTGGGTGTGGAGCGCCGCTTCTGGGGCGTCGCCACCAAGCCGGGCAAGCCGCTGGCTTTTGGGACTCGCGGCGACACCCTGGTCTTCGGTGTCCCCGGGAACCCCGTTGCGGCGATGGTCAGCTTCGAGATGTACGTGCGGCCGGCCATCCTCGCGCGGCAGGGCCGACCCGATGTGTATCGGCCCTGGTTCCACGCCGTGTCGGCTGAGCCGGTGCGGCGCACCAAGGACCGCACCGAGGCACGCCGGTGCCGCCTCACGCATGAGGGCGACGCGATCAGATTCACCACCACCGGGCCGCAGGGCTCGGGGATCCTGAGCTCCATGGCCGGCGCGGAAGGGCTGTTCTTCGTGCCGCCCGAGTACCCGGGGAGCGGGATCGGCACGGAGATGCTGGTCATGCTCCTCGGCGGCACGTCCACCGAGCGCCCGCCGTTCCCCGGAGCGTCCGCGCCGGGCTGAGACGGCCGGCCGGGCCGCCGATGTCAGCGGCCGAGGGCCTTCCGAAGGGGCTTCGCCCTCTCAAGCGTTGCCCACACGATGAGCCGGTGGGCGGCGCTGTACGGCGGCGTGCAGGTCGTGAGCACGAGGCCGTAGCCGCGGTCGCTCAGTACGCCGATGTCGGTCGGGTCGACGACGGTCGTCTTGGCGACCGCATAACGGAACCTGGCGTAGGGCGTGTCCACGAAGATCGGGTCGCCCTTGCGCAGCTTGTCGAGCTTGTAGAACGGCGCGCCGTAGGTTGTGCGGTGCCCTGCTACGGCGAAGGGTTCACCGGCTCCCGGCAGCGGCGTGACTGCGTAGTGGACCGGTCCGCTGTGGAGCAGGGAGCGGTCCCCGTCCGGGTCGAGTCCCGCGCGTCCGCCGATGCCCTGCTGGACCAGCCGGTCGAGGTCGATGCGCGGGATGCGGAGCCGGCCGACGGGATCTCCGGGCTCGAGGCGTCGGCCGAATCGAATAGCCAGACGACGCACGAGCTCCTCGTCCGAGACGCCGTGCGGGCGCGTATCGACGTTGGCACGGACGTCCTGGATGAACGCCGCGCTCTGCTTTAGATAGGTGGAGTCCAGGCGCGATTGCTGGACCTGGGCGTAGGCAGCCGACCAGAAGGGATAGGCCAGCACCAGCCCGCCGACGATGAGCAGCAGGTCGCCGGCGAGCCGCAGCCAGCGGGATCTTCCGCCGCGTCCGCCGCCGGCCGGCGGCGTCTCCACGCTGGGGTCGATCTGATCCATCCATAGATGGTACCCGGGGCGGAGGAGGGGCGCCACAACATGCTAGACTGGCGCCCCCTGACGAGGAGACGCCGCGCGTGCGATCCTTCACGGACGTCCATGACGATCTGACCGCCAGAAGCGTTCCCCACGAGATCGTCCACCTCCCGTCCTCATCTCGCACGGCACAGCTGGCGGCAGAAGCGCTGGGCGTTTCCGTCGGAGACGTGGTCAAGTCACTGCTCTTCGTGCTCGACGACACGCGGCCGGTGCTGGCGCTCGTCACCGGGGATGCGACCGTCGACGTCGACGCGCTTGCACGCGGCGCCGGCGCCGCGCAGGTCCGGCTGGCGCGCAGCCGGGAGGTGCGCGAGTTGACCGGGTACCGACCCGGAGCCGTGCCGCCGTGCGCCCTGGCCACGGAGTTGCAGGTCATCGCCGACCCCGGCGTGTTCGTGCCGGAGATCCTGTACTGCGGCGGCGGGACGACGACGACCATGCTGAAGATCAGCAGCGCCGATCTCGACGCGCTGCTCGAGCCGGGCAAGCTGCCTATCGCCCGTCTGAAGTGGACACCAGCGGACGAAGTGGAGAGCGCGACGATGACGGAGATCCTCACCCACACCATCGGCTCGGCCGGGCGTCTGGCCATCCTCTCGCAGGAAGACCTGAAGCAACTGGACACGGCGGCGCTCGAGGTGCTGGCCGACGTCGGCGTGGCGATCCCGTCCGGGCGGGCGCGCGCCGCGCTGGTCGCGCAGGGCGCGACTGCCGACGGCACGCGCGTGACCATGCCACCCGAGCTCGTGCGCCGGCTTGTCGGCCTGGCGCCGGCGCGCATGACGCTCGGGGCCCGCGCCGGCGACCCCATCGTCACCGGCGAGCGCTCCTTGATCACCACCGACGGCTGCTGTGTGGAGATCTACGATCTCGAGACCGGCGAGAAGCGCGGCACCACCGCCGACGACGTCGCGACGATCAGCCGCGTCGTCGACGCGCTGCCCGAGGTCGACTTCTGCTGGCCGGCCGTCAGTGCACAGGACCGTCCAGTCGAGTCCCGCGGCCTGCACGAACTCTACCTGGCGATCGCCAACACAGGGAAGCACGTGCAGACGGTGACTGTCGTGGAGCCGGACCTCGCCGAGGTCGCGGTGCGGATGGCGCTCGCGGTGAGCGGCTCGGAGGAGAAGCTCCGCGCCGAGCCGCCGATCAGCGCCCTGCTCGGCACCGTCACTCCCCTCGGCAACGACGAAGGGACGCTGGAGGCCGGCTTGATCTTCGCCGATGCCGGTATCCCGATCGGCTTCGTGACCATGCCGATGGGTGGCTCCACGACGCCGATCACCATGGCCGGCTCCCTCGTCGTCGGCATCGCCGAGGCGCTCAGCTCCGTCTGCGCCATCCAGGCGGCGGTCCCCGGAGCGCCGGTGTTCATCTGCTTCATCCCCAGCGTGATGGACCTCAAGAGCGGTGACTTCACCGGCGGCTCCCCTGAGGACACCGTCATGGCCGCCGCAGTGGGGGACGTCGGCCATTTCTACGGTCTGCCCACGCAGTGCGGCGTGAACTCGAGCGGCGCCAAGGAGCCGAACTGGCAGTCGGCGCTGGACGACACCACGACCACGTATCTGTCGCTGGCCGCCGGCGTCGACATGCTCACCGGCGTGGGTATGGTCTCCGGCGGCCGGATCTTCAGCTACGAGGAGATGGCGCTCGGCGTGGAGGCGCTGTCACATGCGCGCGTCATCGCCGCCGGCCTCGACCTGACCGCCTCAGGCGGCTCGGCCGGCGGGCAGGCTGCGCCCACCACCGGCCCCTCCCTGGCGGTCGACAGGTCGCATCGGGCCTGGACGGCCGGCGGACGCGAGACGGCCATCGACCGCGCCCACGAACGCGTGTCCGCCGCGGTAGCGACCCACCACCCGCCCGCCCTCGACCCTGCGGTGGACGCACAACTGAGGCGGCTGGCCGGCGTCGACTGAGCGACCGCCGACGCCCCGCGCCTCCCCGGGCGGTGTGCGCAGATACACACAACTCGGGTCAACACCCTACGTCGCCGCCTTCCGAGAGGGTTGTCTTTTGGGTGCGGTGCTGTATAAATCCAAATCGACACGTCGCGCTGGGGGAGTGCGGCGCCGTACGTTCCTGACAGGCGGTGGGGGCCGCCATCCGAATTCCACACCCCGTGGTCCGCGGACGTCGGGACAAGAAGTCAGCCGGAAAGGACGGAGGCATGAGAAAAGGCAAGACCTACATGTTGGCAGCTGTGCTCCTCATCGCTGTCATCGCACTCGCGGGCGCGGTAGCCGCGTGCGGCAGCGACGAAGAGACCACGACCACAGATGCGAGCGCCAGCGCAGCAGCGACCACCCCGATGGACAAGGCGACGGAGATCCTCGGCCAAGCGCCGACGGGCCTCGCCGCGAAGATCGTCGAGCGCGGCTCGGTCATCGTCGCCAACGACGCCAACTACCCGCCGCAGAGCTCCATCGACAAGGCCACCGGCGAGATGGTGGGCTTCGACGTCGACGCCGCCAACAAGATGGGCGAACTGCTCATGTTGACGGTCGACTTCAAGAACCCCGCATGGGAGACGATCCCGGCCGGTCTGCAGCAGAGTCGTTACGACGTTTCCATCGGCTCGATGACCATCACGCCGGAGCGCCAGAAGGTCCTGGCCTTCACCGACCCGTACTACTACACCTCGGGTCAGGTGTTCGTGAAGAAGGGCGGCACGCAGATCACCGGCCCGGCCGACCTGGACGGCAAGACGGTCGGCGTGGGCGCCGCGACCACCTACTATGACTATCTCAAGGCCAATACCAAGGCCGACGTCAAGACGTACCAGACCGACGCGGACGCCTTCCCGGATCTCGCCAACGGCAACCTCGACTTCGTGATGACCGCCGGCCCCACCGGCCAGCAGGCCATCCTGAACGGTCAGCCGTTCGAGTTCTCCGGCAAGCCGCTCTACTACGAGGACCTCGCCTTCGCTCTCAAGCTCGACGAGGCGGACTGGCTGGCCATGCTCAACTACGCCGTCCAGACGATGCATTCCGACGGCTCGCTCACCGGAATGAGCAAGGAGTGGTACAACGGCATGGACCTGACGGTGAAGCAGTAACGATCTGCTCCACGCGTCGTCGGGATGACGCGAATTCTCGCGTCTCATGAGCGTTCCGCGGCGAGGGGCTTGCACAGCAGGCCTCTCGCCGCGGTCTTTCTGACAGGAAGGTTCTCCCTCATGCGAACACGGTCAAGGTACTTGAGCATCGCGCTGATGGCGGCGTTGCTCATCCTGGTGGTGACCGCGCTGACGCCTGTCGCGTTGGCGGCCTCGCCCGCGGCTTCGCCGTCGGCCGCCGCCTCGGCGCCCAAGGGCACCCCCATCCCGGTCGGTGTGATCCCCGACCCGAACCAGAGTGACGCCTCTGCGACCAAGAACCTGTGGAACGGCGACGTCGTGCAGGTGAACTTCGAGCCCAACGGCGCCGATGTCGACGCGGACGGCAAGGACCTCCCCAACGCGGGTCTCGAGGTCACGAAGTGCCAGGTCTCGATCAACGGCGAGCTGCAGGAATTGAGCGCGGACCCGACGGTGCAGTACCTCTCCCCGGCGACTCCGACATTGAACTTCCCGCTGAGCCAGACCTACGGCTCCGGTAAGTACGACTTCAAGGTCCTGATGGTCACGACCACGGGCGTGACCGTCGAGAAGACGTGGACCTACGACTCCAAGGGCCAGGCCGGCTCAGGTCTCATCAAGCCACAGGTGATGAAGGAGTGGTTCTGGTTCATCTCCCGCGGCGCGATCGTCACAGTCGAGCTGACCGTCATCTCCATCCTCTTCGCCTCCATCCTGGCGCTCTTCGGCTCGCTGGGGCGGCTCTCCAAGAAGATGACCTTCAGGCAGGCGTGGAACCGGTATCAGAGCTGGGGCTACATGTGGCGGATGGTGATCGGCCGCATCCCCTACTGGATCGCCTCCTTCTACACCTCGCTCTTCCGAGGCACACCACTCCTTCTGCAGATCATCGTGATCTACCAGGGTACGCCCGAGGTCATCAGGGCCCTGGGCCTGCCGAACACGTACAACCCGCCGGCGTTCTGGTCGGGGGTCGCGGCGCTGTCGCTCAACTACGGCGCCTACCTCACCGAGGTGTTCCGCGCCGGCATCCAGGCGGTGCCCAAGGGCCAGAACGAAGCCGCCTGGGCGATCGGTCTCAGCGGCTGGCAGACGCAGCGGCGCATCGTCCTGCCGCAGGCGCTCAAGATCGTCATCCCGGCGGTCGGCAACGACTTCATCGCCCTGATCAAGGACACCTCGCTGGTGTCGGTGATCACGGTGGAGGAGCTTCTGCGTCGCTCGCAGTTGGCCGGCGCCGCCACCTTCAGCTTCATGAGCACACTGCTCGTCGCGGCTGCGTGGTACTGGGCCCTGACGATCTTCTTCAGCTTCTGGCAGGCCAAGCTCGAGACGCGCATGGCGCGCGACAAGGCCCGTGAGAAGGAGAAGGGGAAGGCGAAATAGCATGGGAACACAGACGTTCACTCACGAGACGATCACAGACGACAAGGGCCGCCAGCTCGTCGTCAAGGTCGAGGGCCTGCAGAAGTACTTCGGCAAGAACCACGTGCTCAAGGGCATCGACCTCGAGGTCTACAAGGGTGAGGTGCTGGTGCTCATCGGGCCGTCCGGCTCCGGCAAGAGCACGTTCCTGCGCTGCCTGAACTTCCTCGAGGACCCCACGACCGGCGAGATCAGGGTCGGGGACGTGCACGTCACCTGCGGCAGCCATGGCGGCGGCTTCAAGAAGGACGTGCACGAGATCCGCATGAAGTGCGGCATGGTCTTCCAGGAGTTCAACCTCTTCCCGCACAAGGACGCGATCGAGAACGTGATCGAAGGTCCGATCCTGGTGAAGCACGAGAAGAAGGCCGAGGCCATTCGCAAGGCGGAGATGCTGCTGACCAAAGTGGGCCTCGGGGACCGTATGGACTTCTTTCCCAGTCAGCTGTCCGGTGGCCAGAAGCAGCGTGTCGCCATCGCCCGCGCCATGGCGATGGACCCAGTGCTCATGCTCTTCGACGAGCCGACCAGCGCCCTCGACCCCGAGCTCATCGGCGAGGTGCTCAAGGTCATGAAGGAGCTCGCCGAGGGCGGCATGACCATGATCGTGGTGAGCCACGAGATGGGCTTCAGCCGCGACGTCGCCGACCGCGTCGTGTACATGGACGACGGCTACTTCATCGAGCAAGGCCCGCCGAGCGAGGTCTTCTTCCATCCCAAGGACGACCGCACCAAGCGCTTCCTGCGGCACATCCTGCCGGAGAAGGAGCCCCAGCACGCCAAGGAGCTCGGTATTCTCGAGGTCGACCAGGAGCTGCCCGAGCCGGAGGCCGTCGACGGCCCGCCGCAGGGCGCAGCCGGCGCGGCGCTCAACGAAGACAACTTCCAGGACACGGCCATCCCCGAGATCCCGCTCTCGCAGGGTCCCGCGGGTGAGACGCCATTGCCTCCGGGCGACGAGAAGCTGTAAGGACGCGGCCGCGAGGCCGTGAGCAAGGACCGGGGCGGCGAGGCGCGCAAGGCGCCT
>CAIYOD010000175.1 GCA_903927755.1 uncultured Thermoleophilia bacterium | reverse complement strand
GGCGCATGGCGGCGTCGGGCTCCAGGGCCGTGACGGCGGTCCCCGGCGCGTACCAGCGGAGCTGCGCGCCCGTGCCCGTGCCGATCTCCAGCACCCGCCCGCCTGCGCGCGCGGCCAGCCGCCTGCGCCAGCCGCCGACGGCGGCACGCTCGAACGGCCACATGGCCGCGTCGTACACTGCAGCGTGCCCGCCGGGCGGGGTTGAGATTCGCGCGTCCATCCTGAACACTTGGCCTCGTTCCTCGCGTTCTCCGGTTTCTGCCCCGCCGGCCGACGCCACACGCATCGGGGCGGTGGGTGGGGATGGCCGGCCTCTTCGACTTCATGAAGTACGACAAGGACGAGCGGGGCGCCGACGTGGACGAGCAGACGGCGCTCGAGCTCCGCCGCATCGCCAACCTCTTCCTCATGTCCGCGATCACGCTCGTCCTCCTCATGCTCCTGATGTTCGCCCAGGCGCTCTCGGTCACGTTCATCACCGGCACGATCAAAGCGGTCCTGGGGGGGATCATGCTTGTCGGCTGGGCGATGACGCTCGTCTACGGCGTGTTCGTCACCTTCAAGGCGCGTCGTTGGGTGTGGCTGGTCCTGTGCGCCATCCCGTTCAGTTGCGTCCCGGCGGCGATCGTCTACGCCTGGACCCGCCGCCAGGAGATCGAGCGCGCCTTCCTCGGCGACCAGCGCGCCCCGGCCGCGCGCCAGCGCCGCGGCGGCAAGAAGCGCTGAGCGACCCGCGAGCACCGCGCAAGCCGGGCCGCCTCCCGCGTGCCGGCGCACGGCCACTCCGCACTCTGTGGTACTGTCTTTGCCTTGGCGGGAGGGCCCGCCGACCCTGGGGGAAACGCCATCAAGAAGACGCTCCGACACATCATCGTCTTCGCGGTCATCGTGCTGGCGCTGTATCTGCTGCTGCCGAGGCTCGTCGACACCCAGCAGACCGTCAAGTACGTCTCGAACGCGAGTTACGTGCTGCTCGCGGCCGCCATCGCGCTCGAGATCGCCGCGCTGGCCGGCTACGCCAACCTCTTCCGCTACATCCTGCGCGTGCTCGACATCCGCATGCGCCTGCGCGAGGTTTGGGCGATCACGCTCAGCGGCCTGGCCGTGAGCCACATCCTCTCGGCCGGCGGAGTCGGCGGCTGGGTGGTCACCTACAACGCGCTCATGAAGCACAAGGTGCCGCACGGCATCATCTTCGTCGCCATCGCCGCGCAGCAGTTCTTCAACTACGTGGTGCTGTGGGTCTTCTTCGCCGCGGCGATGGTGTACCTCATCATCACGCGCGGCAGCGACTCGATCTTCGGCTACCTGATCGGCATCGTCCTGATCGTGCTGATCCTGTGGCTGACCCTCTACGGCGTGTACCTCTACAACCACCCGTCGCGGCTGCGCACGCGCGCCCACCAGATCGCTCGCCTCGTCAACAGGGTGATGCACCGCGAAGTCGTCAAGGAACACCATATCGACGGCTGGATCGACAACCTGCTCATCGGCATGCGGCGCATGACCGGCCACCGGGGCTCGTTCCGGACCACACTGGTGCTCGCCTGCGCCTTCTGGTTCTTCGACATGCTCTGCCTGTGGTGCACGTTCGCGGCGTTCGGCTACACCATCGGGCTGAGCCACCTGCTCGTGGCGTATGTGGTGGCCTATTCCATCGGGACGCTGGCGCCCACGCCGGGCGGCCTGGGCGCCGTCGAGGGCATCCTGATCGCGCTCTTCGTGAGCTTCGGAGTGCCGTCCGCGATCGCCGTCGCCGTCGTGCTCGTGTACCGCATCATCAACTTCTGGCTGCCGATCCCGCCCGGGTTCCTCGCGTACGCGATCGTGCGTCCGGGCCGCCGGCCGATCGCCGAAGGCGAGGTCGAGGCGGCGGCCGACGAGGCGCCGAACGAGCTCAGGGGAGGCCGGTGATCCGGTAGAGCTCGAGCACCGGCCCGCGCTCGCCCGGCCCGGGCCGGAACTCCTTGACCAGCTCCCCCCGCTGGTCCAACTGCCGGTAGAAGTCGGCGAGCCCCGGATAGTCGGCCGCAGCCGCCATCACCCGGTCGCGCACCCGTGAGCTGGTGACGACGTACTCGACGCCCTGCTCCCGCAGCCGCGCGAGGTCGCGCGTGCGCTCGGGCGTGCCCGGTACGGGGAGCTTGAGCCGCACCAGCCGGTAGGCGACAGGGTCCAGCCCGGCCTCACGGAAGTGGGGGAGCTGGTCCTCGCGCACCAGCGGCGGGCCGTAGTTCTCCACGGCGATCAGCGACCCCGCGGGCACGTTGCGCTCGATCCACTCCTTGGCCAGCTCGCGCGTGTCGGCGCCGCTCAGATCGCGGTCGAACGCCACCGACGCGGCGAGCGGGAACACGAAGGCGACGACGAGCACGACCACGACCGCGGGCAGCGCCACCCGCCTGACCCGCGATCCGGCGAGGCCGACGACATCCACGCAGAGACGCACCCCGAGGAGGATCACCAGCGGCGCGATGACCAGCAGGTAGCGGTCGGCGAGCTCCTTCCAGGTCCCGATGTACACGAAGTAGACGACGACGTAGGGCGCGATCATGAGATCCGGGCGCGTGCGGCGCCAGAACGCCCACCCGAGGCCGGCGACCCCGAGGACGACCAGCGCGACGCCGATCGCGCCCGTCAGGTTCGGCGTCACGTTGTACCAGAACCCGTTGCCCACGTGCTCGAAGCCGAGCCAGCCCCGGTCCATGATCTGGCTCTGCCGGCGGAAATCCTTGAGGAAGTGCGGCGCGTCGAGCAGCACGAACGGCGACGCGACGACGAAGGCGACCCCCATCGGCAGGTACAGCCGCAGGACGAGCAGCCGCAGCCAGACGAGGACGGCGCGGCCGCCGGCGACGACGCGCCGCGCCGCCTCGGGACGGCAGGCGAAGACCGCGGCCACGGTGGCCGGCAGCACGAGCATCCCGAGGTTGTACTTGGTGGACGTCGCGAGGCCGGCGGCGAGAGCGCCGAGCACGAGCCACCGGGCGGCGCGGCGCTCGGCCGCGAGCGAGGCGGCGACCCGGTCGAGCCAGTCTCCATCGCCGTCCCCGCCGCTCTCGGGCGCGCGGCCGGCCGCGCGCTGCAGCAGGGCCAGCGCGAGCAGAGAGAAGGCGACGGCCGTCACGTCGGTCACCGCCATGTGCGAGTAGGCCACGTGGAGCGGCGCAACCGCCAGGAACAGCGCCGCGAGCAGGCCGGCCGGGCGGCCGAAGGCGTCCCGGCCCAGCCTGTACACGAGGTACACGGAGGCCGTGCCCATGGCCACCGAGAGCAGCCGGCCGAGCAGGAAGTACGGTCCCGCGTCGACCACGAACGACGTCTGCGCGAGGAAGTTCCCGTTGCCGAGGAGCCACCAGACCGGCGCGGCCAGCAGGTAGAGCCCACCCATCAGGTAGAAGTAGAGCGAGGGATAGAAGAAGAACTGCGGGTTCAGGTGGCCACGCGCCGCGGCGAAGGCTTTGGGCACCACCGTGCTCTCGTCGGCATTGACGAAGCTGTAAGGAAGACCCCAGTCGATGCCCTTGAGACGGAGCGCCAGAGCCAGGCTGAGGATCGCGAGCAGCAGGGCGCCGGTCAGACCAAGACGGCGCCCGCGACCGGCGGTCTCCCGGCTCACGCCCCGCCGGCGGCCGGGTCGGTGGTCGCGCCGCCGTTCGCGTCGTCGCGGAAGCAGCTCACGGCCCCGGTGTGGCAGGCGGGTCCGGCCGGGTCGACGGCGAGCAGGACGGTGTCGTGGTCGCAGTCGAGCCGCAGCGACAGGACGCGCTGCACGTTGCCGCTGGTGCCGCCCTTGTGCCAGAGCTCACGGCGGCTGCGGCTCCAGAAGTGCGCCTCGCCGGTCGCCAGCGTGGCCCGCAGAGCCTCTTCGTTGGCGTAGGCCACCATGAGGACCTCGCCGTCGTCCGCGGCCTGGACCACGCACGGCACCAGGCCGTCGGCGTTGTAGCGCACCAGCTCGAGGAACGCGTCGTGATCCACGCCGTCACTGCCCCGCGGCGGCGAGGCACTCCTTCATGATCGCGACGCCGGCGCTGGTACCCACCCTGACGGCGCCGGCGCTCACCATGCTCTCGAGGTCGGCCGCCGTGCGGATCCCTCCCGACGCCTTGATGCCGATGTGGGCTTCGAGGCAGTCGCGGAGCAGCTCGACGTCCTCGACGGTCGCCCCGGAGGGACCGAGGCCCGTCGACGTCTTCACGAAGTCCACGCCCGCCTGCTCGCAGATGTGGCAGGCGAGTCGCTTGAGCTTCTCGTCCAGGTAGCAGGTCTCGATGATCGCCTTGACGATCACCTGCCCGCGGCCCGTGTTCACGCCGCGCACGCGCACCTTGCTGACGATGCCCGTGAGCTCGTCGCGCACCAGCCCGAACTCCCCGGAGAGGAAGGCCGGCACGTTGATGACGACGTCGACCTCGTCCGCTCCCCGCTGGATGGCCTCGTCGGCCGCCAGCGCCTTGACCCGCGGCGTGTCGGCGCCGAATGGGAAAGAGATCACCGTGCACGTCTTCACGTCGGTGCGACGCAGCAGGTCCGCGGCGAGCGGCACGAAGTGCGGGAACAGGCAGACGGCGGCGAAGTGGAACTTCGCCGCCTCGGCGCAGAGCTTCTGCACGTCGGCGCTCGTCGCGTCGGCGCGCAGCAGCGTGTGATCGATGGTCTTGGCGACTTCTCCGGCCTGCAACGCCTCGACCTCCGGACGGGTGAACGGACGGGCTTGAGCCGGCGCGAGTATAGCAGCCGGCTCCCTAGAGAAGACGCTCGATGTAGCGGTCGTCCTTGCGCCAGCGCTTGCGCACTTTGACGCGCAGAGCCAGGAACACCTGCACGCCGAGGATCGCCTCGATCTCGTGCCGGGCGCCGCTGCCGATGGCTTTGACCACGCGCCCTCCCTTACCCACGACGATCGCCTTCTGCGACTCCGTCTCCACGATCACGTTGGCCTCGATCTCGACCAGCGGCTTGTCGTCGCGCTCGGTGATGGAGGTCACTTCGGCGGCGATGGCGTGCGGCACCTCATCGCGCGTGACGCGCAGCGCCTGTTCGCGCACGAGCTCGGCGATGAGCAGTTCGAGCGGCTGGTCGCTCTGCTGGCCGCCGGGGAAGTACACAGGGCCGGGTGGCATGGCGGCCGAGAGCCGGGAGAGGACCTCGGCGAGGCCGTCCCCCCGCAGCGCGGAGACGGCCAGGACCTCGGCGCCACCGGAGAGCGCGCGCGCCTCCTCGAGGCGCGCTCCCAGCTTCGGCCCATCCACGAGGTCGATCTTGTTCAGCAGCACCACGGCGGGCACGCCCGACGCCGCGACCGCCTGGGCGATGTAGCGGTCGCCCGAGCCGAAGGTCTCCGTGGCGTTCAGCAGCACGAGTACGGCGTCGACCTCGCCGAGCGCGTCGTCCACGGTCGTCTGCATGCGCCGCGTGAGCGAGTCGAACGGCTTCTGGAAGCCGGGCAGGTCCAGCAGGACGATCTGGCAGGCGTCCAGCGTGACGACGCCGGTGATGCGCCGCCGGGTGGTCTGCGGGTGGTCGCTGACGATGCTGACCTTGCGCCCCACGAGGGCGTTGACGAGCGTCGACTTGCCGACGTTGGGCCGTCCGAAGACGGCGACGAACCCGCTACGGAAGTCCTCAGGCACGGGCGTTCTCCTCAGGTAGGACGAAGGGCGCCGTGAGCAACTCGCGCAGGCGGATGACTGTCGGCTCGCCGCTGCTGCGCACGACGAGCTCGGGGTCGCCGAACTCGGCGAGCGCCTGCAGGCAGAGCCCGCAGGGCAGGCAGTCGGAGCCGTCGAGCGCCGCGACCGCGACGTAGCGAAGCTCGCGCTCGCCGTGCGTCACCAGCGCGGCGAGCGCCGCGCGCTCCGCGCACAGGCCGGCAGGGTAAGCTGCGCTCTCGACGTTGGCGCCATGGTGGCTACGGCCCGACGGGCCTACGGCCACGGCGCCCACCGCATACCCGGAGTACGGCGCGTACGCGTTCCTCGCGACGGTCAGTGCCTCCTGGAACAGGAGGCGTTCGGCAAGCTCCGGCGGCCGGCTCACAGCGGGTACCAGATCCGGAACAGCAGCGCGGTGATGGCGATGCCGAGCGCCGCGCCCACCGCCACCTCCGTGAGCGTGTGGATCTTCGCCTGCACGCGGCTCTGCGCCACCAGCAGGGCGAGGAACAGCGTGATCGCCGAGATCGGCAGCGCGAACGTGGTCCCGGCGGCGACGAACGTGACCGCGACCCAAGCGGCGAAGGCGACGGCCGCGTGCACCGACGGCAGGCCGCCGTGGAACGCGGTGCCCCGATGCGTGAGCGCCTTCAGGGCGATGGCCGCGAGGATGACGATGAACAGCGCAATGACGGTGACGTCGATCGGCGACCCGCGCAGCTTGCTGAGGATCGTGTACGGCACACTCGTGATCTTGTCGTAGAAGACCAGGTACGCGACCGCGATCGCGTTCACGGCGGCGATGAGCACGGCGCCGGCGGAGACGTCCTTGGCGATGCGGGCGCGCGGATCGTCCTCGTCGGTGACCAGGTCGACGACGTGCTCGATCGCGGTGTTGAACATCTCGGTGATGAGCACGAACGAGATGGCGACCAGCAGCGCAACGACCTCCAGGCGGGTGAGTGCGAAGAACAGCGCCGCGACCAGGACGAGCGCCGCGATGGCGAAGTGGATCCACATGTTGCGCTCCGTACGGAGCGAGTGGACGACGCCGTCGAAGGCGTAGTTGAAGCTGGTGAGCAGGTTACCGCGGCGGCGCGCCAACGAGGCCCTCCCAGTCGACCAGCTCCAGCACCTCGGCCTGGCGGAGCGCCATCTGGCCGGCGTCGACCTCGTGGTCGTAGCCGAGCAGGTGCAGCGTCCCGTGCGCCAGCAGGACCGCCATCTCGAGCGACGGCGGAAGGTCGTCGCCGCGCGCCTGCGAGATGGCGCGCCGCGCGCAGATCACGATGTCGCCGAGCAGCAGGGGCGGTCCGGCCGTGCCGGCGATGACCGCCTCGGCCACTTCGCCCAGGTCGGGCGCCGGCGAAGCACCCGCGCCGGCCTCCCAGTCCTCGAGAGGGAAGCTCAGCACGTCGGTGACCTCGTCCTTGCCCCGGTGCTCACGGTTGAGCTCTCGGATGCGCCGCTCGCCGACGAAGGTCACGGCCACCTCGGCGCCGGTCACGCCCTCCTCGTCGAGCACCTTGGCGACGAGGCGGGCGACGAGCTCTTCGTCGATCGCCGCACGCGTCCCATTGACCACCTCGACGACGTTCACGAGCCCGGCCCTTCGCGGCGCGGACCGGACGGGTTGGAGCGCCGCGCCCGCGCCGCGCCCACCTCGTCGTCGTGCTCCTTGTAGGCGTTGACGATGCGCTGGACGAGCTTGTGACGGACCACGTCGTGCCCGTCGAAGTGCACGATGCTGATGTCGTCGATCTCCTGGAGGACCTCGGGCACGGTGACGAGCCCCGAGGTCCGGCTGTGCGGCAGGTCGATCTGGGTGACGTCGCCGGTGACGACCATCTTGCTGCCGAAGCCGAGGCGCGTGAGGAACATCTTCATCTGCTCGGGCGAGGTGTTCTGCGCCTCGTCGAGGATGATGAACGAGTCGTTGAGAGTCCGACCGCGCATGAACGCCAGCGGCGCGACCTCGATCTCGCCTTTCTCGATGAGAGTGGCGAGCTTCTCCCCGTCGATCATGTCGTACAGGGCGTCGAACAGCGGCCGGAAGTACGGGTCGACCTTCTCGCTGACCGTGCCGGGCAGGAAGCCGAGACTCTCCCCCGCCTCCACCGCCGGGCGCGTCAGAATGATGCGCCCCACCTGCTTGCCGAAGAACGCGGCCACGGCCATAGCCGTCGCCAGGTACGTCTTGCCGGTACCCGCGGGGCCGATGCCGAACGTGATCGTGTTGGTGCGGATGGCGTCCACGTACAGCTTCTGGTTCACGGTCCGCGGGCCCACCTGGCGACCGCGGTGCGTCCAGACGACGTCGCCGTACACCTCCGAAGGCTTGCCCGACGAGTTGATCGCGATGTCCATGAGCGACTCGACGATGCCGGGGTTGAGCGGCCTCCCGCCGTGGATGACCGTGAGGAGCTCCTCGATGGCGGCGCGCGCCTTCTCCACGGCGTCCGTCTCGCCCTCGAGGATCAGCACGTTGCCGCGCAGCGTGAGCCTGCAGTCGAGTCGCTGCTCGAGGATCTTGAGATGCGCGTCGTGCTCCCCGGCGAGCGTCAGAGCCTCGCTGTTGCTGTCCAGATCGATGACCGTGCGCGACACCGGCGTCACCGTCAGCCTCCCAGGCGCCCGCGGACGAGGTCGCTGAGCTTCTTGCCGTCGGCGCGGCCGGCTACCTTGGGCTTGAGCCAGCCCATCACCTTGCCCATGTCCTTGGGCGTGACGGCATCGGTGGCCGCGACCGCTTCGTCCACGAGTTCCTCGAGCTCGGCGTCCGTGAGCTCCTCCGGCATGTAGCTCTTGAGGAGCTCCTCCTCGTACCGCTCCTGGTCGGCCAGGTCCTCTCGGCCGGCCTGGTCGTACAGCTCGATCGCCTCGGCGCGCCGCTTACGCTCGCGCTTGAGCACCGTGAGCTCGTCGGCCTCCGTGGGCTCCTTGCGGCTGTCGATGCGCTCCTTCTTGAGTGCCGCGACGAAGGAGCTGCAGGCCTGGCGGCGCCGCTTGTCGCCGGCCTTGAGCGCGGCGATGCCGTCGTCGTTGATGCGCTGTTCGATCGCGCCGAGCTCTCTCATGCCATGCCTCCCAGCCGGGTCCCGCCGATGACGTGCCAGTGCAGGTGCATGACCTCCTGGCCGGCGTCGGGACCCGTGTTCGTGATGACTCGGTACCCGGTCTCCGCCACGCCGGCGGAGCGGGCCGTGGCGGCGAGGAAGGCGAGCGCACGAGCGGAAGCCTCGGCGCTCAGCTCCTCCGCCTCGTCAAGCGACGCGACGTGCGAGCGCGGGATGACGAGCAGGTGCACCGGCGCGAGCGGGCGCGCGTCGCGGAACGCGACGAAGTCTTCGTCCTGGGCCACCACGTCCGCCGGGACGTCTCCGGCGGAGATCCTGCAGAAGATGCACTCGCTCATGCCTTCACTCCTTGACGCTTCCACGCACGCCGTCGCCGTTGACTTCGTCCGCGACGGCGAGGATCAACTCGCCGCGCCTCGCGTCGCCGCGCAGCGAATAGCGGACGTACTCCGAACTGTACCCCCTCCAGAGCCCGTCGCGCCGCTCCTCGACCAGGACCTCCGCTTCGCGGCCGAGCGTGGCGCGGCGCGCGGTCAGCGCGGCCGCCTCGGCGGCCGCGAGCGCGCGCCCCATGCGCTCCTTCACGACGGCGGCCGGCAGAGACGGCAGGTCCGCTGCCGCCGTCCCCGGCCGCGCCGAGTACGCGAACACGTGCGCGCGCCCGAACAGGCCGCTCTGCAGCGCCTCCAGCGTGCGCGCGAACGCCGCCTCGTCCTCGGTGGGATAGCCGACGATCACGTCGGTGCTGAGCATAGCTCCCCCGGGCACGCGTCGCAGGCCCTCGACGGCGCTGAGATAGCGGGCGAACGTGTAGGGGCGCTGCATCGCCCGCAGGACGCCGTCGTCCGCGGACTGCACCGGCACATGCAGGTGGCGCGCGACGCGCGGGTGCGAGAGCAGTTCGAGGAGGGCGCCGTCGACATGGCTCGGCTCGACCGACGAGAGGCGCACGCGCTTCAGCCCCTCGAGCGCCGCGACCGCGGCGACCAGGTCGGTCAGGCGCGCGCCGCCGTCGCGCCACGCCCCCAGGTCGATCCCGCTGAGCACGACTTCGCCGCAGCCGCGCGCCAGACCCGCGCGCGCAGCGGCCAGAACTTCCTCCAGCGGCAGGCCGCGCGGCTCCCCGCGCACGAGCCGCACGACGCAGTACGTGCAGACGCCGGCGCAGCCATCCTGGACCTTCAGCACGAGCCGCGTGCGTGCGCCCGGCGTGGCGCGCGACGCCGCGTCTGCCACCGTTGCGCCAGGGTCGGCGCTGCTCGGGACTGGAGAGACGGGTGTCGTGCGCGGGATGGCATCATGGGTGGCGTCATGGGTGGCGTCATCCACGACGCCACCGGTGATGCCAGATGCAACGACGACACCCTCCCTGCCGGCGACGCGGCCGCACGGATCCTCTCGCCTCAACTCCGCGCCCAGCGCCACCCAGTCCGGGCGGGCAGCCACCATCACGCCCGCGCCCTCGAACTGCTCCGGGCGCAGCGCCGCGGCGCACCCGGCCACGACGACGCGCTTGCCGGCCGAGGCCGCGCGCCGGACGAGCCGGCGCGACTTGCGCTCGGCCTCCGCCGTGACGCAGCAGGTGTGTACGACGACGACGTCCGCGGCCTCCCGCGTCGTCACCGGCTGCAGGCCGGCGGCCGCAAGCCCGGCGAGGGCCTCCTCCCCGTCGGCCTGGCTCACCTTGCAGCCGACGAAGCCGGCGGCGACCCTGGTCACACTCGCCTCGTGAGGTGCAGCGTCAGCCAGGTTCCGTCGTCGGTGCGGGCTGTCTCCGAGAAGGCCGGGAACGCCGCGATGGCCTCGTCCGCCTGCTCGACGAGCAACCCGGACAACAGCAATTCGACGGGTGGCGCGGCCC
Source organism: uncultured Thermoleophilia bacterium (assembly GCA_903927755.1). Taxonomy (GTDB): domain Bacteria; phylum Actinomycetota; class Thermoleophilia; order UBA2241; family UBA2241; genus CAIXSE01. Next base: position 31,307 of record CAIYOD010000175.1, on the reverse strand, counting down.
CGGCGGGCGGCATCGCGGCGCCGGCGGGCGGCATCGCGGCATCGGCGGGCGGCGGTGCATCGGCGGCGCCCGATGCAGCCGTGCGCCAACGCTCCGCCAGGCGCAGGATGGGCCGCAGCGCGATGTTGGCCACGACCACCTGCGCGCCGGGCAGCGGATACGCGGGATCCGTCGCGTCACCCACGAGGAACGTCGGCGCCAACCCGTTCATGGCGGCGTTGCCGACCGCGGCATGGACGGCGACGGGATCGATGTCGATACCGGTCACCGGCGCGAACCCGAGCCGCAGGGCGGCGAAGGACACCACCCCCGAACCCGAGCCCAGGTCCAGGAGCGAGCCCGGCTTCAGGGTCTGGATGAACTCCAGGCACTGGCGCGTGCTGGAGTGCCCGCCGGTGCCGAAGGCGAGGCCGGCCTCGACCGCGATGTCGAGGAGGTCGTCGCGGGCCGGATACCAGGGCGGGCGCACGGAGAGCCGCCCGATCACGTGAGGCTTGTGAAAGCGCCGCCAGGCGTCCTCCCAGCCGGGCGGCTCGCGCTCGACCTCGAGGCGGCCGAAGCCGCCGAGACGCTTGAGGGCGGCGCCGATCCCGGCGTCGGTCTCTGCCCCTTCCTCGAGCCAGAAGACGAGCGTGTGGCCGCCGTCCTCCTCCTGCCAGCCGGCGGGCTGCAGGGCGAGGATCGCCGCCACGGCATCCGGCTCGGCGTACTCGAGCGCCTGCGCGTCGGGGCCCCTCCGGTAGGCGGCCGTGCCCGACCAGTCGTCATCGGGGTCGGGGCGGACGGGCAGGGCCTTGGCGACCGACGGCTGCGCGCCCATCGGCGGCCCCAGCCACAGGGCGTAGCGCGTGTACCGGGGGCGGCTCACTGACGGAAGACGGCGCGGACCTTGTCGAGGAAGCTCTGGTCGGCCTCGTACGTCGACTCGCCGCTCTGCTCGGCGAACTGCTCGAGCAACTCGCGCTGGTCGTCCGTAAGCTTGCGCGGGACGAGAACGTTGATGACGACCTTGAGGTCGCCGCGGCCGTAGCCCTGCAGGACCGGCACGCCGCGGCTGCGGTACGACTTGACCTCTCCGGGTTGCGTGCCGGCCTTGAGTTGCACCTCGATGTCGCCGTCCAGCGCGGGTACGTAGGTGGTGGTGCCGAGGGCGGCCTCGACCATGGTGATGTCGAGACGGTAGATCAGATCGTCGCCGTCGCGCATGAAGTCCTCGTGCGGTTCCACGACGATCGAGACGTACAGATCGCCGGGCCTGCCGCCGCGGGCGCCGGCTCCGCCCTCGCCGGCCAGGCGGAGCCGCTGCCCGTCGGAGATACCGGCCGGCACGTCGACGGGGACGGTCCGCGTCTGCCGCTGGCGGCCCGTGCCCAGGCACGTCTCGCACGGTTCTTTGACGATGGTGCCCTGGCCGCGACACACGTTGCAGGTGCTCGTGCGGATGAACTGCCCGAACCCGCCCATGCTGGAGACCTCGCGCATGCGCCCGCTCCCGTGGCACTGCGGGCACTGCTCGCGACCGGTGCCGGCCTTGGCGCCGCTGCCGGCGCACGTCTCGCACCCCGCGTCCGCCGTGACCTCGACGTCCTTGGTCACCCCGAAGACCGCCTCGGCGAAGGTAAGATCGAGACGCGACTCGACGTCGTCGCCGCGCGGCGCGGGCGCGCTGCCGCCTCCCGCCGCGCCCCACATCCCGCCGGCGTCGCGCAGCACGGAGTCGAACATGCCGCCGCCGAAGAAGATGTTGAAGAGGTCGCCGAAGCCGACGTGCTCGAAATCGGTCATCTGGCGGCCGCGCAGGCCGTCGAAGCCGTAGTGGTCGTAGGCGGCGCGCGTGTCGGCGTCGGAGAGTACTTCGTAGGCCTCCGCCGCCTCCTTGAACTGCGCCTCGGCCTCCGGATCCTCCTGGTTCACATCGGGGTGGCACTCGCGCGCCAGCTTGCGGAAGGCCTTCTTGATCTCGCCGGCGTCGGCGTCGCGGCGCACGCCGAGCACGTCGTAGTAGTCACGCTTCAATGGTCGCCCCAGTCGGAGGTGGTCACCAGATATCTTCGAGATAGGCGCTGAGGCCGTCGGCCGTGGCACGCACGGTCGCGATCACGCGCTGGTAGTCCATGCGGGTAGGTCCGATAACGCTGACCGTGCCCAGGCTGCGGTTGGCGACGCCGTAGTTGGCTGCCACCAGCGAGCACTCCTGCAGAGAGGGCGGCGTCATCTCGTGGCCGATGCGCAGGTACATGCCGTCCTCGCGCAGGGCGCCCGCCATCAACTCGAGCAGGTTGTACCGCTCCTCCAGCATCTGCAGCACCTCGTTGAGATGCCCGGCGCCGGCGCGGCTCAGGTTGTCCAGGAGGCGCGACTGGCCACCGAGGTGCAGGCCCTCGATGTCGCCGGGCCCGGGCGTCTCGAAGGCCGGGCGGAGCGTGTCGAGGAAGCCGCGCTCCTTGAGGCGCAGGTCCAGGCTCTCGAACACGCCGGCAACCCGGCGAGTCCCCAGCTGAGAGCCGACGAGGCGCTCGTTGAGATACACGCGGGCGAACTCGGCGAGACCCTCGTCGATGGGGTCGGCGAAGGAGAAGACGCGCTTCGTGACCTGCCCCGACGTCGTGATCAGCACCACCATGACGAGCCGAGGCTGCAGCAGGAGGATCTCGATATGGCGCAGCGTCGAGGTCGTGACCGCCGGCGCCGAGACCACGGCCAGCAACTCGGTGACGCGAGACAGCGCCTCGGCGGTCTCGCGCAGCGCGTCGTCGATCTCGCTTGCAGCGCGGTCCCGCTCTAGGAGGATGGCCGGCGGGGCCGTGCCACGGCGCTCGGAGACGACGACGTCGACGTAGTGGCGGTAGCCGGCGTCGGTCGGCACCCTGCCCGCGGAGGTGTGCGGGTGCGCCAGCATGCCCATGTCCTCGAGGTCGGCGAGGTCGTTACGGATGGTCGACGCGGCCACGCCGAAGTCGTGCCCCTCGCTGAGGTGCTTGGACCCAACCGGAGCGCCGAGCGCGATGTATTCCTCTATGACGGTCCGCAGGACCTGCTCTTGCCGAGCCGTGAGCGGCAATCTACCCCCTTAAATGCGGAGAGCGAAACAGGCGCACGCACACCTCGTCGGCCACGTGCCTCCCCTTTCGCGTCACGCGGATTGTACCACTGTGCAGGGAAACCAATCCAGCGGCGGCGAGACTGCCGGCGACGTCCTGATCGACGACGGCGGCCACCTCGGCGAGCGGGACGCGCTCGCCGCAGCGGGCCGCGAGGAGGAAGCGCTCGCGGGCGCGGGTCTCCGGGTCGAGCGTCTCAGGTGTGCGCGGCGGCGCCTCGCCGGCGCTCAGCGCCGCCGCCCATACGACAGGATCGGCGGCGTTCGTCCACCGGCGGGCGCCGACGGTGCTCACGGCGCCCGGTCCGAGACCGAGGTAGGGCCGAGCGCGCCAGTACGCCACGTTGTGGCGCGCCCGCCGCCCCGGCAGGGCGAAGTTGCTGACCTCGTACCAGTCGTAGCCGGCGTGGGAGAGCTCGCCCACGATGCGCCGGTAGCCGGTGGCACGGACGTCGTCCGCAGGGTCGGCCGGCATGGCGGCCGGGTCCAGCGCAGCCGTGGAGTCGAGCGCAGTCACACGGCCCACCCCCCCGGCGAGGCGCGCGGCGCCTCGGGACGCGGCCAGGCGCGTCGCGAGCGCCGTCCCTTCCACCACGTCGAGCTCGTACCAGGAGACGTGGTCCGGGCGCAGCTTGAGGACGGCGGCGATGTCGGCGGCGAGCAGGTCCGCGTCCTGGCCAGGGATGCCGTGGATCAGGTCCAGCCCGGCGTTCCCGACCCCCGCGGCGCGCAGGCGGCGAAACGCCTCCGCCGGGTCCGCCTGCGCGGTCCGGCCCAGCACGGAGCGCAGCGCCGGCGAGAAGCTCTGCGCGCCCAGCGAGACGCGCACGCCCCGCGGCGCACCGGTCGCCGGGCTCACGAGAGCGCCCGCGGCCCACGATGCGTACTCGTCGTCGGCGTCCTCCGGGTTGGTCTCGACGGTGACCTCGGCGTGCGGCGTGAGGTACGGCCGGAAGAGCTCGAGCAGCCGCTCGAGCCGCTCCGGCCGCAGCAGACTCGGCGTCCCGCCGCCGAGGTACAGCGTGCGGAGGCGGCGCACGTCGTGCGCCGCCCGCTCCCGTTCCCATTCGGCGGCCACGCCGTCCACGTACGCATCGAGCAGGCGGGCGGCCTCCGCCCCGGCCCGCCCACCGCTCACATCCAGCGCCCGTGAGACAAAGTCGCAGTAGTCGCAGCGCATCCGGCAGAACGGAACATGCACATACAGATGCCGCACCGGCCCGTCGAACGGTCGCCCGGTCATGCGGCCGACGCTCCTTCTCCACGAGTACACGGCCGAGACTGCGGTGGGCGAACGAGGCAGACCACGGGTGGGCAGGCGAAGGGTCCTCTGTCCGAGGATATCCGCCGGCTATCCGCCGCGTCTCCGAGCGGCTTGCGGACCGTCAAAATGGATAGCCAATGGCTACACACCGACAGAGGCCCCGCATGGAGACACCCTCGCGGACTCCCGGGCGATCTCGACCGCCGGGAAGAACCCCCGGGCGTGCCGCCGCCGCGAGCGCTCCTCATCCCGTCGGCACCCAGAAGTACAGGCTGCCGTCGCGCTCCTCGGCGAAGACGCCGCCGTTCCGCTCGATCACGAGGCGCGAAGCGGCGTTGTCCGCCTCGCAGTCGACGCGGGCGGGGTCGATGCCGAGGTCGGCGGCGAGCGGCAGAGCCGCGGCCAGCATGGCCGTGGCGCGGCCTCGCCGTCGCGCGCTCGGGCGCACCTCGAAGCCGATGTTGCCGCCGAAGTACAGCAGGTGCGGCGTCAGCCAGTGCCGGAGCGAGAGCCGGCCCAGGTACTCGTCGCCGGCGACCCACCACAGCACCGTCTGCGGTACGTAGCCGTCGACCCATTCGCCGAGCGGCGTGCCGTGGAGCTCGGCGAGATAGAAGTCCGGTTGGCCCGGCCGCTCTACGCCGGCGTTCACTGCGGCGCAGTACCTGCCGAACTCATCGCGGTCCTCAAGGATGTCCTCGTCCAGCTGATCGTGTCGCCCCTCGTCGTGGTACTCGCGAAGGGCCTCCAGCCAGGACTCGTGGAAGCACACGTCCGGGGACGCGAAGTGCGGCTGAGCGCCGGCACGAGCATCCGCGGCGGCGACCGGCGCCGGAGGCTCTCCCGGACCGCCCGTGCCGCCGGGCATCAGCGGTCCTTGTCGCCCGGCTCGAGCTCGAGCACAGCCAGGAAGGCCTCCTGCGGCACCTCGACCACGCCGAGTTGCTTCATCCGCTTCTTGCCTTCCTTCTGCTTCTCGAGCAGCTTGCGCTTGCGGCTGATGTCGCCGCCGTAGCACTTGGCGGTGACGTCCTTGCGCACGGCCTTGACCGTCTCGCGGGCGACCACCTTGTTGCCGATCGCCGCCTGCACCGGAACCTCGAACAGCTGGCGCGGGATCTTCTGGCGCAGTTTGGTGACCAGCGCCTTGCCGCGCAGATGAGCCCGCTCGCGCGGGGTGATGAGCGAGAGCGCGTCCACGGGCTCGCCGGCGAGCAGGATGTCGAGCTTCACGAGGTCGCTCTGCCGGTAGCCGGAGTACTCGTAGTCGAGCGAGGCGTAGCCGCGCGTGCGCGTCTTGAGCTGGTCGAAGAAGTCGAGCACGATCTCGCCCAGCGGCAGCTTGTAGTGCATCTCCACGCGCTCGGGCGAGAGGTACTTCATGTCGACGAAGTCGGCGCGACGCCCCTGGCACAACTCCATGATGGTGCCGACGAACTCGGTCGGCACGAGGACGCTGGCCGCCACGTAGGGCTCCTCGATGCGGTCGATGACCGTCACCTCGGGCATCTGGGCGGGGTTCCGGACCACGGTCATCTTTCCGCTCGTGAGATACGCGTGATACTCGACGTTCGGCATCGTGGTGATGAGCTCGAGACCGTACTCGCGCTCCAGGCGCTCGCGCACGATGTCCATGTGGAGGAGGCCGAGGAACCCGCAGCGGAAGCCGAAGCCGAGCGCGACCGAGCTCTCGGGCTCGTAACTGAGCGCCGCGTCGTTCAGCTTGAGCTTCTCGAGCGCGTCGCGCAGCTCCTCGAACTTGTCGCCCTCGGTCGGGAACAGGCCGGTGAACACCATCGGCTGGACGACCTTGTAGCCCGGCAGGGCTTCGCCGGCCGGGCGCTTCTTGTCCGTGATCGTGTCGCCCACGCGCACCTGCGCCACGTCCTTGACGCCGGTGATGATGTAGCCGACCTCCCCGGTCTCGAGCCGGTCGGTCGGCTTCATCTCGGGCCCGAAGTAGCCGAGCTCCTCGATCTCCGCGTCCTGGTCGGTGCGCATGAGGCTGACAAGCTGGCGCTTGGCGAAGCCGCCGTCGATGACGCGCACGTAGGCGATCACGCCGCGGTACTGGTCGTACTCGCTGTCGAAGATGAGCGCGCGGGCCGGCGCCGCCGTGTCGCCTTCGGGCGGCGGCGTCCGCGTCACGATCGCGTCGAGGATCGCATCCACGCCCTCGCCGGTCTTGGCAGACACGATGAGGATCTCCTCATGCGTCGCACCGGTAAGCTCGTGCAGTTCCAGTTCGGCCTCGGGCACGTTGCTCGCCGGCAGGTCGATCTTGTTCAGCACCGGGATGATCTCGAGGTCGTTGTCGATGGCCAGATACGCGTTGGCGACGGTCTGGGCCTCCACGCCCTGCGTGGAGTCGACCAGCAGCACGGCGCCTTCACAGGCGGCGAGGCTGCGCGAGACCTCATAGGTGAAGTCCACGTGGCCGGGGGTGTCGATCAGGTTGAGCTGGTAGGTCTGGCCGTCGTGCGCCTTGTAGGCGATGCGGACGGCCTGGCTCTTGATCGTGATGCCGCGCTCGCGCTCGAGGTCCATCTTGTCGAGAAGTTGCTCCTTCATGTCCCGCGTGGCGACCGTCCCCGTGGATTCGAGGATGCGGTCGGCCAACGTCGACTTGCCATGGTCGATGTGCGCGATGATGCTGAAGTTGCGGATGTGGGCGAGCGAAGTCACGACCGCCAATGATACAGGCTCACGGCGAGGGAGGCTTCCCATGGCACGACTCATCTATTCGATGATCGCGTCGCTCGACGGCTACGTGGCCGACGAGCGCGGCGAGTTCGGCTGGGCCGAGCCCGACGAGGAGGTCCACCGCTTCGTCAGCGACCTGGAGCGAGAGGTCGGGACATACCTCTTCGGCCGCCGGATGTACGAGGTCATGGCCGTCTGGGACGACCCGGCCACGTTCGCCGACGGGCCGGCCTACGTCCGCGAGTTCGGCGAGCTGTGGCGCGCCGCCGACAAGGTCGTGTACTCCACGACGCTCGCGGACGTGCGCACCGGACGAACGCGACTGGAGCGCGGCTTCGACCCGAACGCGGTGCGCCGGCTCAAGGAGGCCGCCGACCACGATCTCGCCATCGGCGGCCCGCACCTCGCTGGCCAGGCGCTGCGCGCCGGGCTGGTCGACGAACTGGGGCTGCTCGCCGTGCCGGCCGTCGTCGGCGGCGGCACGCCCTGGCTGCCTCCGGGGATCCGACTGCGGCTGGACCTGCTCGAGGAGCGGCGCTTCGCCTCCGGCATCGTCTACCTTCGATACTGGATCGTGCCTGAGTAGGGTCGTCGGGCGCTCAACAGGCGAACCGGAACGCTACTGACCCAACACCTTGCGAACGATTGTCTCAACGTAGTCCGTTTGACCCGGCGTCTGGAACACGACGTGACGAGCCTCGAAGTCGGCCTCGCTCATGCCGCCGTCCCACCACGCCAACTGCTGCAGCGGCGTGCGTGAGACGATGAACGAGTCGAGCGTGACCCCCGGATCGCCGAGCCGCGTCTCGAGCTCCTTGATGGTCTCGGCGAAGCGCAGCTTCGGGTCGTTGGGCCCCTCAACGTTGCGCAACCCCTTGGGATCCACGAACGTCACGTGCTCACACTCGGCGTCCACCATCCACAGGATGAAGTCCGGGTAGAAATTGCCCGCCTCGAAGAAGCCGACTCCTCGGCCACGGCTCTGATTGCGGAGCAGGTGCAGCTCCTGCCCGGTGAACACGCCGCCGCCGGCCTCCCGCAACCAGAGTGCCCGGAGGTCACGCACGAAGTCGCGCTCGCCGTCGTTGAGTGCCACCGGCTTGACCTCCACCACGTCGCTCTGCGAGCAGCAGAGGAGCGGCTGGTAGAGATGGCGGTCGAACATCACGGCTGTCGAGCTGCCAAACGGCAGGTCCGTCAGCCCGGCCACGTCGCCGCGCTCGATGCGATCCTTGAGCGCCACCAGAGTGGCGATGATCTGCTCCTGCGAGCGCTGTACGAGCACCCTGTATTCGTCGAAGAAGTTGGGGTCTGACTCGTTCAGTTCGCGATACTCAAGCCGTTCGGCTTCATACGCCGCCTTGTAGTGGCGATAGAAGCGGTCGCAGTACTTCTTGAGAAGTGCGAGCGCCAGCTCCTGCCAAACGCGCACGCGACCAAAGTCGCTCACCTCGAGCTGATCCGCCGGGATCAGGAGCGTGTACCAGTCATCGCGCGCCAGAAGCTCGCGCGCAGCTTCGCGCGGCAGGTCGAGATTGTGCCACGCGCGCTCGGCCTTGTGTCTCTGCAGTTCGAAGTAGAGCGCGTCCCAATCCAAGAAGGCGAGATGCTCCGCCCGCAGCGAGCCCTCGTGCTTGGCCGCCGCACCCCCCTCCCCTCGCGCCCCCTGGCTACCGAGCGCCTGGATGCGCGGATACCAGTCGACCACCAGCGGGAAGCGCCGCAACTGGTCGGGCACCTCTCCGCTCAACGCCGGCTTGGGACCATCCTTCTTGAAGTCCACGTCGTCGCGCAGCTTGACCGTGCGCAGCTTGGTCTCGCCCAGCGCACGCAGCACCGGCAAGACGACCTCGACGCGGTCCTCGTTGTCGGGGAGCCCTTCGTCCTCGAGATACTCCTTGAACTGGCGCATGTAGTCGGCGCGCACGCCGAAGATGTTCAGCGTCTCGAGCCGAGACAGCCAGGGCGGCGCCTGCACGCCCACCACCCGCCCACTGCGCTTGAGGCTGAACTCGTGGCCCTTCAGCCGCACGCCGCGCCCGAAGAGCTGGATGATCTCGGATCCCTCGGAGCGGCCGACGTTCATCAGCCCCATGGTGCTCACGCGCCAGCTGTTCCAGCCCTCGGTGAACTTCTTCGAGCCGATCAGCAAGTTGACGCGCGACTCGGGCGCGTTGATGGCGCCGAACAGTGACGCGCCGAGAGCCTGCTCCTCCACGACCAGCTCCTCGTGCTCCTCGCAGAGCTTACGCAGTGTCGTCGTATCACCCACGTTGATCACGCCGAAGGGGTCGTTGTCCCCGAGGCGCAAGGCGATCTCACCCTCGACGCCCTTGAGGTCGGCCACGTGCAGAGCCGCCGACGATGCCGAGTTGAAGACCGTGCGCAGCACGTCATCGAAGGCCTGCTCGGCGCTCATGCCGGTCTGCGCTAGATAGCCAAACGAGTTGCCGAACAACTCACGTCCCTGGCCATCGAGAAGCCCGGCCTGACCCTGGAGCAGCCGATCGATGCGGGCCACCGAGACGCTGCGCTCATGCAGGAACCCCGCCAGGAACAGCAGGATGTCCAGGACGTCCGAGACCTGGCGGCCATGCCGCGTGCGCACCGCGTTGACGCTGCCACCCACGAACACCCAGAGCGGCCGCTCCACGAGGAACGGCCGGTAGGCCGCGCCGTTGTCGAGAAAGAGCCGCAGCTGCTGGTAGAAGACGAGCAGGCAGGCTGTCAGGTAGCGTTGCCGCACCTCCTCATCCTGGTCATCCTGCAGGTTGAGGATGACGTAGTCCTTGCCGTAGCCGTCCTTGTAGAAGTACTTGTAGGAGTAGTCGAAGAGGATGCAGCGCGCATACTCCTGCTCAAGCGCCGGCTTGTTGGCGGCGCGCATGGCCTGACCGAAGGTCGCCGAGTACTCGAACGAGAAGCCGCGCTCGCAGAGACGATCGCGTTTGGCCTTCCAGTCCTCGCCACTCGATCCACGGTGACCCTCGTCGACCAGCACGAGGTTGTCGCTCTCGAAGGCATCGACGGCGACCGTCTTCTCCTTGCCCTCCTCGGCGAGCTTGTGGATGTCGATGATCTCGACCGCGCTGCCGGCGAACAGGCTGGGCGCGTCCTTATCGAAGAGGTCGGCCTGCAAACCCGACAGCTCGAACTCGCCGAGATGCTGGCGTGAGAGGCCTTCGTTCGGCGTGAGCAGGATCACACGGTTGAGATCGCGCTCGCGCCCCGCGCGTGCCAAGTAGTGGCGGTATTGCAGCACGTTGACGTGCATGAGCAGCGTCTTGCCCGAGCCGGTGGCGCACCAGAAGGCGAGCTTGTTGAGCTGGTCAGGTCCGTAGGGCGCGACCTGATCGGCCGCTCCGACACGGGCATTGAAACGCGCGACCTGCGCATTGAGCATCGTCAGCAGCCCGTCTGCGTCGGTGAAGTAGCGATCGAGATAGATCTCCGCGAACAGGAGCGCCAGGTATTGGAAGTACTTGGGCAGAACGTGCTGTCCCACGCGCCGCCGCCGCTCAGTGATCGCCAGCCAGTGGCGCACGATGTTCTGATCGTAGGCGAGCAACGCGTCGCGCGAGAGATGCTCGCGGTCGACCAGTCGCAGCGCAAGCGCGCTATGGAAGCGCGAGACGTTGTCTTCGTCGAAGCCCTCGAGCGTGGGGTCGTCGAGCGCATGCGCGAGATCGTCGAAGCTCGCCACCTCGAAGAGGCTCAGCAGCCACTGGTTGAGCACCAACCTCTGGTCAAATGGGAGTCTGCTTGAGCGCCGAGTCAAGACTGCCCAAGTGTGTCGCGTTTGTCGGTCACCAAAGACACACAACGAGCTTTGTTGCTCACTTTTGCCGTAAAAGTGAGCGACAAATACGGTAGCTTCGAATCGGTGCGACTCAAAAGATCTCTCGCCCTTCAGCGACGTTGAGAAGCGCCGGGAACCCGAGGACTGCAGCCCGTCTCCCCCTGCCGGGACTGATCACTCTCAACACGTCTTCCTTCTGCAGAACCGTCAGAAGGCGTCGTGCCGTCGGCTCCGGGATCCCCGAATTGGCGATACAGTCTGTCGTCCTGAAGATCGGCTGGCCGAAGATCCAGTCAAGAGCGCGCACACTGAACTGCGAGCGCGTCATCTCCGCGACTCGGTGCTTCATCTCACCGTACAGATCGAGGATGGCCTTGGCCTTCTGCAGGTTGTCGTCGGCTTGCGCCTGGACAGCCTGCAGGAAGTATCGGCACCAAGCCGTCCAGGCGCCGTCGCGCGAGACCGCGAGGAGGCTGTCGTAGTACTCATCCCGATGCTCCTCGAAGTAGGCGCTGATGTAGAACATCGGGCGGCTGATCAAGCCCCGCTGCCAGAGGAACAACGGGATGAGCATGCGCCCCATGCGCCCATTGCCGTCCATGAACGGGTGGAGCGCCTCGAACTCGACATGCAGGATGGCAAGCTGCACGAGGTGGTCAGGTTGATCCGCGTGCAGGTACTTCTCCCAGCGACCGAACCCGTCCGGCAATCTGTCGGCGCCGATGGGCATGAAGTGGCAGGTCTCCGGTGTGCAGCCCGGGGGGCCGATCATGACCGGCGTGCGGCGGAACTCGCCAGGAGCCCTGTTCTGGCCGCGCACGCCGTCGAGCAGCACTCGGTGAGCATCGCGAATCACCCGCCCCGACAAGGGCAGCTCACCGAGAGCCTGAGTCGCCGCCGTCATGGCCCGCCGGTAGTTGAGCACCTCGTGGATGTCATCCCGACGCTCCGGCGTCGCCGGAGTCTGCCCGGCCTCGAACTCCAGCACCTCGCCCATCGTCGCCTGCGTGCCTTCAATGCGGGATGAGAGCACCGCCTCCTGAGTGGTCAGCGGCGAGAGCAGCAGTGCCGGATTGGGAATGGCTGAGAGCACTCCGTCGTAGCGAGCGATCGCTGCCGAGGCGGGGCCGATGAGAGGCACCAGCGCGCCCCAGTCAAGCTCGGGCGGGAACTGACCCTCGTGATACGGCACCGGCGGCATCACACATCCTCCACGTCGAACATGAGGCGCTTGAAGTCATCCTCGATGAGGCGGACCTTCCAGGTCTCGTCGGGCCGGCGAAGGTTCTCGAGATTGTTGTCTCCGTTGACGTAGACAACGTCGAACTCCGTGTCGCGGGTGTTGTAGCCCTGCTTCTGGAAGAACTCGTCGAGCTCAGCGCTCGACTTCTCCCGCGTGTTGCGCCAAATGACCAGGACGCGCTCGCCCTGCAGGCTCGTGCCCTCCACCACCTTGAAGCCACGGATGGTGTCGACCTGCCTCACGCGAAGCCCGATGAGGTAGTTGAAGGTCTCGACGACATCCACGGTCATCGACCTGGTTTCGCCCACCGACCCTTGGCCGATCTCGAGTGTGTAGCTGAAGGGGTCTTCGAACTGCTCGAGGTCAAGCAGTGAAGCGCTGCCCACGCTCTCGACGTCGAGCATGTAGCGGAGGGTGTAGTCCTGCCGCAAGTGAGGATGGCTCGCCAGAAGCTGGGTCTGGGCGGGGGTGCGCTCGAAGCGCAGGTTGTTGAGAGCGTCTTCGTAGGACTCGAGACGGATGTACTTGATCAGATGTGGACCCCGCGCGGCCTCTTCCGACGTCGCTGGCCGCTCGGGGCGGGCGTCCTTCCATTCTGGCGTGTATGTCACCTTCTTGATCCTGGGCAGTAGAACGGTTTCGAAATGATCGCCCATTTCGACCAGGATGAACTCACGCCTGCCTCCGTCTTCGCGGTTGAGGCTGATGACAGCTTGTCCTGTCGTCCCGGAACCAGCGAAGTAGTCGAGGGCGACGCCCTCGCTACCAAGCCCCCCAACGCGCAGGCAGTCCATCACCAATGGCACGCTCTTCGGATAGTCGAACTCCTTCGCGCCGAACATGTCCTTCAGTAGCTTCGTGCCGCTTTCACTTGCAGAATAACTAGGATCGTCCCACCAGGTCCCAGGTAGAGCGCCACCTTGGTTCGGTCGGTACTTCTTGTAGAGCTCGACATGCCCACTAGCGTCGTGTTCAGCGCGAATGTCGGCCATCTCCGCACTGGCCCTCTTTGGCGAACACGTCCACACCTTCTCTTGTGAGTCCTGATCGCACGGCCAGACCGCCTTCTCATCGTCACTCGGACCCTCCGCGACATGCCACTCCCGCCTGGCATCACACCATGACATCGCCGGGATGCGAATTGAACTCTTGGAGACGTAGACGGGATAGAACGACTTCGGACGATCCGAGCGGTCAGAGTCAGTCCCTGCCTTGCGGAAGTTCGACCAAGCGAACGCCCCCAGCTCATCGTTATGCGGATAGCGCTCCGCCTTGCTGCCCCTTCTGGGGAGCCGACCGATCCTTGCTTCCGACGAAGCCAGAAAGACGGCGTACTCATGGTTCGCCGAGAACCCCGAGGTAGTCGGACGACCTTGGGGTTTGCTGCGCACCGTGACAGTGGCTTCATAGGGATCGTAAGCGAGCGTCTCAAGCACTCCGCGAAGGTCCGGGTACTCGAAGTCGTCGATCGCGATGCAGGTCACGGCATGCGGGGAGTGCAGCGGAGCATCGGCCTCCAGGCGATCGGCCAGCAGAGATGCCCACGAAGAGCGTCTGTACCCGTTCTTGTACAGAATCGGGCTCGCGTCTGTGTTGTAAGGCGGATCGATGTAGACGCACGCAACCTGGTTGCGGAAACGATGCTGGAGAAGGGACAACGCCTGCAGATTCTCACCGTGAATCAGCAGGCCGTCAGTTCTGTCATCGAGACTCTCAAGGCACGCCAGCAGGCGTTCCTTGAAGCTGGCGCCAAAGTGCCGCGTGTCCACCATGAGTGTTGGCTGTGCCCGCAAGAACGAGTCGGTCAGGGGCTCGGAGTAGCCTGGCTGAGTCAGGTCACCCGGTATCGTGTCGATGCTGAAGAGACGCACCCATTCCTGACGCTGTGGCTCGTTAGCGGCAACCTCCGCGTAGAGCTCCTCAGGCACCTGGTCGAGGGCAGCGAGGTAGTTGGTCTCGATGACGAACTTCTTCTTCAGCCACAGCTTCTTCTGAAAGCCCTCCAGCTGCGCTAGGAAGTCGATGATCATGTGTGCGATGCGACGGATGGCCTTGATCTTGGTGAGGTACTGCGCAACCCGCTGCTCGCCCTCTGATTCGATGTCGTCGAGATGCATGACTTCGTTCTTGATGTAGAAGTCCAGCTCGCGCCGAAGGAAGCCGCCCAGGTCCTTGTGGATGAAGTAGTCGAAGGTGTTGCGCGCCGTGTACTCGTTCAGGTGTTTCTCGAGAAGAGTCCGTCTTGGGTTCTTCTCCGTTGGCGCCGTGGCAGACAGGCTCATGAGCCAGGGCGCCGCGGCGTCGCTCGCTAGGATCTTCTCCGTCGCCTCGGCGATGAGGGCGTCGCGCTTGCGCTTGTCCGGGTCAGGCCGGTAGTCGAAGCGGATCACCAGATCCCCGTCGACCTCGCACACCGGGTCGTGCTGGCACAGAATGAAGCGACGCTCCTGGCCCGCCGCCGCCTTGACGTTGTCGCGCTCCTCGTCGGCCTCGGCGAGCTTGAAATGCACGCGTCGGCCGTCCGGCAGCTTGAAGGCGTAGTCTCGGAAGTACTCGCCGCTCTTGATGTAGTACTGGTCGTGGTTGGCCCAATACAGCTTGACCTCTTCGCCCTCATACGGGATGGCGTAGACGCCCTCCTTGTAGCGGCGCAGCGAGATGAAGTCGCCCTCTTTGTAGTAGCGGCGGAAGAAGCTGTAGAGGTGCGAGAAGACCTCGGCCTCGAGGGCGTCAGGATCGCCCGTAGCCTTGACGGCCGCGCGCAGATCCTGCACCTTCTGGCTCGTGTCCGGGTCGATGCCCGCTACGCCGCATGCCTGCTCGACCTCTTCGAGCTGCTGCTGCAGCGCCAGCCGCTGCCCCGTGTCGACTTCGAGCAGCGCCTCCTTGACCTGTGGCAACAGGTCGACGTCGAGGAAGCTCGTCACCTCATCGCGCTTGGCGTTCATGATGCGATAGATGCCGAAGTCGAGGTCGGCGCGGTCGAACATGAAGAGCTCCGCCAGGAGCCTGCGGAACTTGTCGTAGGTGCTCTCAGCCACCGATCAGCCTCCAGCCGCTATTTGGCGTTGCTCCGGTCATCACACCACCTGCCACCTGATGGTATACAGGCGTTCAGTCTGCGTGTTCTGCGCCAACCGCTTCTCAAGTGCCGCGATGAGCTCGTCTCGCTTCTCCGCGATGTCGTCCTCGACGTCGAAGATGCGCTGGCGCAGCCTGCGCTGCTTCTTCTCGAGCTCCTTGATGCGCACTTGCAGCCGGTGATGCTCGTCGACGCTCTCGGCCAGCCGCTCTTCGCGCTTGCTCGCACGGATCTGGGCCTTGACGTCCGCGAGCTCCTTCTCCGCCGCCTTGACCTTGTCGTCGGCCCAGCGCTCAAGGCGGTCACGCTCTTGCTGGAAGAAGCGGTTGTTGGCCTCGAATGAGGCAGCGACTGTTGCTTCGGCGTGACGGTGGCTCTCGGCCGCCAGCCGCTTGGCGGCTGCAGCCGGCACCTCCGGCGCGTCGGCGACCACGCCCTCGCAGCGGAACAGCCGCTCGCACCGATCTTGGTCCAGCACCTCGCCGCCATCGGTTATGGCGGTGAAGACGAGATACTCCTCCAGCTCCAGTGATTCGATTGTCAGGCGATCGAGCACAAGCCACCCTTTCTGACCCCTGAGCTCCTCGACGACCGCCAGCTTCGTCTGGTGGCCGGTGACATCGAACCTCACCTCGGCGGTCGGTGTCGGCGTCGACAACCCCCGCGAAAGGACGTGCTCCGCCAGCGGATGCGACAGACGGTACAGGAACTCGCCCGCCTCATTGCGCGCCGACTTCGAGATCAGATGGTAGCGGCCGGGTCGGACGTCACTCGCAGGTGACTCCAAGAGGCTGAAGCAAAGTTCTTCGTCGTCGAAGACGGCGGCAGGTCCGAGTACGTACTTTGTGAGAGACCAGAACCGCTTGCCGGCTGCATCCAGCAGGGCCTTGGTCGCATCAAGCTGTGCCCTGAGACGCTCGTGCACGTCCTCGTCGAACTCCTCGAGCAAGACGCGGCGCGTGTCGGCCATGCGCTCCTCGATCGCCTCATCCATCTCCTCGCGAAGGCGGGTGAACGCAGCCTCGATCTCTTCCGGTCTGCGGCACGTCTGGTAGATGTCGAGGATCCGGCGTTCGAAGTCCACCCCGGACTCGATGGCCCCCAAGACCTCATCGGACGCCCCGAACACGCCGGCGAACAAGCGCAGCTTCTCCCCAAGGAGCTCGAGCACGCGGCGGTCGGCATCGTTCTTCTCGTTCAGGAAGTTGACCACGACCACGTCGTGCTTCTGCCCGTAGCGGTGACAGCGCCCGATGCGCTGCTCGATGCGCTGCGGATTCCAGGGGAGATCGTAGTTGATGACCAGCGAGCAGAACTGCAGGTTCACACCCTCCGCGGCAGCCTCGGTGGCGATCATCACCTCCGCTTGGTCGCGGAAGTGCTCGATGAGCGCCGTGCGGATGTCGACGGCGCGTGACCCGGATGCGCGCCCTGTGTCGCGGTTGGCCTCGAGCCAACGCTCGTAGGCGGCGGTGGCCTTTGCACCGCTGTTCGTGCCGCTGAACAGCACGACCTTTCCCGCGTAGCCGTTCGCCTCCAGGTAGTCACGCAGGTACTCCTGGGTGCGGCGGGACTCGGTGAAGACCACCGCCTTGCGCGCCGCGTCCATCTTCGCCATCTCCGCGAACCCAGTGTCCAGAGCGGTGAGCAGGGCGCGCGACTTGGTGTCGATGCCGATCCGGCGAGCGCGAGTGATGTACGCCTCGAGTTCAGCGATCTCTGCATTGAGACGGTCGAGGTCCAGCGCCGCGGCACCTTCCGACTCGTCGCGGGCCGCGTCTTCGTCCAATTCGGCTTCGCCCTCTGGCCCGGCCTCCGCCGATTCCTCGTCGAGGTAGTCATTCTCGAGCTCGTCGAGGTCGGTCAACTCCAGCACCACATCATCGGTCTCGCGAGTCTCCGCATGCGCCTCCCGCACTCGCACAAGACGTTGGCGCATCGTCTCCAGGGTGCCTGCGATGGCGTACGAAGACGAACCCAGTAGCTTGCGCAGGATGAGCGTCACCAAGGTGCGCTGACGTGCAGGGACGGCGAATGTGTCCTCGCGAGCCAGGAAGGCCGAGAGGTCGTCGTAGAGTTGCCGCTCGTCATCAGTGGGCGAGAACGGGATCGTTGCCGTCGCGCGCTTCGTGTAGCGGATGTACTCGAGCACCTGTTTGCGCAGGGTGCGCTTGCAGAACGGCTGCAGCCTCGCGCGAAGCTGCCGGAGGTCAGCGTCCTGATGCATGTACTCCTCGCGGAACGCGAGGCGGTCACCGAAGATGCGTTCATCGATGACCGTCGAGAGCCCATACAGCTCGAGCAGCGAGTTCTGGAGCGGCGTTGCTGTGAGGAGCAATTTCCGTCTCCCCTGCAACGCCCACCGCAGGTTCTGCCCCATGCGATTGCTCGGCCGGTACGCGTTACGCAGCTTGTGAGCCTCGTCGATGGCTACCAGATCCCACGGCGTTGCGAAGATGTCGTCGCGCCGGGCATTGGCATAGTTGATCGACATGACGATCACAGCGCCGGCAGGGAACGGCCCTTCACTGCTGGCGCGCAGCGCGCGCGCAGCGCGCGCGTCCAAGATGACGGTGGGCAGGTGGAACTTCTCCTGCAGTTCCAGGCTCCACTGCTTACGCAGCGACGCGGGACAGATCACAAGGAGACGCCGCTTCCGCTCCGCCCACAACTGGCACAGGACCAGCCCAGCTTCGATCGTCTTGCCCAAGCCCACCTCATCCGCGAGGATCACGCCGCTGCTCAGAGGTGAGCGAAGGGCGAAGCGAGCGGCATCGATCTGGTGCGGGTTCAGGTCGACCGCTGCATCGAGAAGCGATTGGGTGAGCCTGTCGTCTGAGGTCGAGGGGCGGCGCCGAGTCAGCTCATGGGCGAAGTACTTGGCGTGATACGCCGTGCTCACCGAAGCAGCCCCCAGACCGTGGTGGAGAGGCGCCGAGCCCGCCAGACCGTCGGCCGCTCGAGCCTCATCGTCAGTCGTGAACTCTATCAGCCTACGCCAACGCTGGAGGCTGGACGACGCAGGCCCTGCGGAGTAGCGTCGGGTTTCACTGCGTCGTCGTAGGGCGGGTGGATTTATGCGCGTCACCCTCAGGATCGCCGGTCTCGCCGCGGCCGCGGCGCTCGTCCTCAGGTGCGCCGTCATCGCGATCCGCAGCTTCGCCCCTCAGGATGGCTGGGGGCAGCCGCGCCTCGACGGCGGCGCCGCGCTGCAGTTGCTGATCGGCGTGGCCGCGCTCATCGGCGCCGGCCTGGTCGCCGCAGCGGCCTTCGCCCTCGCCCGACCGACCTGCCGCGGCGGGCAGCCCTTCTGGCTCGTCGTGTGCCTACTCGTATGGGCGGCGCTGGCGGCGGCCGGCGCCTCGCGCACCGCCCAGCTTCTTCTGGCTCCCGTCAACTTCGAGATGGGCGTCGGCCCCGGCACCACGTCCGTGGTGGCTCCTGCCTGGGCGACCTACTTCTGGACGGTCGCCGCGGTCTGCACCGCGCTCGCCGGCGCCCTGCTCGTCCGATGGGCACTCGCCGGCCGCTCGGCCGCACGCGTCAGCCGCCCGACGGCCTGACCGCAGGGCGCTCGGTCTCCCTGCAGGGAAGTTGTCCTTGCGCCAAGGACATCTCAAGCCGCTCTTGTCCTTCCATCAAGGACAACTTCCAGACATGCAGTCCGTCGCCCTGCGGTGGTCGCCGGCCGCTGTCACTCTGACGACGGGGTGGCTCCGCCGGTTGACGAGCCCCGACCGCCGCGCCGCCGGCGCCGCAGCACCTGCCGCACAACGCTCAGCTCCTCCAGCCCGAGCAGCTTGGCCAGGCCCAGGTAGACGGCGCCGCCGGCCGCCACTGCGGCGATCACGACCACGACCAGCTGAACGAAACCGCCGGCGGCGAAGTCCTGCAACGCCCACCACACCCCGTAGGACACCGCGGAGAGCGCGACGGCGGCCAGCAGCGCGCCACCCGCCGCCTTCGCCATCCGCCGGCCGTCTATCCGCCCGACCTCGTGACGCAGCAGGAAGAACAGCGCGAAGAAGTTGACCGCCGAGACGGTCGCCATGCTGAGCGTGATCCCGGGCACCCCGAGCGGCTTGTAGAGCAGCCAGCACAGCACGAAGTTCACGACCAGGTTGCCGATCGCCACGTACATGGGCAGCCACGGCTTCTGCATGCTCTGGAAGGCCCGGTTGAGCATGATGTTGGAGTTGGCGAACACCAGCCCCACGGAGAAGAACGCCAGCGCGCCGGCCACCTCCACGGTCGCGCCTGAGCCGAACTGCCCGCGCTCGTACACCATGCGCACGAAGGCCTGAGGCATCACCAGGAACCAGGCGACGAACGGGAGCGACACGAAGACCATCTGGCGCACGCCCATCGACACGGTGTCGCGGAACCGCACCTCGTCCTTCTGCGCCGCGAACCGCGAGAGCGACGGGAAGAGCACGGTGCCGATGGTCACGGCGAAGATTCCCTGTGGAAGCTGGTAGAGGCGGAACGCGTACCCGATCTCCGCCGCGGCGCGATCGCTGACGAACTGTGCGAACCAGGTGCCGATCAGGGCGTTGAAGTTCAGGATCCCGAGGGTGATCGTGATCGGCACCATGAGCAGCAGGACGCGGCGCAGGAGCGGGTCGGCGAGCCCGAAGTGCGGCCAGAGCCAGCGGCCGTGATACCTCGCCGCCCCGGCCAGCATGGCGACTTCGAGCAGCGTGCCGACCAGCATGCCCCAGGCGATGGCGTCGACGCCGACGGAGTCGTGGAAGAGGGCGATGGCGGCGATGATCGTCAGGTTCCAGACGATGGAGACGACCGCCGGCATGGTGAACCGCTCGAACGAGTACAGGACGCCGCTGATGGCCCCCGCAAGCGAGAGGAACAGGATCGTCGGCACGAGGATGCGCAGCAGCTGGGCGGCGAGCTCCGCCCCGGCGGGCGCGCCGGTGAGCTCCGGATACATCCACTGCGTGAGCGGGCCGGCGGCGAGCGCGAGGATCACGACGGCCGCCCCGACGACCACCACGATCAGGCCGAGCAGGTTCGCGGCCAGCTGGTAGGCGCGCTCGCGCTCTCCCTTGGTGAGCAGCGCCGTGAAGACGGGCACGAACGCGGCGCTGATAGCGGCGTCGGCGAACAGCTGCTGCACCAGCTGTGGGATCACCGAGATGGAGACGAAGGTGTTGTACGACGGGTCGACGCCGTAGACGGCGGCGGTGATGACCTCCCGCCCGAGCCCGGTGAGGCGCGAGATGGCCGTGGCCGAGGCGACGATGACGGCCGCGAGCGCGAGCCGGCGCTTGTGATCGCTCATGAGTCCCTTGATTCGACCGCCGGCGGCGAAGTACTGCCCGGCGAGCCCGGCGGAGCCGCGCCGGGCAGAGCCGCCCGGCCGGCAGCGAGTCTAGCAGAGGGCGGCCCCGCCTCCCGGCCCGGCCGCCCGTACGCTCGTACGGGCGCGCGTGGCCGCTCGGCGTCTCTGCCGGCGCTACTGCGCGGCCGGCGCCAGCCCGGCCTTGCGCTTGAGCTCGAGCACGCGGAGCACCTTCTCCTCCGCCTGCGCTCGCGGCAGCCGCCCGGACTTGATCGCCGCCGTCACGGCGTCGATGACCGGCTCCGGATCCCCGGAGGCGAACAGCGCGAGATCGGCGCCGGCCCTCAGGGCGCGCACGGCGGAGGCCGGCAACTTGATGCCGATCGCCGTGGTCGTCGCTGCCATGGACAGCGAATCGGTGATGATGACCGTCTCGTCGCCGGTGCGGCCGCGCAGGTAGGCCAGCGCGCTCTTCGAGAGGCTGGCCGGCGTCTCGTCCCCCGTGAGACCCTTCGAGCGCAGGTGCCCCACCATCACGAGCGGCACGCGGGCGTCGAAGGCCTGCTCGAACGGCACCATGTCGTGGCGGCGCAGCACCGAGAGCGATGGGACCCTGGCCGCACCGCTGTGCGTGTCCGACGCCCACCCGTGACCCGGCCAGTGCTTGACGGTCGAGAGGACCCGGGACGCCCTGAGGCCCTCGACCCAGGCCACGACGTGACGACCGACCGCATCGGGCCTCGACGAGAAGCACCGGTCGAGGCTGCTCATGTACTTGCCGGGGACGTCAAGGTCGGCGACCGGCCCGAACACCACCGAGACGTGCAGCTTGCGGAGCCGAGCGCCATAGTCCTTGGCGGTCGCGCTGGTCCTGGAGGTACTCCACGTGCCCTGGACCCGCGCGGAGGGCAGCGGGTAGACGACATCGCGGAGGCGCTGGACCTGGCCGCCCTCCTCGTCGCTGGCGATGAAGGGCTTGACGCCGTTCGGAGCGGCGCGCAGGACGGCGGCGAGATCCCCGCCGATGCTGCTGCGCGCCCCGCCTCCGAGGATGACGATGCCGCCGACGCCCATGCGGGCGTACCTCTTCCCCGCCAGCGGGCTCGTCGCCGGCACGCTGCAGAAGACGAGTTGCGCGGCGAGGCGGCGGTTCGACCAGCCGGCGAGCTCGGAGGATGCCGCCGGGCTCGCCGAGGTGGTCGGGCCGGGCGAAGCGACCGAACTGGGCGAGGAGGCCAGGGCCGTGGTGGCGGCGATGCTCTCGCCGGCCGCCTGCGCAGGATCCACGACCGCCTGGTCCGAGCCGCAGCCGATGGCCCCGAGCGCCGCCAGTGCGACGAGCGCGAGCAGGAGCGTGTGGAGCATCTTGCGTCGGGTCCTCATATCCGGGTCACGGTACCACCGGTGACGGCGCGGCGCACACGCGGCGCCGCGCGCCTCCGGCTCCCCGGCGACCGGCCTCGCAGCGACCCGCCTCCAGGCGACCGACCGTCAAGCGGCCGGTCCGTCAGGCTGCGACCCCGTGTCCCACGGTGATCGCCACTCCTCCCCGCTTATGGCCCTGCTCGACGTACCGGTGAGCCTCGGCCATCTCCTCCAGGGGGTAGCACCTGTCCACGACCGGCCTGACGTGCCCGGCCTCGACCAGTTCCTTCATGGCCGCCAGTCTCCCCGAGTCCAGCAACAGGTTGCCGTCGTCGATCGACGCGTAGCTGTCCTTGCCGGCGACGCTCGCCCTGCAGGATTCCTTCAGCCTGGACGTCTTCGCCTTCCCGACCGCGTCGAGCACGAAGTCGTACCTGTCGCCGGGCTCGAGAGCGTTGACCTTCGTGTAGTCGATGACGGCGTCTGCACCAAGGGTCCGCACCAGTTCCACGTTGGCGGTACTGCAGACCCCGGTGACTTCCGCACCCAGATGCTTCGCATACTGCACCGCCGTGGTGCCCGAAGTGCCAGAGGCCCCGTACACGAGCACCCTCTGGCCGGGCTGGATGTCGCCCTTCTCCATGAACTGCAGGGCCAGGAGGCCACCGTAGGCCGCGACGGTCGACTCCTCGTACGTCAGGTTCGACGGCTTCGGCGCCAGGCATCCGTGCTTGGAGTCCGTCTCCTTCATGCACTTGTACTCGGCGTAGGCGCCGAGCCCAAAGCCGGTGAGCCCGTAGACCTGGTCGCCCGGCTTGAACCGCGTCGCGCTCCGGCCCACCGACGCGATCTCGCCGGCCAGTACCAGGCCGATGATCGGCCGGCGCGGCCTCGTGATGCCCATCATCAGGCGCATCGGGATCCGGAACCGGAGGGGGATGTCGGACCCCCGGATGAAGATGTCGCTGGCCGTCACCGCGGTCGCCATGATCCGGATGCAGACCTCGTCATCCTTCGGGATGGGTCGCTCCACGTCTCGCAACTCGAGGACCTCCGGTCCTCCGTATCTAGGACACACGATCGCTTTCATGTGACTCCTCCAGGTGGGCTCACGAAGAGAGGCTACCGGGAAGCGTGCCGGGTCGAGCCTCCCGGCGGAGGTGGATGCGGTCGTCCGGCTGAGGGATTCCGGCAGCGCTCGCTCCCTCTGTGGAGGTAGGACGAGCCCGATGCCGCTCGCTTCCTGGCTGCCGGTCCCGGTCGTCTGTCGCTCTCGACGACTCCCGTCCCGAGGATGGTAGTCTCATCTGGGACGCCATCCGGAGGGGTCGCCTGTGTTCGAACGTCAGAGAGCGCCGCATGCAGTTCACCTCAGCGCCCGGCGAGAGGCCGGCGCGATCGTCTTGACCTGGGACTCGCGGGGCGGCCGCGCGTTGCTCTGGAGGGTGCTCCGTTCCGAGCATGGCTTTGCGGAGGGCGCGTTCGACCACACCGTCGTCGGCAGCGGCCAGTCGCTGGTGTCGGAGGGCGCTCTGACCGGCGCGCGGGACGATGCCGCCGACCCCGCCGCCATGCACCACTACACGGTGTTCGCCGAGGACGAACGCGGCGAGTGGCACCGAGTGGAGAAGGTCAGACTCGCCATGGACGATCGCCACCTCGGAGCTCGCGCCGCGGGTGACTTCGAGGCCGGCGGGTCAGGGCCGGGGTCAGTGAACCCGCGCGCGGTGGACATCGCGAAGTGGGGGACGCCGACCTGAGCCACAGAGCAGTCAAGGGAGTGAGGCAGCGTCCCTTCACCGACGCCCACTGACGCAGGCGAGGCTCCGCGCGGAGGCGGCGACCGTCGCGCGACGCGTGAGGCGCGGGCGACGCGGATGCGCCGGCAGCGACTGCTGGTCCTGCTCGTCGCCGCCGGCGTCCTGGTCGTCGTCGTGCTCGTCCTGCTGTTCACGGTCGGGCCGTTCGGCTCGCACCTCGACCGCCCCGGCGACCCGCCCCTCGGCTACCTGCGCGAGCCGCTGGGCGACCGCAAGTACAAGGTCACTGCCTGGACGCTCGGCGACGCCGCCTCGCTCGAGGCGGCGGCCGCGGCGGATGCCGTGGACGAGGTCGACTTCGACTGGTACCACACGCAGGCGGACGGCAGCGTGACCGCCGAGGACGAGGACCCGGACCTGGTGGCGACCGCCCGCGGCCACGACCTCAACCTCTTCGCCACGGTCACCAACTCGACCAGTTCCGGCAAGGCGTTCAGCCGGGATCTCGCGGCGGCGGTGCTGGCTTCGCCCGACCGCCGCCGCCGCTTCATCGACGGCCTGCTCACCCTGGTCAAGGACATGGGCTACGACGGCGTCGACCTCGACTGGGAGGACCTCAGGCCGGCCGACCGCGACAGCTTCTCGGCGTTCGTGGAGGACCTGGCGGACGCGCTGCACGCCGAGGACCGCTTCCTCTCGATCGCCGTGATGCCCAAGACGTCCGAGCCCGGCGAGTGGGACAACCAGAAGTACGCCGACTGGACCCGCATCGGCAAGGCCGTGGACGAGTTCAAGATCATGACCTACAGCTACAGCGGCCCTTGGGGCGACCCAGGTCCGCAGGCGCCGCTGGAGTGGGTCGACCGCGTGCTCACGTTCGCCGAGCGCAAGGTGCCGCCGGGCAAGGTCTTCATGGGCGTGCCCTTCTATGGCTTCGACTGGCACGACGGCTCGGTCGCCACCGTCTCGGGGCACCGCGGCGCGGCGCTGGCGCAGACCCACGACGCCACCGTGAGCCGCGACCCCTCCTCGCAGGAGGCCACCATGACCTTCACCGACGGCGACGAGACGCACACGGTGTACTTCCAGGACGAGAAGGCCGTCGCCGCCAAGCTCGCGATGCTGCGCGCCAAGCACCCGGAGATCGCCGGCATCAGCATCTGGGTGATGGGCCAGGAGGCCTCCGGCTTCTGGCCGCTCATCACGCGTAAACTGCGCTGAGCGTCACCGAGCCCTCGGACGGGCACAAGATGCGTGGAGGGACGAGATGACTGCACAGAAGACAGCGATCCTGGTCGACTCCTGCTCGGACGTCCCGGAGGAGCTTCGTCGCAGGTACGGCATGTACGTGGTGCCCATGACGATCATCTACCCGGACGGGGAGTACCGCGACGGCGTCGACATCCGGACCGACGACGTGTACGCGCGGTTCCCGCAGGAGGTCCCCACGACGTCGCTGCCGAGCCCGTCGGTCGTCGCGGACGTCTTCAAGCAGATCAAGGCCGACGGCTACGAGAGAGTGATCGTCGTCGCCATCTCGAGCGGGCTGAGCGGCACCTACGAGATGCTCAGGAGCTTCGGCCCCGCCCCCGAGGGACTCGAGACCTGCTACGTCGACACGAAGAACATCGGCATCGGCAGCGGCTTCTCCGCCATCCGCGCCGGCGAGCTCATCGAGCAGGGACTGCCGTTCGCCGAGGTGTGCCGCGAGGTCGAGAGCGCGGCGCGGAGCACCAAGCTCTTCTTCTGCGTCGCGACGCTCTCGTATCTCGTGAAGGGCGGCCGCATCGGCCTGGTCTCAGGGCTGGTGGGCAGCGTCTTCGACCTGAAGCCCGTCATCTCGTGCAACGAAGACGGCGTCTACTACACCGTGGCGAAGACGAGGGGGCGCAAGAAGTCGCTGCAATTGGCGCTCCAGAAGGCGGCCGAGTTCGCGGCGGGCGCCAAGGAGTACAACGTCGCAGTGATGCACGGGGCCGCGAAGCCGGAGGCCGACGACGTGCTCGCGGCCTTGAAGGCCCAGCTCCCGGACTTCCACCTGGCGATCGAGGGCCAGATAACGCCGGTGCTGGTCGTCCACACGGGTCCGGGCCTCATCGGCATCGGCATTCAGCGGCTGGCGTAGGTGGTGCGTCCCCTCTGCCGTCAGACCTCGTCCGCGGTAACGGCCACGGCAAACGGCACGCCAATGGCCTCGAAGTGCCGCATCCCGCAGCGCACCTTGTCGGCCTCGCTGGTCCGCAGCTTCAGGAAGTCGCGCGTGCCCTTGGTCTCCCGGACCAGGTACAGTGGCCCGCCGTCTTCCTTGAGGATCGCCCAGTCGGGGTTGTACTTGCCGACGGGTGTGTCGATCTCGAACCAGCGCGGCAGCTTGACGAACAGCTTGATGTCGTCGCGCTCATCGAGACGGCGTGCGAACTCGCGCTCCACCTCGGAGTCGTAGGCCACGTACTCGTAGACCGAGCTCTGCACCTCGAGCGCGCTCAGGTAGTTGACGAGCTCCTCGTTCTTGAACAGGAGCATCTCCCACTCGCTCTCCGGGCCGGCGCCACCGACGCGCTCGTACTTGATGCCGTCGACGAGCAGACGGTGCAGCTCGTGCTTGAGGATCGCCGCCACGGCGTCGAGGAAGTGCTGCGGGTTGTTGAACAGCTCGCCCAACCGGCCTGACTCACGCAGGATGCGGACGAGCGTGGAGCGCGTGAGCTCCGTCTCGTTCTGCAGGTAGGCGAGGATGTCGGGGATCGGCTGCTCGGGGTGTTCCACCCGCTCCTC
Source organism: uncultured Thermoleophilia bacterium (assembly GCA_903927755.1). Taxonomy (GTDB): domain Bacteria; phylum Actinomycetota; class Thermoleophilia; order UBA2241; family UBA2241; genus CAIXSE01. Next base: position 4,917 of record CAIYOD010000175.1, on the reverse strand, counting down.
GGCGGCGCTCGCCAGGGCCGTGGCCACGCCGCCCTTCTCCACGCTCAACCGGCCGGCCGTAACGCGGATGCGCGGCTTCAGCACAGTCGGCATGCGCTTGATGCCGTCCACGGCGCGCCGCACCAGCACCTCGGTGTCGAACTCGACGCGGTAGGTCGTCTTGGGCTTGATGCGGCTCCAGAGCGCCTTGAACTCCGGCGTCAGCGTGACCTCGCGCCGTAGCTTGTTGGGGCGCTCGTCGCGGTCGCGGCGGATGTGGCGCTCGATCTGGTAGGACGAGAGCAGGTCGACGACCGCCGGGGCGAGGTCCTGGTGGGCCGGCGGGAGCTCGAGGGCGAAGCCGGCGCGGCGAGGGTCGAACGCCGGCTGGATGCGGCCGTCCGCGTCGAGCAGCTCCTGCTCGACGAGAGCCGCACGTACTTCTTCGGCGGCGGCGCGGCCGAGAGGCCGCTCGCCGCCGTCCACCACGCGCGTGAGCTTGGCCAGCGCCGTGAGCGGCACCTTGCCGAAGGTCACGCCGCACTCGTCCTCGTACTCGGTCTGCAACGCGCGGGCGAAGTCCTCGTAGCTTTCGTTGGCCATCACGTACAGGCGGTTGATCGACTCGTCAAAGACGCGCTCGCCGTTCTGGTCCACCGGCAGGCGCAGGCCGCGGCCGATCTCCTGACGCTTCTTCATCGCGCTGCGCGTCTCGTTCAGCGTGCAGATCTGGAAGACGTTGGGGTTGTCCCAGCCCTCGCGCAGCGCGGAGTGGCTGAAGATGAAGCGGAGCGGCTCGTCGGCAGAGAGCAGCCGCTCCTTGTCCTGCATGATGAGCGCGTAGACGTCGTCGTCGGCGGCCGTGTCGCGGCCCTCGCGCGAATCCTTGACCACGCCCTTCTTGTCCTGCGCGAAGTAGCCGTTGTGCAGGCGCTCCGGCGGCTCTTTGAGCCATTCCAGCCCTGCGTAGCGCGGGTCGCGCGCCTGCGCCGCGAGCTCAGCCTCGAACACCTCGGCGAACTTGCCCTTGGTCGGCTTGCCCGCCTCGTCGTAGTCGCGGTAGTTGGCGACGCGGTCGACGAAGAACAATGAGAGCACCTTGACGCCGCGGCGGCGCACGTCCAACTCCTTGTCCAGGTGCCGGCGCACGGTGTGGCGGATCTGCGCCCGCCACACGTCGTCGCGCAGGCCGCCGACCTCCTCGCCGAGGCGCAGCGTGCGCCCGCTGCTGAAGCGCACCAGCTCGGCGCCCGGCTCGGCGTTGATCTCCGTGACCTCATAGCCGTCGTGGTAGGCCGCGCGCTCGTTGGAGAGCGCGAACAGGTCGGCGCCGGTCTTGACCGTCACCGACTTCTCCTTGGGGCCGCCGGCCGCCTGCACCTGGATGCGCAGCTTGGCCTTGATGCCGTTCTGGTAGTCGACGCGCTCGACGCGCACGAAGGCATCGTTGGCGGCGCCCTCCGCCACCGCGCTGGCGACGACGATCTGCTTGACGAGCTTGAGCTCGAAGGCGCGCACGGGGTCGAGCCGGTAGACGAGGTTGTACGGGTTGCGGTGCGTAGCCGAGTAGCGCAGCGTGCAGAGCGGGTTGAGCGCGCGGATGGCCTCTTGGGCCTTGTCCGTGGAGTCCACGCTCTGCGGCTCGTCGATGATGACGATGGGCCGGGCCGCCTGCACGAACTCGATGGGCTGGCGGCCCGAGAGCCGGTCGCTCTCCTTGTAGATCACGTTGCTCTTGCGCTCGTCGTCGGTGCCCGCGAAGTTCTTGCGAAAGGCGTCGATGTTGATGATGAGGATCTGCAGCGTGGTGCTGGTGGCGAACTGGCGCAGGCGGTTGACGCGCTTGGCGTCGTAGACGAAATGCTCGAACGGCAGGTTGTTGTACAGGGCGCGGAAGTGCTCGGCCGTGATCTGGATGTTCTTGAGCACGCCCTCGCGGATCGCCACGCTGGGCACCACGATGACGAACTTCTGGAAGCCATAGCGCTGCGAGAGCTCGAAGATCGTGCGCAGGTACACGTAGGTCTTGCCGGTGCCGGTCTCCATCTCGACGGAGAAGTGCGGGCAGGCGCGGGGCGCGTCGGCCGGGACGTCGAAAAGGTCCCAGGACTCAAGCGGCGCCTCTGCGTCGGCCGCCTCGATGTCGTTCTGCAGCTGGATCGCCCGCGCGTTCGCCAGCAGCTTGTCGTCGGCGAGCAGCAGGCGATTGCCGGCGCCCAGCTCGGTGCGGTCCTGGCCGGCGAGCAGGCCGCCGTAGTCGCCGACGTTGATGACCGCGAACTCCGGCGCGCCCTGCGGCTGGCCGTCAAAAAGGTCGGTGATCGCCGCCACAGCGTCGAGCTGGAACTGCTGATTGGCGTCGAACTGGAGCTTCATGGGCTGCCGTACTCTGTGTCGAGGTCGACGAGCACGAAGAGCCGGGGCGGGTGGCGCCGCACGCACCGATTACAAGCTGCACTTTGTATAAGTCCAGTTAGTAATTGGCTGGCGGAGCCGTTGCCGGCGTCGAACTGGAGATTCACGACTCGCCGCCTTCGCGTTCAGTTATCCGGTATTTCCGGATAACTGCCTCACAATCAGTTGTAAAGGAATCCTTGACAACTGCTTTGGCCAAGAGTCGTCTCCCGTCAGCCGTGCATCCCGTCAGCGAACTCCTCACTGCTCACCTGCCGCGGTGTACGCCTGATCGGGGCGGTTCGTCGCCGTAGGGTACCTCGGCCGGAGGAGTCCTTCGCGCACCATAGGAGCCAAGTATCTTCCCCGCAGGTGCTCGTCGTTACGACCCAGCAATTCAGTCAGCTGCCTGAGTGTGAGGAAGCGTCCGGCGCACAAGACAACGATCGCGTCGCGTATGGCGGCAGTGCTGGACCGCCGAGAATCCCGAACGGGAGCGGCGAGCTGACGAAGGAGGTCTGCCTCGCTGGCGTTCTTGTCCGGCAAGTCATGCCCGCCGCGCGAAGAACTGCCGGCCTTGTGCAGGGAGTCCCCGCTCTTGTGCAGGGAGTCCCCGCTCTTGTGCAGGGAGTCGGTGCTCTTGTGCAGGGAGTCGGTGCTCTTGCCGATGGAGTCCCCAGCCAATCCCACGTCGATGTCGAACGATGATGGTTTGGCCGGGCGCCTGGAGAGCTCGTACGTCGTCCACCGCCGCCGGTTGTCCGAAACCAGAAGGCCGCGCTCGCACAGGCTCGTGAACATGCGCGTGATGTCGACCGGATGGTCGACGAGCAACTGCTGCAGTCTGGCGTTGGAGACTGCCCCTTCGAGGTCCGCGGTCGCCAGCGCCTGCATCTCGGCGGGCGACAACCCGTCGAGCTCTGCGCCGAAGAATGCTCGCAGACGTAGCGCCGTCTCCTCGGGAATCAGGCTGACCAACGGCAGCGTAAGCCGGACGCGGTCAGGCTCCTGGAAGGTCGTGAGGAGCGGGGCGCGCCAGTGCTGATACCGCCACCCGGCGCGGATCTTGTCCGTCCCCGAACCCGCGTGCTCGCCCCCGCCGATCATGAGGAACATCCTCTGCAGGCCGGGATTGCGGCACTCACTGATGCCGCCACGCTGGTACTGCTCCAGGGCGATGAGCATCGTGCCGGCGTTCTCGATGGCGAGCTCGTGCGGCATCCGCTCCACCACCAGACCGCCCGGCGCCGAGTAGTCGCCGTGGATCAACGCGTTGACGAACGCCTCTCGCAGCGCCTCGTGGGCCGGCGTCTCATCGCGGCGGATGCCGTTCTCCAGTCGAAACGGCGTCGGCAGGGCGGCGGCGAGATGCGGCCAGACGCGGTTGTAGAACTGCAGCAGATTGGCCTCCCACATGCCGTCCGGGTAGATGCGGTCGCTCCACCGCGTGTCCGGGTCCAGCTTCTCGCGGTAGTCGACCCAGTACCGCGGCGTCGCGTTCTGGTCGAAGATGGCCAGCTCCTTGCCGAACATGAGCAGGCCCGCAAGCGTGAGACCCTCCTCGCCGGCGGCCTTGTCGACGCGCCAGCCGCCGAGACGCTCCAGAAAGGCTTGTTCGTCGAGCTTCAGCCAGGCGTGACCGCCGCGCGCCGTCTCCATACGCCTTCGGTACTGCGCGAGACTCGGCGCATCCAGGTCGTCCATCGAGAAGCCCTGAAGGATGCGCTGGTCGCGCCCTGCCGGATCGGAGTCGGCGAACATGCGCCGCACCTCGCTGTCGTCGCAGCGGTAGTCGCCATCGTGGCGGCGGCGGTACGTGTGGCCGAGCGGGTTGCCGGTGAGGTACACGGGACGCTGGGCGCGCGTGGCGCGGGGCACGCGCACCGCGAGGAGCACGGAGCTTTCGAGGCAGACGGTCTCGACGGCGCTCAACTCGAGCACATTGGCGCTCACGATGCCGCGGTTGTTGAGGCCGTCCCACAGCGTCTTCTGGTAGACCGAGGCCTGTTTGGCCGTGACGCCGTCGAGGCGCATGCCGTCGTCCTGCTCGCTGACCCCGAGCACCACGACGCCGCCCTCGGAGTTCGCCATGGCGCCGTACGTCTCCCAGAAGCTCCCCGGGAAGCCGCCGCGCGCGGACTTGAACTCCCAGTCGGTAGTCTCACCGATCTGCGCCGCCGCAAGGATGTCGCTGAGCGTGGTCACCCCGTACCTCCAGGGCTCGGCAAGAAGAAAGCGTCTGGGGTGGGACCAATGGTCCCAGTGGAGTCGCGCCGCGTCTCCGTCCCGAGTCGCTTGCACCCAACCTTCCCCCGCGGCGGAATCGTGGTCAAGCATGTGGCAGGCTTGCGGCCTTGTGAGGATAGCACGATGGTCGGACGGATTCGGCGCCGCCGGGTGGATGCGATGCCCCTCACACCATCTTGAAGCTCGTGACGCCCTTGGTCTTGAAGATCTGCACGGCGTTGGCCTTGAGCTGGTCGTTGCCGGCGAAGCCCTCGTCCAGGCAGACCACGCGCTCGGGCCGGCTGCCCGCCATGGTGC
>CAIYOD010000174.1 GCA_903927755.1 uncultured Thermoleophilia bacterium | reverse complement strand
GCCGATGAAGATCGACGCCAAGCTCGGCCTCGACGTCTTCAAGCTCGACAAGGAGCCGCACATCGTCATCGACACCGAGATCTGCAAGACGGTGTGCACCGACGAGGCCTGCGTGTACGTGTGCCCCGCGGACCTGTACGAGAAGGACGACCAGGGCCGCATGACCGTCAACTGGGAGGGCTGTCTGGAGTGCGGCACCTGCCTGATCTGCTGCGACCCCCGCGCCCTCACGTGGAAGTACCCGAGCGGCCCCTTCGGGGTCCAGTACCGGATGAGCTGAGCGGGCGACCGCGACGAAAGGGGATGACGCCGTGGACATCGTCGTCTGCGTGAAGACCAACCCGGACCTCCAGATGGTCCGCATCAAGGACCGCGAGGCGGTCACCGAGGCCGTGCCGTACAAGATCGGCGACCTCGAGAAGAACGCTCTGCAGGCGGCCGTGGACCTGCGCGCCGCCGTCGGCGGCAAGGTCGTCGCGCTGTGCCTGGCCGAGGGCAACCGCAAGGCGGCCGAGGACATCAAGGTCGCCCTGGCCATGGGCGCCGACGAGGCCGTCGTCATCGACGATCCGGCCCTTGCCGCTCCGGACCAGGCGGCGGTGGCGGCAGCGCTCGCCGCCGCCGTCAAGAAGCTCGACGCCTGCGACCTGCTCCTCTTTGGCGAGGGCTCCACGGACAACTACACGGGCCAGGTGGGCCCTCGCGTCGCCGAACTGCTCGGCCTGCCCCAGATCAGCTACGCGCGCAAGGTCGAGGCGGCAGCGGAGCGCGGCGTCGTCCGCTGCGTGCGCAGCATGGACGACATGCTGGAGACGGTCGAGGCGCCGCTGCCGGCGGTGGTCACCGTGGTCAGCGAGATCAACGAGCCGACGATCCCGGGGCTCATGCAGATCATGAAGGCCAAGAGCAAGCCGCTGCAGGTGTGGTCGCTGGCCGACCTCGGCAGCGAAGGGCCCGCGCCGGTGCGCGAGGTCGTGAGCAATCTGGCGGAGGAGCAGGATCGCAAGCACATCCTGTTCGAGGGCAGCGCGGCCGAGCAGGCCGACGCCTTCGTCGACGCCCTGATCCGCGAAGGCGTCCTGGGGAGGTAGCGATGGCTGCTCTACTCGTCTACAGCGAGAAGATCGATACCGCCCGCGAACTGGTCGCCGGCGGCAAGCAGTTGGCGGCGGCCCTCGGCCTCGGCGTGAGCGCCGTGGCCCTGGGGCCGGGCGCCGGAGCCGCGGCGAGCGAGCTCGCCGCCGCCGGCGCCGACACCGTGTACGTGAGCGAAGATGCGGCGTTCGAGGGCTGGCCGGCCGACGCAGTGGCCGCCGGCCTCGCGCAGGTGGCCGACATCGCCGGCGCGACCGTCGTGCTCGTCGGCTCCACGCGGCGCGGCAAGGAGACGGCGCCGCGGCTGGCGCAGAAGCTCGGCGCCGGCTGCGTCTCCGACGTGAACGGCCTGATCGCCGAAGACGGCGACCTCGTCGCCGCGCGCTACGCCTTCGGCGGGGCCACCACGGCGCGCGAGAAGGTCGCGACGCCGGTCAAGGTGTTCGCCGTGATGCCCAAGACGTTCAGCGTCGAGGGTGCGATCGCCGGGGCGGGTACGGTGGAGACGCCGACTCTCGACGTCAAGTCGAGCGTTAGGGTCGTCGACCGTCGCGCCAAAGAAGGCGACCACGTCAACCTCGACGCCGCTCCGCTCATCGTCGGCGTGGGCCGCGGCTTCAACGCCCGCGAGGACCTCGCCCTGGGCGACGAGCTCGCGGGCGCCCTGGGAGCCGTCGTGGGCTGCACCAAGAGCCTCGCCGACTTCGAGTGGCTCGGCGAGGACCGCATCATCGGTCTCTCCGGCGCCAAGACCGCTCCGGACCTCTATCTGGGCGTGGGCGTCTCCGGCCAGATCCAGCACACCGTCGGCGTCGCCGGCGCCAAGCTGATCGCCGCCGTGAACAAGGACAAGGAAGCGCCGATCTTCGCGATGGCCGACTACGGCCTGGTCGGCGATCTGTACGAGGTGCTGCCGGCGCTCGTGGAGCGGCTCAAGAACGTGTGACCCTCTGCCCGGCGCGGCCGGCCGATGGTGGCCGGCGACGCTGGGTGCGTGTCACTCAAGTTGCTCCGGTGGAGAGAGACGGCTCCGCCGAGAGCACGGCCGGGGCCGCGCCAGCGGCCCCGGCCTCGTGGTCCCGACACCGCCTCGCCACGGGCGGCGGCGGGCGCTGGTGGTTTCGAGTCCTGCTGGTTCGCCAGGCACGGCCGATTGATTCCCGCTGATTCTCGGGGCTATACTTCGGCTATCCGTAGGAGGTGTCGCATGATCACCAAGGTCCAGAAGTGGGGCAACAGCCAAGGCCTTCGCTTGAGCAAGGAGCTCCTCGCGGACGTCTCCATCGGCGTTGGAGACTCGGTGGATGTCACCGTCCATGATGGGGTGCTGGTCATCAAGCCGGCTCGCCGCATGAGGGGTGGCATCGACCTCGAGCAGCTCGTGGGGCGCATCCCCGAGGGCTACAAGCCGGAAGCACTCGATTGGGGTCCTCCGGCCGGCCGAGAGGTCTGGTAGTTGGCGGCCTACGTCCCTCGCAAGGGGGACTTCGTGGCCCTGACCTTTGACCCGCAGTCCGGCCACGAGCAGCGTGGCCGCCGGCCCGCGCTCGTCGTCAGCAACGACCTGTTCAACAAGGCCACAGGGCTCTGCATCGCGTGTCCCGTGACGAGCACGCGGCGCGACTACCCCTTCCACGTCTCGATCCCGGAGGGCCAGGACGTGAACGGCGTGGTGATGGTCGAGCAGGTGAAGTCCATCGACTTCCGCGCCCGCGGCGTCAAGCACATCGGCAGCGCGCCGGAACCTGTGCTTCAGGAAGTGCTCGCGATACTGGATGCGTGCATCTACTGAGACCTGAGGGTTTTCGAAGGTCGCGTTGCCGGAGGCGGCTGGTCTGACGAGATCGTTCCTGGCGCCGCGCACTCCGGCCGTGCACGGCTCAGCCGGCGGCCGGACCCCCAGGCACGCCCGCCTCGGCAGGCGGCGGCTCGAGGTGGGCCCCTGCGCCGCCGCCGCCGGCCTTCGCCTCGGTCCGCGCCGCGTGTCGCGCCTGCCGGAGCGCGATGAGGTCGCGGGCCAGCGCCCAGGCGGCGGACACGAGCGGGATCGCGAGGAGCACGCCGACGATGCCGCCGAGGGCGGCTCCGATCAGGGCGGCGATGAACACGATCAGGGGGCTCAGCGACACCGTCTTGCTGTAGACGACGTTCTGCAGCACGTTGTTCTCGAACTGCTGGTACAGGACGAAGTAGACGACCAGCACGATGCCGTCGACGGCGCCGCCGGTGGCGAAGCCGACGATGCAGACGATCACCGCGCCGATGGTCGCGCCCACGAGCGGGACGATGTCGAGGACGGCGACCAGGACGGCGAGCGTCTCCGCGTAGGGTACGCCCATGATCTTGAGGACGATGTACGAGGCGATGCCTGCGACGAAGCTGATCGCCAGGTTGCCGCGCACGTAGCCGCCGGTCGCGCGCAGGAAGTTCTCGCCGATGCGCTCACCCCAGGTGCGCTCCTCGTCCACCAGGGAGTCGAGGATGGCCTTCCAGGCGCGCGGGCCCTCGATCAGCAGCATGACCATGATCGTCAGGATCGTGATCGCCGCGGCGATGACCGACGCCGCCTTGGTGACCGCGCCGACGATGGTGTCCTGGTTGCCGGCCAGCAGCCGCGTGACCTGGCCGGGCGTGATCGCCGAGAGGCGCTCGAGGACGTGGAACTTGACCTCGAAGTAGTTCAGCGCGCCGCCGGGCTTGAAGACGTTGTCGACGGTGCTCGGCAGCGCGCGGATGAAGTCGTCCGACTGCTGGACGACGGGCCAGGCGACGACGACGACGATGGCCACGAGCACGGCGACCGTCGCGAAGGAGACCAGCAGCGACGCGAGGATGCGGTTCCAGCGGTGACGCACCAGCCAGCCGACGGCGGGCTGGAGTGCCACCGCGAGGATGACGCCGATGAGCACCCAGAGCAGGATCGTGCGGATCTGCGCCAGGAACTGCAGGAGGCCGACGATCGCCAGGACGGTGAGGGTGATGGCGGCGGTGATGCGGATGACCTGCGAGGTCCGCACCTTCTCGAGATCCAGCAGATCGCTCCGCGAGGGTCCCTGCTCAGCCATGCCCCAACCTCCCCAGATCGCCCTGACGCGCTACGTCGCGAAGCGTATCATTGACCCGCGGGCCTATAGCTCAGCTGGTCAGAGCAGTCGACTCATAATCGATCGGTCGCAGGTTCGAGTCCTGCTGGGCCCACCACTCGCTGTCAGAATGGCAGCGTTCCTCTTGCCGAGAGCCGCCTCTCGCCTGCCCGGGCGCTACCCGTTCGCTCAGCCCTCCTCGTCTGCCTTGAGGCGGTCGGAGCATCTCGGCCTCATGCTGCGACTGATCGCGGCACCGCGGGCCCGCCTTACGCCCACCTTACGGCCGACTCCCGATACTGCGGGCGAACGCTGCGACCAAGTCCCGGCGGCAATCGACGCCGCAAGACCGTCGCCCGACTCACGGGAGTGACCGATGGGCAATCTCAGACTCGTCCTCAAGAACATGCGGCGGCGCAAGTTGCGCAGCGCGCTCACCATCCTCGGCGTCGTCGTCGGGATGCTGACGCTGACCGTCTTCGGCGCCTTCTCGCAGCGCATGAACATCCTCGTCAACGGCACCGTCGACTCCGCCTCCAGCTGGGTCACCGTCTACCCCCAGGGCGGCAACAGCCAGCAGGCGGCGAGCGGGCGTACGAACGGCCAGTACATCGACGCCGCGCAGGTGAAGAAGATCACCGCGGTCAAGGGCGTCAAGCGCGTCACCCAGATCGTCGAAGTCTCCTACAAGAAGAGCAGCGGCGGCGACCCCTTGTCCAGCTCGCAGACGGTCGAGGGCATCGATCTCAAGTACGGCTACCCCGCGCTCGCCGACGCGCAGAAGTGGAGCCTGAGCTCCGGCCGGGAGCTCAAGGCGAGCGACGCGTACAACAAGGTGGTCGTCATCGGCTCCAGCGTCGCCTCCAATCTCGGCAAGACGACCGGCGATCATCTGACCATCCGCGGCGTGAAGTACAAGGTGGTCGGCGTCCTCAATCAGACGATGAGCACCCCGGACACCCGGCTCTATACAGCGCTTGGGAACGCGCGCAGCGTCCTCGCCAGCGATAACCCGCTGCTGAAGACCTCCCAGCTCTCGAGCAGCGTGCTCGCCGTGCCCAAGAGCGGCACCGGGGTGAACGCCCTGGCGACGCGCATCGACAACGCCGTCTCCGGCCTGCAGGTGTACTCCCCGAGTGCCATGAAGCAGGAGGCCAGCAGTCAGACCTCGACACTGAACCTCATCGTCTACGGCATCGCCATCATCTCCCTGGTGGTCGGCACCCTGTCCGTCGTCAACACCATGTACATGAGCGTCAGCGAGCGCACCCGGGAGATCGGCATCAAGAAGGCGGTGGGCGCCCGCGTCGGCGACATCATGCGCGAGCATCTCCTCGAGGCGTCGGTGGTCGGCCTGGCCGGCGCCGCTGCAGGCCTCCTTGGCGGCTGGGCGGTCACGGCGATCGTCAACGCGGCGACCACGTCGAGTGGCCGCGTCCTCTTCGCCATGACGCCGCAGCTGGCTGTGGCGGTGCTCGTCATCGGACTCGTCATCGGGACGCTCGCCGGCATCTTCCCGGCGCTGAAAGCGGCCCGGCTCGATCCCGTCATCGCGCTGCGCGCCGAGTGATCGCGCGCGCTTCCACAACGGACTGAAACGAAGGGACGACCTGATGATCCTCTCGATACGACATCTCAAGAAGACCTACGACATGGGCGGCGAGAACGTCGTGCACGCCCTCACCGACGTCGACCTGGAGGTCGAGCGTGGCGAGTTCATGTCGATCATGGGGCCCTCCGGCTCGGGCAAGAGCACGCTGCTCAACATGATCGGCTGCCTCGACAGGCCCGACAGCGGCTCGATCGCCATCGACGGCGTGGACGTGACCACGATGCCGGCGCGCAGGCTCCCCGACGTCCGCGGACGCAAGGTGGGCTTCATCTTCCAGACCTTCAACCTGGTGCCGACGCTCTCGGCGATCGAGAACGTGGAACTGCCGATGCGCTACGCGGGCGTCAAAGGCAAGAAAGCGCGGCCCGCCGCTCTGCAGGCACTGGCCAAGGTCGGGCTGGAAGACCGCGCCTCTCACTTCCCTGCCCAACTCTCCGGCGGGCAAGCGCAGCGCGTCGCGATCGCCCGGGCGCTCGCGCTGGAGCCGGCGATCATCCTCGCGGATGAACCTACGGGCCAACTCGACAGCAAGTCGTCAGAGCTGGTCATGAACATGCTGCGCGAGCTGAGCGAGACGCAGGGTCAGACGTTCATCATCGTCACGCATGATCCCATCGTGGGCGCAGCGACCGATCGCGTCGTCCGCATGTCGGACGGCGGTGTGGCCTCAGACGAGCAGACTCACTGGCCCGAGCTGAAGCAAGAGCCGGGAAGCGCCCTCGCTCTCCGGCGCGATGCCGCACCCACCGCGGTGACCCCCGCCAACGGAAACGGAAGACTCGATCAGCAGATGCAGCACATCAGGGCGACAGTGAACGCCATCATCGCCGACCTGGAGCACTGAGGCGTCGTGGGCGTCGTCGCGACAAGCGGCAGATCCAGGGTTCCATCGGGTGAAGAACAGGCGGTCGGGCCGGCAGCCGTGCCGTCTCGCCCCAACGACGCGGGGAGGGCAAAGGCTATGAAAAGACTGCGCACGTTTCTGCTCATCGACCTCATCATCTTCGGCGCGTTCATCGTGAGCGCCGTGAGCGGGCTGGTGTTCTTCATCCCGGCGCGCTTCATGGACTTCGCCACGGCGAGCGTCACGCCCACGTTTCTCGGGGTGAGCTATCGCGTGTGGGTGGACGTCCACACCTACAGCGGCCTGGTGATGATCGTGGGGCTCGTGGTCCACGTGTCGCTGCACTGGCAGTGGATGATGCGCACCGCCGGCGGCATGCTGCCGTGGTCGTCGCGCCGCAGGGCCGCCGCCCGCGACGATGCGGAGAGCCTCGCCGCACGGGGGTCGGAGTCATGATGACGCGGCGCGACTTCCTCAAGGCGGCCGGCGTGAGCGTCGCCGCGCTGTCCGCAGCGAAGCTCTTCGGTGGGTTCGCCGAGAACGTCGCTGTGGCCGCAGGCGAAGACATGCCGCTCTCGCGCACCGGCGCCGACGTGCTCGTGATCGGCGGCGGCTATGCCGGTGCCTTCGCGGCCGTCACCGCCAGGGCCAAGGGCCTGGATGTGGTCCTCGTCGACAAGGGCACGGTGGGCCGCTCCGGCATGACGCCGTGGGCCAACGGCTTCAACGTGTTCGACGAGGCGAAAGGTGACGACCGTGACCAGATGATCGCCGCCGTGGCCGCGTCCAGCGAGTACGTCAACAACCGCGACTGGCTCGACGCCCAGTTCGACGACTCGAAGGCACGCTGGGAGGATCTGGTGGCGTGGGGGATCCTCGACCCGAAGCTTCGCCATCCCCATCTGGCTCTGCGCGACAAGCTGGTGGAGAGCGGCGTGCGCCTCCTGGAACGCACCACGGTGACCGACCTGCTGACGAAGGACGGCGCCGTGGTCGGCGCGATCGGCTTCTCCCTCGACGATGAGGAGACGGTGGCCGTCGTCGCCAAGGCCACGGTCCTCTGCGCCGGCGCCGGATCCTACAAGGCTTCGGGCTTCCCCATCCAGGGTCTCACCTTCGACGGCGACGCCATGGCGTATCGCGCCGGCGCGACCATCTCGGGCAAAGAGTTCACGGACTTCCACTTCACCAGCGCCGCGCATCCGGCCGACTGCTGGGCCCAGTGGGAACCCATGTGGGTGTCGGGCATGTCGCAGACGCACGGGGCCCAGGGCGGCGGCATGCTGCTGTCGCAGGCCTTCAGCGTGCACGCCGGCGAGAAGGTCTCCACGGGACCTCCCGGCGGCGGACCTCCCGGAGGTGGCGGAGCCTCCTCCGGGGGCGGCTCGTCTGGCACCGGTGGCGGTCCGCCTGCTGGCGGAGGCCCTCCGGGCGAAGGAGCCGGCGGCGCCTCGGGCGGTCCTCCCGGCATGTCGTCGGGGCCGCAGGTCCTCGGGGCGGCCACCGGCCTCGGCATCCACAAGGCCGAGGGCGTGTGGCCCGCCGACCTGACCGGCGCCAGCGGCGTGCCCGGGCTGTGGGCGGCGGGCGATGCGCTGGCCTCCATGCTGTGCGGCGCGAGCTACGCGGGCGTCGGCTTCTCGAGCTCCGGGTCGGCCGTCCAGGGCGCACGCGCCGGAGAGGCGGCCGCGGCGTTCGCTGCCGCGGCCGGCACGCCGGCGCTCTCCGCCGCCGCCCTCGCCGAGGCTCGCGGCGCCATGCTGGCTCCCCGCACCCGAGAGAGCGGGTTCTCGCCCAACTGGGTGCTGCAGTTGCTGCAGAACACTATGTTCCCGTACTACGTGCTCTACGTGAAGAAGCCGAGCCGCCTCCAGCCCGCCCTCGAGCAGGTGATGTTCCTGCAGGAGCACATGGTGCCGCTGCTGGTTGCCTCCGACGTCCACGAGCTGAAGCTGGCCCATGAGACCGCGAGCATGCTGCTCAACGCCGAGATGAAGCTGCGCGCTTCGCTGTTCCGCAAGGAGAGCCGGGGCACGCACTACCGCGAGGACCACCCGGCGCGCGACGATAAGAACTGGCTTGCCTGGGTGCTTCTGCAGCGTGGGGCCGATGGCGGCATGGACTTGCGCAAGAAGGAAGTCCCGAAAGCGTGGCGACCGGACACGAGCACGTCCTACACGGAGCGCTATTCCCAGCGCTTTCCCGGCGAGCTCGCCTTTCTCGGGCTCGAGTAGAGAGGAGTACGTTCGATGGCCATCCAACAAGTCGACCAGCGCCGCTGCATCGGATGCAGGACCTGCGTGGTCACCTGCCCCACTGACGTCTTTCGTCTCGACGCCGGGACCCGGCGCGCACTCGCCGCGTATCCGAGCGAGTGCCAGATCTGCCACATGTGTGAGAACTACTGTCCTGTCGGCGCGATCACGATCAGCTCCGACAAGTCGATGCCCATCGTCACGTGCTGGGCGTAGCCGCGTCCGAGAGCGGCCTGGCTGGACTTGCATGGCGGGGGTAGCCCGCATCGCGTAGGGTCGTTGCAGGGCGAGGCGACCTCGCCGTCGCGAGGGATCCGCCGCGAGGATGGCATCATGCCGCGCATCGCCGGGCCTTACGCAACGGCAGCCGCGGCCGAGAGGTGAATGCGACAAGGAGGCATCGTGCGACTGCTCATCATCGAAGACGAGGAGGCGCTTGCCGAGGCGATCGCCCGCGGTCTTCGCAAGCAGGGATGGGCGACCGACGTCGTTCTCGATGGCTCCCAAGGTCTCGAGAAAGCGCTGATCAACGACTATGACGTGATCGTCCTCGACCGCAACTTGCCCGGCCTCCACGGCGACGAGGTCTGCCGCCGGCTCACGCGGGAAGGGTCGCAGGCCCGCATTCTCATGTTGACCGCCGCCCACTCCCTTCGGGATCGCGTTGACGGACTGGATCTGGGTGCCGACGACTACCTGGGCAAGCCGTTCGCCTTCGACGAGCTGGTGGCGCGCCTGCGGGCGCTTGCGCGGCGTTCCGCTCCGGCGCGGCCGCCTGTGCTGCGCCGCGCCGGCATCGAACTCGACGCGGCCACTCGACGGGCGACCCGCGAAGGCAGCAACCTGGAGTTGACGAACAAGGAGTTCGGAGTCCTTGAGATCCTCATGGCGGCCGACGGCCGTGTGGTGTCGAGCGAGGAACTGCTCGAGAAGGTGTGGGACGAGAACGCCGACCCCTTCAGCAACATCGTGCGCGTCACGATGATGACCTTGCGCCGCAAGCTCGGCGAACCGCAGCCAATCGAGACCGTTGTCGGAGTGGGGTACCGGCTATGAGGAGGCGTCGAGGCAGCCTGCGCCTGCGTCTGACGATCTCCTATGGCCTGCTGTTCCTGGTCGCCAGCTTCGTCCTCATAGGTGTCATGTACGGCCTCTTCTCTCGGTACACGCCCACAAGCGCCGACAGCATCTCTGCGCGGGTGGTCACGGATCTCGGCTATCCCAGCGGCTACTTGCAGCAGCCGATGCCGACGAGCGGAGATGGCGGGCAGACCGTCGGTTCGTTCGCGGACGGTGTCGTGACGAGAGCGCTTGGCGAGGCTCCACGGGCGTTGCGCCTCCCGACCTTTCTGGCGCTGGCCATCGCGACCGCGCTCTGCGTCATCGCCGGATGGTGGATGGCAGGGCGGATGATGCGCCCGATCAACGAGATCGCGACCGTTGCCCGTCGGCTCTCCGCGAGCACACTCCACGAACGCATCGCCCTCGAGGGCTCTCACGACGAGCTCAGGGAGCTCGCCGACACGTTCGACGGCATGCTGGACCGCCTCGAGTCGTCGTTCATCGCCCAGCACGACTTCGTCGCCAACGCATCGCACGAGCTGCGTACCCCGCTCACGATCATGCGCACCGAGCTGGATGTGACCCTGGCCGACCCCGACGTGGACGCCGAGGAGTTGCGCCACATGGCCACGGCGATCCGCGGCGCGATCGCCCGGAGTGAAGATGTCATCGACAGCCTGCTCGTGCTTGCGGAGAGCGATGCACCCGTCGAGCGCAAGCCTGTCGACCTTGCGACCCTGGTCCGACAGGTCGTGCGCCACAACGAACAGCCGGCCGCGGAGCGCGGTCTCACGCTCCAAATCGATGCCGGGGCCGCGATCGTCCTCGGCGACGAGGCTCTTCTGGAGCGCCTGGCCGACAATCTGGTCGGCAACGCCATCCGCTATTCCGTCGAGGGTGGCACGACAGGGATAGACGTCCGTCGGACCAGTGACGCCGTGCTGCTCACCGTGGCCAACGCTGGTGACGTGATCGATGAGTCGGAGCTCCCGCGGCTCTTCGAGCGCTTCTATCGCCGCGACCGCTCGCGCAGCCGACGCGCCGGCGGCTCGGGCCTCGGACTGGCTATCGTCGCCGCGATCGCGGACGCTCACGGAGGAACGGTAGTCGCCGAGGCGATACCTTCCGGCGGGCTTCGCGTGACTGTTCGGTTGCCGTCGGCCGAGATGCGGAGGACACCTTGAGTCGTGAGATCGGTGACACATCGCTGGCCGTCCTGGTCCCCGCCCTGGATCACCATGGTGAGAGGCTGATCCAGCGCAGTACCCCCACGATGGGAAGCGAGGCGACATGAAACGACGAATGCCCAGATCCGTGAGGATCCTCCTGTGGGTCCTCCTGAGCCTGGCCCTGTTGCTGGTAGTGGGCGTCGTCGCCGTCGTCCTCGTCTACGAAAGCAGGACAGTGAAGGCGCCCGTCGTCGAGCGCGCACCGGCGACGGCGGGCTCCTACCCGATCGTCGGCACCGGCCAGCTGACGTTCTGGAACGGTGCCGGAGAAGAGATCAGCGCCCCTGCCGAGGGCGCGCCGTTCTACGGCCAGGATGCGCAGCTCCCCGGGACCACGGCGAGCTACAAGGACAACGGCGACGGGACGATCAGCGACCTGGTCACTGGGCTCATGTGGACGCAATCCCCCGACGTCAACGGTGACGGGACGATCGACATAGCCGACAAGCTCACGCTGTCCCAGGCCATCGCGCGCGCCGGCACGTTGCGGACGGGTGGCCATAGCGACTGGCGCCTGCCGACCATCAAGGAGCAGTATTCGCTGATCGACTTCAACGGCGTCGATCCCAAGCTCACGGACACGGACACGTCGAGCATGACGCCCTTCATCGACACGAAGTACTTCACGTTCGGCTACGGTGACACCAGCGCCGGCGAACGTATCATCGACGCGCAATTCGCCACGTCGACGTTGTACGTCGGCAAGACCTTCATGCTTCTCCAGACCGTGTTCGGCGTGAACTTCGCCGACGGCCGCATCAAAGGGTACGCGCTGGCAACTGTGGGTTCGCTCGCGGAGAAGGGCTTCTATGCCTACTACGTGCGTGGGAATCCCGCCTACGGAGTCAACAGCTTCACCGACAACGGCGATGAGACGATCACCGACAAGGCCACGAAGCTCATGTGGTCCAAGACCGACAGCGGCAGCGGCATGGACTGGGAGCACGCGCTCGCCTGGGCGCAGCAGAAGAACGCCGAGAACTACCTCGGCCACAGCGATTGGCGTGTGCCGAACATCAAGGAACTGCAGAGCATCGTCGACTACTCCCGCTCCCCCGCAACAACAAACTCGCCCGCGATCGACCCCGTCTTCCAGACGACCAAGATCACCAATGAGGCCGGGCAGGACGACTACCCCTACTCCTGGTCGTCCACGACCCACCTCGCACAAGGGGGTGGCGCGCCGACGAATGCCTCCGGGACTCCGGCTCCGAGCAGCTCCGGGATTCCGGCCCCGGATGCATCCGGAACCCAGACTCCCAACGGAGAGAAGGCGGCCTACATCTCCTTCGGACGCGGGGTGGGCAAGATGTTCGGCCGGTGGATGGACGTTCACGGCGCCGGGTGCCAGCGCAGCGATCCCAAGACCGGCAGTGCTTCCGACTACCCGGACGGATTCGGACCGCAGGGAGACGCGCGGCGGATCGACAACTTCGTGAGGCTGGTACGAAACGTGCAGGAGACTGAGTGAGCTGACCGATCGGGCGTGGAGTGCGCGCGAATCCCAAAGATGCTCATTCACGCTGACGAGTGCTGGAGGACGAAGGGCGATTGACCTCCGTGCACCGAGTCGGGTAGCCGCTGGAGCGGCCGCGAGTGGGCGCTCTGCAAGCGCAAGTGGTTTCGCGCGGCCTGAGTCGCAGATCCTGCCCAACGAACGGCGGTGGCCGCGCGGCGACTGTCTCGTCTGCGAAAGGACCGACCCCGTAGTAGCATCTGCGTCGATCGCCGCCGTGCGCGCAACGCCGACACTTCTGTCGAGGGCGCGAACGGTCAATGGGAGGCAACCATGCCGGAGAGCTGGATCGATCTGGGTCTGATGTCGGGGTCACCACCCGAGCCCGACAAGGTCGTCGACCACGCCAACTACGACGCGGCGCCCTACCTGCGCTGGGCCTTTCTGCACATGCGCGAGGTGCTCCCGACGGCCCGGGTGGCCAGAGGCGATTGCGTAGCGCCCATGCCGCGTGCCGACCGTGATCTGGCCGCGTTCATGTTCACTACCGCGGGGCGAGACTGGACGCTCGCGGAGATGATGGAGGAGACGTACGTCGATGGGCTGATGGTCGTCCATGACGGCGAGGTCGTCTTCGCGCACTACGGCGCGGGCATGACGCCCGAGACGACCCACATCTGCCAGTCGGTCTCCAAGTCCCTGACGGCCACGCTGGCCGGAGTGCTCTGGGGGCAGGGGCGCCTCGACGTGGCGCGCCCGGTCCCAGACTACATCGGCGAGCTGGCCGGGACCTGCTGGGACGGCTGCACGATCCAGCACCTACTCGATATGACCGCCGGGGTGTCGTTCGACGAGTCCGACTACGAGAACGCCGATTCGGAGTGCGCCCGGGGGTTCCGCATCCTGGGGTGGAGCCCGCGACGGCCCGACGACCCTCTTCCCGCCGAGTACATCGCGGCGATGACGCGGCAGGCCGAGCATGGGGCCGCGTTCGAGTACCGCTCGATCCTCACCGACGTGCTCGGCTGGTGCATCGAGCGCGCGACGGGTGAGCATTTGGCGGAGGTCTTCTCGCGCGAGGTCTGGGCCCCCATGGGCGCGGCCCAGGACGCGGACTTCCTGATCGGCCCGGGCGGCTTTCCGCTCGCCGACGGCGGCTTCTGCGTGACGCTCGAGGATCTCGCGCGCTTCGGGCTGATGCACCTGCAGGGAGGCCGGATCGACGGGAAGCAGGTAGTGCCGGCCGCCTGGGTACAGCGCCTGCGGGTGAGCGACCCCGGGCTGGTCGCGGCCTACGCGGCCGCAGAGGGTCCGGCAGCCGAGCCCGGAGCCTTCTACCACGACCAGTGGTGGGTCCGCGACGCCGAAGCCGGCATCTACGCGGGCCTGGGTATCCACGGCCAGAGCGTGCTCATCCACCACCCGTCGCGTACGGTGGTGGCCTGCTTCTCGACATGGCCCCGCCCGACCAGCGACGCGTACTCCGAGCTTGCGAGCGCCGGCCTGCTCGCCCTCTGTGAGTCGCTGGCCTGAACGGATGATCGCGCTCGCGGTCCGGTCCGCCTTCCCGGTGGCTGCGACCGCCGAGGTGCTGCGCGCGAAGAGTCGCAGGTCGCGTCGAAACGGCTCGGCTTCCAGTCGAGCGACCGGACCGCGGGTGAGTTACGGCTGGTAAGTCTCCACGGGCAGCCCTGCGGCCAGCCACGCGGTGATGCCGCCGTCGACGTTGTACACCTCTGCGAAGCCCAGGCCGACCAGGATGTCGGAGCCGGTTTGGCTGCGGTTGCCGCTCCGGCAGATGACGTAGACCGGTCTGTCGGCCGCGAGCTCGGAGGCGGCACGCGACTCCAGGTCTCCCAGGGGGATGAGCACCGCCCCTTGAGGGACGCCCGTCTCGGCCCACTCATCAGGCTCCCGCACGTCGACCAGTTGCGCTTCCCCGCCGGAGCTCAGAGCCTCGTTCGCGGTCTGGACGTCCACCGTGACCCAGCCGGAGCCCTCGCCGGCCGGCGCCGACTCTGCGGTAGCCGGTGCCTCCGTCCCGGCGGACGATCCCGTCTCCTGGCTCGAGCATCCGGCGGCCAGCGCCAGAAGGAGGATGACGACCGCCGGGATCGTCAGAAGGAAGCGTGCTCGCATGATGGGGATCTCCTCGCCTTGCTGTGGGTGGCCGACTGCACGGTCTCTGTACCCGTCGTCGCATACCTTCATCGCGCTCAAGTGGCGCCGTGCACCGGATCGCCTCGTCGGTAGCGCTACCTGCCCACCGGGCAGCTCAGCTCGCACATTCTGCAGTACTTGACGCCGTACTGTGCCTCGCCGCCGGCCGTCGGCAGCGCCAGGACGACCTCCTCGAAGGCGTTCATCGTCGAGGCCAGCGCCTCGCCCTCTTCGTCGCTCGCGGCGATCGCCCTGGCGGCCTCATCGACGTCCAGCGACATCTTGGTGTTGCAGGTGACCCGGTCGTAGGTCCCGTCGGTGGCGGGGAGCTGTGCCTGTCCGATCGTCGGCGCGTCGTAGGCGGCGTGATCGAACGCCTTCACCGGGCAGGCTCTGCGGCACGGCTGCGGGCAGCCGTCGCAGGGGTCGTAGTCGACTGGGCCGGTGGCCTTTGCCGTGCGGTCCAGGAGCAGCGCCCGCCAGCGGATGCGCGGGCCGTACTCGGGCGTGACGACCATGTTGTTCTTGCCGATGCAGCCGAGGCCGGCCAGTACGGCGGAGTCCTTCAGGAAGATCCCGGTGCTCTCGATGAAGTAGGGCGGACGGTAGCTCTTGACCGAGAACGCAGCCCCGAGCCATGCGGAGAGCTCTTTGGTGATGCGGATGAGGATGCGGTTGCCCGGCGTCCCCTTGCCGTCGTACCAGTCGAGCTCCGGCCGACTCGTGGGGTGCTCGACCCCGGTCACCACGGCGGAGACGGCGTCGGCGGGCCACTCGACCTCGTGGTGCAGGGCCTCCTCCGGCGCGTCCTGCCAGGGGACCTCGGGGTCCATGCCGATCTTCGGATAGATGCGGTGCGAGGGAGACGCCTTCAGCGCCTCGATGTCGGCGACGCCGACGACGGACGCACCCAGCGACCTGGCCTTCTCAACGATCCTGTCCGCCAGCTCCGACGGGGACGGCGTGCTCATGATCACTCCCGGCTAGAGGCCGAATGCGTCGATGATCTCGCGCATGTCCGCTGCCGATCTCTGGCCGGCCTCCCGAAAGAAGGATGAAGCGCTCTCATCGGCTGCATCGATGCCGATGAAGTGCGCGCCGGCGTTCCGGGCGAACAGCAGGTCGTTCTCGCCGTCTCCGACGACGAGCAGCTCGGCCGGCAGAACGCCGCACCGACGGCAGAACTCGTCCGCCAGGTACGGGTCCGGCTTCGGCTTCGCGTCCTCACCCGTGCCGAGGTAGTCGAAGTACTCGAGGATCCCCGTCTTCTTCAGCCCTGCGACGGTCGCCGCGCGCGTGTCCACGGTGGCGACCCCAAGTCGGTAGTCCTTCTCCCTCAGGTACGCGAGCGTCTCCGGTACGTGCGGCAGGGCGACATAGGGAACGTCCTCGCTGAGAGAGAGCCGCTCGATCAGCTCCAGCAGGTCGTTCGCGGCGAAGGGCCGCTGCCACCCGCGTTCTTGAGCGTAGCGCTGGCAGGCGTCGAACAGAGCCTGCGCGATCTGCTCGTTGGTCGAGAACTGGATCAGGCTGTCCGGTGTGAGCCGATCGGGCAGATGCCCCAGCTTCTCGCTCAACCGCTGCAAGAGCGGTTCCGGGACCTGGTAGTCGTCCTTCAGGTGGGCAAGGACGGCGGCGTAGATGGAGTGCTGCGTCGCGTGGAACTCGATCAGCGTCCCGTCCTTGTCGAAGAGGATGCCTGTGATCATGACGATTATCGCCCGTAGCGCTTCGCGACTTCGATCATCTTCCTGACGTTCTCCCGCTTGGCCTCGTCGAGGAAGGCCGAGAAGTCCATCATGAAGCCGCCGCCCTTGCCGCAGACCTCGGCGAGCCGCTGGCAGTAGGCCTCGACCTCGTCGACAGTCGCTGTGGCCAACATCGCGCTGGACACGTTGCCCTCGATGCACTGCGAGCCGGCCAGCACCTCCTTCGCGAGGAAGGCGTCGGTGCCGCTCTCGAGGTGGATCAGGCACGTCCCCGCGGGGATCTCCTTGAAGTGGTGCAGGCGCGAGTCGTACTTGCCCTGCGTGAAGACCCACACGAGCAGACCCTCTTCCACCAGGCCGAGGAGCAGCTTCTTGAGCGTCGGCCAGTAGAACTCCTCGTACTGCTCCTCGGACATGAG